>JADLIA010000134.1 GCA_020848515.1 Rubrivivax sp. | reverse complement strand
CGGGGGGCCGGCGCAGTCGCCAAAATCCGGTATATAATTTGAGGCTTGTTCCCCGATAGCTCAGTCGGTAGAGCGCCGGACTGTTAATCCGTAGGTCCCTGGTTCGAGCCCAGGTCGGGGAGCCAAAAAAAAATACAGCAAGCCCCGCACAGCGCAAGTTGTGCGGGGCTTTTGCTTGTCGGCGTACCGCCTCAGTCCTGCAGGTCGAACACCGCCATGCTTTCGACGTGCGCGGTGTGCGGAAACATGTTGACCACCCCGGCGGCGCTGCAGCGGTAGCCGGCCTGATGCACCAGCAGGCCGGCGTCGCGCGCCAGCGTGGCGGGGTTGCAGCTGACGTAGACGATGCGGCGCGGCGGACGCCAGCCGTCGGCACCGGCGGGCAGCGGCTCGGCGTCCGGCGCACCGAGGCGCCCCTGGTGGATGGCCGCCAGCGCCTTGACCAGCGCAAACGCACCTTCGCGCGGCGGGTCCACCAGCCAGCGGTCGGCGCTGCCGTCCTGCACCAGTTGCGCGGCACTCATGTCGAACAGGTTGCGCGCTACAAATTCGGTAGCCGCCAGCGCAGGTCCAGTGCGCGCTGCAGCACGATTTTGTTCATAATTCTGGCGGGCACGGTCGACCAGGGCGGCGCTGCCTTCCACCCCCAGCACCTGGCCAGCGGTGGTGGCGATCGGCAGTGTGAAGTTGCCCAGGCCGCAGAACCAGTCGATCACGCGCTCGTGCCGCTGGGCCTGCAGCAGGCGCAGCGCCCGCCCCACCAGCACGCGGTTGATGTGCGGGTTGACCTGGGTGAAGTCGGTCGGTCGAAACGGCATGCGCAAACCGAATTCCGCCAGCGCGTAGGCCAGCTCGGGGCCGCCCGGCTCCAGCCGCTGCACGCTGTCCGGGCCCTTGGGTTGCAGCCACCACTGCACGCCGTGCTGGCGGCCGAACTCGCTCAGGCGCTGGCGGTCGGCGGCGCTGAGCGGCTCCAGGTGGCGCAGCACCAGCGCCGTGATCTCGTCGCCGCAGGCCAGCTCGATCTGAGGGCAGCTGTCGCGCGCCTGCATGCCATGGATCAGCGCGCGCAGCGGCAGCAGCAGCGCGCTGACGTGGGCGGGGAGCACCGGGCACTCGCGCATGTCGGCCACGTAGCGACTCTTGCGTTCGTGAAAACCGACCAGCACCTCACCGCGCTTGGCCACGTAGCGCACCGACAGGCGCGCGCGCCAGCGGTAGCCCCAGGCCGGGCCTTCGATGGGGCGCAGGATCAGCGCCGGCCTGACCTTGCCCAGATGCCACAACTGGTCTTCCAGCGCACGTTGCTTGACAGCCACCTGGGCGCTGGCGTCCAGGTGCTGCATCTTGCAGCCGCCACAGGCGCCCTGGTGCAGGCCGAAATGCGGGCAGCGCGGGCGCACGCGCAGGCTGCTGGCGCGGTGCAACTCGGTCAGGGTGGCGGCTTCCCATTGGTTCTTGCGCCGGTGCACGCTGACCGACACCAGCTCGCCGGCCAGCGCACCGTCGATGAACACCACCTTGCCGTCGGGCCGGCGCGCGATGCCCTGGGCTTCGAGGTCGATCGAATCGACCTGCAGCCAGCCTTCGGGCAGTGCCGCGTCGCGGCTGTGATCGGGCTCGAGGTTCATGATGAAAAGAAGCTCCGGCGCTTATCTGGCGAGCGCCAGGAGCTATTGATATTATAGCAACCCACGGGCCGCCGAAACACGAAGGGCGCTCACCGGAGCGCCCTTGGCCGGCCCGCGGGCCCGGAATCAGCGCGCCGGCAGATAGCGCGCCGGGTCCACCGGCTTGCCGGAGCGGCGGATCTCGAAGTGGAGCTTGACGCGGTCGGTGTCGCTGGAGCCCATTTCGGCGATCTTCTGGCCTTTTCTGACGTCCTGGTCTTCCTTGACCAGCAGCTTCTGGTTGTGGGCGTAGGCGGTCAGGAAGGTGTTGTTGTGCTTGAGGATGATCAGGTTGCCATAGCCGCGCAGACCGGCGCCGGCATAGACCACGCGCCCGTCGGCCGCCGCCAGCACCGGATCGCCCGCCTTGCCGCCGATGCCCAGGCCCTTGTTCTTGGCTTCGTCGAAGCCGGCCACCACCGAACCGCTGGCGGGCCAGATGAAGTCGACGTTGTCGGCCCCGGCCGACGGCGGCGCCGCCGCTGGCGCGGGTGCGGGCGCGGGCGGCGTCGGTGCCGACGCAGGCGCGGCCGTCGGCGCCGCGGGCGCGCTCACGCCCGGCGTGGTCTGCGTGGCCACCGGCACCGGCGGCGGCGCAGGTTTGGCACCGCTGGCGGCGACCGGCGGCGCGGGCAGCGGCACGGCGGTGATCGGCGTGGCTGCGCCGGCGGTTGCGCCCTGCGGCGGCACCACGCGCAGCACCTGGCCGACCTCGATCACGTTCGGGTTCTCCAGGTTGTTCCAGCGTGCGATGTCGCGCCAGGGGTGGTTGACCTCGGTGGCGATGCGCATGATGGTGTCGCCCGGACGCACCGTGTAGTAGCCCGGCTTGCCGGCGTTTTCGAAGCCGGGCAAGGTGGCCGGATCGACCCGCGACGGGGTGCCGCGGGTGTCGCGGTCTTCCACCGGCGCCGGGGTGAGTGGGGTGCCGGAGCAGCCCGCCAGCACGACCCCGCCCAGCAGCGTGGCGGCCAGCAAAATCCTGCGTCCCGTCAAATACATACAAACCCTTCTTGAAGCGCTCTGGAAATCCGCTAAGCGATACCGGATTTTAGAGGCACGAAGTTGACCGCTTCCAGCACCGTCTGCTGCACCCCCTGACGCGACTTGTCGATCACGATCAGCGCCTGCTGTCCCGCCGCCGTGGCCACCGGCGCCACGATGCGCCCACCCCAGGCCAACTGGTCGATCCAGGCTTCGGGCACGGCCTCACCGCCGGCAGCGGCGACGATGCCGGCATAGGGCGCGCCCCTGGCAAAGCCGGCCATGCCGTCGCCCAGGATCAGGTGCACGGTGGCAAGGCGCAGCGGTCGCAGGTTGGCGCGCGCCTTGTCGTGCAGGTCGCGCAGGCGCTCGATGCTGTAGACCTCGCTGGCCAGCTGGGCCAGCACCACCGCCTGGTAGCCGCAGCCGGTGCCGATGTCCAGCACGCGGCCCAGGCGGCCGTCGGGGCCACGGACGGCGCCCTGCATCAGCAGCTCCAGCATGCGCGCCACCACGCTGGGCTTGCTGATGGTCTGGCCCAGGCCGATGGGCAGCGCGGTGTCCTCGTAGGCCTGCGGCACCAGCGCGCCGTCGACGAAATGGTGGCGGTCCACCGCACCCATGGCGCGCAGCACCTGGGGGTCGCGGATGCCTTCGGCGGCCAGCAGTTGCACCATGCGGGCGCGCGCCGGGATCGGGTCGCGTGCCATGCTGGCCGCCTGCGGTGCGGTGGCGCTGGTCAGCGGCGGGTTGGCGCTGGTGCCTGCCACGCCGGCCGGGCGCGCCGGCGGGCGGACGGCCGACTTGCCGCCCGTGCCCAGGTCGATGCGCGCCGGAAAGCCGGGCCGCGGCGGCGTGGCCATCAGCCTGCCCCTCCCGCCGCGCCAGCCGCCAGCAGGTGCCCCAGCCCCTGCGCCCAGTAGCTCAGCGCATCGTGGTCGGTCAGGTCCACCTTCAGCGGAGTGATGGCGACATGGCCCTCGGCGGTGGCGTGGAAATCGGTGCCCTCGGCCGCGTCGGCGGCCGAACCGGCGCCGCCGATCCAGTACATGGTTTCGCCGTGCGGGCTGGTCATGGTGATGGCCGACTGCGCGGCATGGCGCCGGCCCAGCCGGCACACCTTGGGTGGGCGAATCTGCGCCAGCGGCAGATTCGGGATGTTGACGTTCAGCAGCCACGGCTTGCCGCCACCCGGCGGGTGGGCACCAAAACGCGCCACCAGCTCGGCGGCGCGCACGGCGGCGGCGTCGATGTGGGCCCAGCCCTTGTCGACCAGCGAAAACGCCAGCGCCGGGATGCCGAACAGGTACCCCTCCATGGCCGCGCCGACGGTGCCCGAATAAATGGTGTCGTCGCCCATGTTGGCGCCATTGTTGATGCCCGACACCACCAGATCCGGCCGGTAGTCCAGCAGCCCGGTGAGGGCGATGTGCACGCAGTCGGCCGGCGTGCCATTGACGTAGCGAAAACCGTTGGCCGCCTGGTTCACATACAGCGGCGCGCGCAGGGTCAGCGCGTTGGACTGGGCGCTGTTGTTGTGCTCCGGCGCCACCACCTCGACCTGCACGCCGGGCAACGCGGCCAGGGCCCGGTGAAAGGCTACGATGCCGGCGGCCTGATAGCCATCGTCGTTGCAGAGCAGGATTCTCATGGGCGGGTCAGGCGCGAATGCGCGAATGCAACCGATTGTAGGCCTGCCCTTCCCGCCCCGCCGCCGGATTTTCACCGTCACGGTTGGGACATGGCGCTCCCGGCCCATGCTCCTATGATCGAGTGCAGACCGCGGCGCCCCATCACCCTTGCCGCGAACCTCAAGGAGCGCTATTCAATGCACGCATGGCTTTGCGAAAACCCCGTCGGCGTCGACGCCCTCACCTGGCAGGAGCTGCCCACGCCCCAGCCTGGCAAAGGGCAGGTGCTGATCCGCATCCAGGCCGCCAGCCTGAACTTTCCCGATCTGCTGATCGTGCAGAACAAGTACCAGTTCAAGCCCGAACTGCCGTTCGTGCCCGGCTCCGAGTACGCCGGCGTCGTCGAGGCGGTGGGCGAAGGCGTGACCGAGCTGAAGGTCGGCCAGGCGGTGGCCTGCCTGTCGGGCACCGGCGGCTTTGCCACCCACACGCTGGCGCCGGCCAAGCTGTGCATGCCGCTGCCGCCGGGCTTTCCGCCGGCCGACGCGGCCGCCTTCATCATGATCTACGCCACCAGCCACCACGCACTGATGGATCGCGGCCAGCTCAAGGCGGGCGAAACCGTGCTGGTGCTGGGCGCCGCCGGCGGCGTAGGCATGTCGGCCATCCAGATTGCCAAGATCGCCGGCGCGCGCGTGATCGCCGCCGCCTCCACCGAAGAGAAGCTGGCGTTCTGCCGCCAGCTCGGCGCCGACGACACCATCAACTACGGCACGCAGGACCTGCGCGAGCGCCTGAAGGAGCTGACCGGCGGCAAGGGCCCGGACGTGATCTACGACCCGGTGGGCGGCGACTTCACCGAGCCGGCGTTCCGCTCCATCGCCTGGCGCGGCCGCCATCTGGTGATCGGCTTTGCCGCCGGCGAGATTCCGGCACTCAAGGTCAACCTGGCACTGGTCAAGGGCGCCAGCATCGTCGGCGTGTTCTGGGGCGACTTCGCGCGCCGCGAACCGCAGGCCAACGCCGCCATGATGCAGGAGCTGGCCTCCTGGTACGCGCAGGGCAAGATCAAGCCGCTGATCGATCGGCAGATGCCGATGAGCGAGCTCAAGGCCGCCTATGCCCGCATGGGCTCGCGCCAGGTGCAGGGCAAGCTGGTGCTGGTCAACGGGTGACCGATGAACCCTGAGTAGCGCCCGGCCCCTCGCCCCTCTGTGGAAAGGGGCAATACATCTGCCGTCACCGTCCTCACTGGCGTGCGCGTATCCTGACTCGACATCCGAGCTCGGCCCCGCCCGGCAATGACGCACAGGATCCTCGCCGACCGCATCCGCCTCAAGCGCGCCTACGAACCAGCGTCAGCCGACGACGGCGCGCGTATCCTGGTCGAGCGCCTGTGGCCGCGCGGCCTGAGCAAGCAGACGCTGGCGCTGACCGAATGGGCGCGCGATGTGGCGCCCAGCACCGCTTTGCGTCAGTGGTACGGCCACGAGCCGACGCGCTGGGACGGCTTTCGCCAGCGCTACGCGGCCGAGCTGCGCCAGCAACCCGCGGCCCTCGAAGCGCTGCGCCAGCGCGCTCGCGCCGGCGTCGTCACGCTGATCTATGCCGCACGCACCGACACGCTGAACAACGCCGTGGCGCTGCGTGAATTCCTGCTGCACCCGGAGCGGCTCGAACCCTGATGCCGCTGTTCAGAAGAATGGCGAATGGCCCATGACAACGGCTGCGTCCCGCACGACGCATGAACCATTCGCGGCCGGCGGACCCCCTCGTCGCTCTGCTGGTTCTGAAGGCCATCTGGACGGGCCCGACTCCAAACTCCCGACACGGGGCATGGCCACGCATGGGCGGCGCCAGACCGGCATCTGAACCCGGTGCGGCGCCTCATCCCAGCCACCACAGCAGCGCACTGATGCTGAAGAACGACGCCACCGTGGTGCCCAGCAGCGCGGCGGCGGCCAGGCCTTCGGCGCCAAAGCGGCCGGCCAGAATCGGGTAGATGCCGAACATCGGGCAGGCGGTGGCCAGCACGACGCCCTTCTTCAATGCCGGGTCGCTCAGCGGCGCACCCAGCGCTGCCAGCAGCCACAGCGCCCCCAGGGTCAGCAGCGGGTGCGCGATCAGCTTGCCGGCGGCGATGCGCGCCACCGTGCGCCCCATGCCGGCCAGCCGCAGCCCGGCCAGTGAGCCGCCGATGACGAACAGCGACAGCGCCGCGCTCGACTGCGCCAGCAGACCCACGGTGCGCTCCAGCGGGCCCGGCAGCCGCCAACCCAGCAGCGCCGCCGCCAGCCCGGCCGCCAGACCCAGCACCAACGGGTTGCGCCACAAGCCCACCGCCACACCACGCAGCACCGCGCGCCAGTGGCCGCCGCCGCTGGCGCTGTCGGCCAACGCCAGCAGCAGCGGGATGAGCAGCAGGTTTTCCACCAGCATGTTCATGCCCAGGATCACGCCGGCGGTCGGCCCGCCCAACACCAACAGGTTGATCGGGTAGCCGACGAAGCCCGAGTTGGGGCAACTCATGCCCATGGCCTGCACCACGCCTGCCAGCGGCGCCTGCCCGGCCAGGCGGCGCGCCCAGAACAGCCCGAGGCCGATGGTCGCCAGACCGCCCAGGGCGAACACCGCCATGTAGTGCCAGTCCAAGATGTCGGCGATCGGCCGTTGACCGACGGCGCCGAACAGCAGCGCCGGCAGCGCGATGTAGAGCACGAACTGGCCCAGCACCCGCATGTCGGCGCGCGCGAACAGGCCGGCGCGGGTGGTCAGCCAGCCCAGCGCGACGCACAGGTAGATGGGGCCGGTGATGGCCAGAATGTCGAGCAAGCGAAGGCTCCCTCAGGCCTGACGCTGCCGCAGCAGCGCGTCGGCAAAGTCCTGCCAGCGCTCGCCCTTGACGATCGGCTTGAACGCCCCGGCGCGCGCCTGGTCGGCCACCCACTGCTGCTTGGCGGCAATCGCCGCGGTCATCAGCGGCTCGAAGCCCGTCTCCTGCACCGTGCGCGCCGACTCGCGCATTTCCTCGGCGCGGCGCTGGCCGTGCTGCGCCACGCGGCTGAAGAAGTAAGCGCCCTGCGCGCTCCAGTCGATGCCGGGAAAGGTTTCCTGCAATGTGGGCAGCACGTGCTCTTCCACCCCATAGGCGCGCGCCGCCGTGTAGCTTTCGATCACCAGCGCCTCCAGGCCCTTGATCATCACACTGCGGCACATCTTGATGGCGCTGGCCACGCCCAGCTCGGCGCTCACCGCCCTGGCGTCCATGCCCCAGCCGCCGAGCCGCGCGGCCAGCTCGGCGGCGTGCGCGCCGCCCAGCAGCATGGGCACGCGAATGCCATAGGGCGGCACCGAGGTCATCACCCCCGACTCGACGTAGTGCGCGCCGGCGCCGTCGATCAGCTGCGCGCACTGCCGTTTGGTGCCGGGCGAGGCCGAGTTCAGGTCCAGGTACAGGCTGCCCGGGCGGAGGTGGCGCGCGGCCTCGCCGGCCACGGCCAGCGTGCTGGACGCCGTGACGGCGGCAATCACCAGATCACTTGCCGCGCACAGCGCCGCCGCCGAGTCCTGCGCCTGCACACCCGCCAGCGCCGCGTGCTGGCGTTCGGCCGCCGCCGTGTCAGTCCGGGCGAACTTGAGGTCCCAGGCGCTCACGCCTGCCACCCCTGGCTGCTTCAGCAGGCCGGCGCTGAAGATCTTGCCGACTTCCCCATAACCAATGAGCCCGATGCGGACGGTTTGCGACATGATCAAATACTCCTGATTCGATAGCTAATGACGCTTGCCCCTGTTGCGCTACAGGCGAATTTGAAACTCGCCCAATGTCACGGCAAATGTCATCACCAGCCCCGTGAATCACGCCCCGCGCACCGACCAGCCAGACAACAGAGCCTTGGCTGTTCTGTCGCGTCCTCTGCGCATCCTTCGCGCCCTCTGCGTACGGTTGTTCGGCGGTTCGGCGTTCGACCGCTCGATAGCGCTCACTTGCGCTCGATGCGCGCCTTGTCGATCACCTGGTTCCAGCGCTGAATGTCGCCCGACAGCATGGCCAGCGCATCCTGCGCGCTGCCGGGGTGCGGGTCGAGATTGAGCGTCTGCAGTTTCTTGACCACTTCAGGGTCGCGCAGGGCGGCGTTGACGGCCTGATTGAGTTTGTCGATCACCGCCGCAGGCGTGCCCGCCGGCACGGCCAGGCCGTTCCAGGACGCGGCGTTCAGGCCTTTGACGCCCGCCTCCTGCGCCGTCGGCACGCCCGGCAGCACGCGCGAGGGCTTGGCGCCGGTGACCGCCAGCGGGCGCAGCACCTTCGCTTGAATCTGCGTCAAAAGCGGCGGCACGATGTCCAGCCCGGCCTGGATCTGGTCGCCGCGAATCGCGCCGATCACGTCCGGCGTGGCCTTGAACGGCACCACCTGCAGGTCCAGCCCGGCGGCGCTTTTGAACAACTCGGCCGCCAGATTCTGCGTGGTGCCGATGTTGGGTGTGCCGATGTTGAGCTTGCCGGGGTTCTGGCGCGCATAGGCGATCAGATCGCCCAGCGACTTGAAGGCGCCGCCCTCCTTGCTCACGATCACCAGATCGAAGCTGGCCAGCGGCGCCACCGGCGTGAAGGCCTTGAGCGTGTCGTACGGCAATGACTTGAACAGCGCCTGGCTCACCGCCGTGCCGCTGGAGATCAGCAGCAGCGTGTGGCCATCGGGCGCCGCGCCCGCCACCGCCTGCCCGGCCACCACGCCGCCGGCGCCGGGCTTGTTCTCGACCACCACCGGCTGGCCCAGGGTGCGCGCCATGTGCTCGCCCACCGTGCGCGCGGTGATGTCGGCCGCGCCGCCGGCCGCGTTGGGCACCACGATGCGGATCGGCCTGGAGGGAAAGCCGTTGGCCCACGCCGGGCCAAAGGTCAGGGTGACGGCGGCCAGACCGGCCAGCAGGTGTCGACGTTGCATGAGATGGATCTCCGGACAGAGGGTGGACGCAGCAAGGCGGCGGGCGGGTCTGGAGTCTACGCCCGCGCACCCGCCAGCGTCTGCCCGGCACCCGTGTTTACCCCTAGCAAAGATGTGCCCGCGAGCCTTGCATTTAATTATTCATCATAAACAATAACGGCCGTTGGAGATACCTCACGATGCACGTCACCCACGATCTCTCGGTCGAACTGCTGGGCCCCGCGCAACACCTGGCCGTGGTGCGCCTGACGCGCGCGGCCAAGCGCAACGCGCTGTCGGACGGCCTGGTCGCGGCCCTGCGCGACGCCTTTCAGAACCTGCCGGCCAGCGTGCGCGCCGCCGTGCTCACCGGCGAGGGCGAGCACTTCTGCGCCGGGCTGGATCTGTCCGAACTCAAGGAACGCGACGCGGGTGCCGGCCTGCACCATTCGCGCAGCTGGCATGTGGCGCTGGACGCCATCCAGTACGGCGCGGTGCCGGTGGTGGCCGCGCTGCACGGCGCGGTGGTGGGCGGCGGGCTGGAGCTGGCCTGCGCGGCGCACATCCGCGTGGCCGACGACACCACCTTCTACGCCCTGCCCGAAGGCTCGCGCGGCATCTTCGTCGGCGGTGGCGGCTCGGTGCGCATCCCCAAGCTGATCGGCGTGGCGCGCATGACCGACATGATGCTCACCGGCCGCGTCTACCACGCTGCCGACGGCGAGCGTCTGGGCTTCGCCCAGTACCTGGTGCCCGCCGGCAACGCCTTCGACAAGGCGCTGGAGCTGGCCGAGCGCATCGCCACCAACGCGCCGCTGACCAACTACGCGCTGATGCACGCGCTGCCGCGCATCGCCGAGCAGCCGGCCGATCACGGCCTGCTGACCGAGGCGCTGATCAGCGCCATCGCCCAGTCGGCGCCCGAGGCCAAAGAGCGCGTGCGCGACTTTCTGGCCGGCAAGGCGGGCACCAAGGTCAAGAAGGGCTGACTTCAAGCCAAATCGGCCTGCAGCCCTTGCCCATCCAGCGCCAGCAGCTATCAAACCAGAAGCTAATGGAAACCGCCATGAGCATCCCTCGGGCCGCTGCTGCGGCAGCTCCGCGCTATCGTCCGCTGCGCTTTGGCGTAACCCAGGCGCGCGTGCGCGGCGGCGCCGGCGGCGTGCAGTACCTGAATGCCGAGCAGGCGCTGCAGCCCTTTGCCGAGCGCATGTCCGACCGCCTGCGGCACTGGGCGCAGGCCACGCCCGAGGCCACGTTTCTGGCCCAGCGCGTGCGCGCAGCCGACGGCCAGCTTGGCGACTGGCGCCGCATCAGCTACGCCCAGGCGCTGGATGGCGCGCGCCGCATCGGCCAGGCGCTGCTGGCGCGCGGCCTGTCGGCCGAGCGGCCGGTGCTGATCCTGTCCGAAAACAGCCTGGAGCACGCCCTGCTGGCGCTGGGCTGCATGTGGGCGGGCGTGCCCTGGTGCCCGGCCTCGCCCGCCTATTCGCTCATCAGCAAGGACTACGGCAAGCTGCGCCACATCGTCGGCACGCTCACCCCCGGCCTGATCTGGGCCGAAGACGGCGCGCGCTACGGCGCGGCCATGGCCGCCACCGCGCCGCCAGACTGCGAGCTGGTGCTCTCGCGCCACGGCGACGCGCCCAGCCTGCAGGGGCGCAGCACGACCGCGTTCAGCGATCTGCTGGCCACCGAAGCGACGCCGGCCGTCGACGCCGCGCAGGCCGCCACCGGGCCTGACACCATCGTCAAGTTCCTGTTCACCAGCGGCTCGACCAAGCTGCCCAAGGCCGTCATCAACACCCACCGCATGTGGTGCGCCAACCAGCAGCAGATGCGCCAGTCAATCCCCGTGCTGGCCGAGGAGCCGCCGGTGCTGGTCGACTGGCTGCCCTGGAACCACACCTTCGGCGGCAATCACAACGTCGGCATGGTGCTCTACAACGGCGGCGCGCTCTACATCGACGAGGGCAAGCCCACACCGGCGCTGATCCAGGAGACGCTGCGCAACCTGCGCGAGATCGCGCCCACGCTGTACTTCAACGTGCCCACCGGCTTCGAGGCGATTGCCAATGCGATGCAGCACGACGACCAGCTGCGCCGGACCCTGCTGTCGCGCGTGAAGATGTTCTTTTATGCCGGCGCCTCGCTGGCGCAGCCGGTGTGGGACAGCCTGTTTGCCAGCGCCGAGCGCGAGGTGGGCGAGCGCATCGTCATGGCCAGCGGCCTGGGCATGACCGAATCCAGCCCGTTTGGCCTGTTCGTCACCAGCCCCGACGTGCGCGCCGGCGATCTGGGCCTTCCCGCGCCCGGCCTTGAGCTCAAGCTGGCGCCCGAGGGCGACAAACTCGAAATTCGCTATCGGGGCCCCAACATCACGCCCGGCTACTGGCGCACACCCGAGACCACGGCCGAAGCCTTCGACGACGAAGGTTTCTTCTGCACCGGCGACGCGGTCGCCTGGATCGACCCGCGCGAGCCCGATCTGGGCCTGCGCTTCGACGGTCGCATCGCCGAGGACTTCAAGCTCGCCACCGGCACCTTCGTCAGCGTCGGGCCGCTGCGCGGACGCGTCATCACCGGCGGTGCGCCCTACATCCAGGACGTGGTCATCACCGGGTTGAACCGGGCCGAAGTCGGTGCGCTGATCTTTCCAACCCCAGCCGTGCGCGCGCTGACGCCGCTGCCCGCCGACGCACCGATGACCGATGTGCTGCGCCACCCGGCGGTGCTGCAGAAGTTCCACAGCCTGGTGGTCGATCTGTCGCTGACGGCCACCGGCAGCGCCAACCGCGTCGCACGGCTGATGCTGCTGGCCGAACCCCCTTCGATCGACAAGGGCGAAGTCACCGACAAGGGCAGCATCAACCAGCGCGCCGTGCTGAAGGAGCGCGACGCGCTGGTGCAGGCGCTGTACGACGAGGCGCCGGGGCACATCGTGATCAAGCCCGACAGCCGCTTCTGAACCAGGAGACCCACATGGCCCACAAGGGATTTTTCAACGCCTTCCATGACGTCTGGCTGCTCGACGGCGTGCGCACACCGATGGTCGACTACTGCGGCGCGCTGGGCCACGTCTCGCCCACCGACTTAGGGATAAAGGCGGCGCGCGCGGCCCTGCAGCGCGCGGGCGTGCCCGGCAGCGACATCGGCTCGGTGGTGTGCGGCAACATGGCGCCGGGCGACTTCGACCAGTTCTTCCTGCCGCGCCACATCGGCCTGTACGCCGGCGTGCCGGTGGAGGTGCCGGCCATCATGGCGCAGCGCATCTGCGGCACCGGCTTCGAGCTGTTCCGCCAGGCCGGCGAGCACGTGCAGGGCGGCGCCTGCGAGGCGGCGCTGGTGGTGGGCACCGAGAACATGACGCGCAACCCGATTGCCGCGTTCGAGCACCGCACCGGCTTCAAGCTGGGCGCGCCGGTGGGCTTCCAGGACTACAGGTGGGAGGCTTTGAAAGACCCGGCCGCTGGCATCAACATGATCCAGACCGCCGAGAACCTGGCCAAGAAATACGGCATCACCCGCGAGGAAGTCGACGCCTTTGCCTCGGCCTCGTTCGCCCGCGCCGTCGCGGCGCAGGCCAGCGGATTTCTGGCCGGCGAGATCGTGCCCGTGGTCAGCGAAAAATTCGAGCTGGACGGCTACCGGCCGCGCGGCATCAAGCTTGCCGGCAAGACTGCCGAGGTGACGCAGGACACGCACCCGCGCCCTTCCCCGCCCGAGGTGCTGGCCAAGCTGCGCCCGGTGTTCGAAGGCGGCGTGCAGACGGGAGGCAACTCCTCGGCCCTGGTCGATGCCGCGGCGGCGGCCGTGGTGGCCTCCGGCGCCTACGCCAAGGCCCACGGCAAGCAGCCGCTGGCGCGCATCGTCGGCGCGGCGGCGGTGGGCGTGCCGCCCGAAATCATGGGCATCGGCCCGGCGCCCGCCATCCGCCTGCTGCTGGAACGCACGGGCCTGGCCCTGTCCGACATCGGGCGCATCGAGATCAACGAGGCGCAGGGTGCGCAGACCCTGGCCGTGGCGCGCGAGCTGGGGCTCGACCTGGACCGGCTCAACGTCAACGGCGGCGCCATAGCCCTGGGCCACCCGCTGGCCGCCACCGGCGTGCGCCTGACCATCACCGTGGCGCGCGAGATGCGGCGTGCCGGCGTGAAGTGGGGCATCAGCAGCGCCTGCGTGGGCGGCGGCCAGGGCATGGCCCTGCTGCTGGAAAACCCGGCCGCCTGATTTTTCAAGCCAAATCGGCCTCCAGCGCCCGTCCATAAAGCGCGAACAGCTATTCAATAAGGAGCAAACACCATGCAGATCCAAGGACAATCGGCCCTCGTCACCGGCGGTGGTTCCGGCCTGGGCGAGGCCACGGCGCGCGAGCTGGCGCGCCTGGGCGCCCGGGTGGCGGTGCTCGATCTCAACCTCGACAACGCCCGGCGCGTGGCCGCCGACATCGGCGGCCTGGCGATCCAGACCGATGTGAGCAACGCCGAATCCATGCAGGCCGCCATCGAGCAGGCCGCCGCGGCGCACGGGCCGGCGCGCATCCTGATGCAGATCGCCGGCATCGGCACCGCCAAGCGCGTGATCGGCAAGGACGGCAGCGCCGCGCCGCTGGAGGATTTCATCCGTGTGGTCAACGTCAATCTGATCGGCACCTACAACGCCGCGCGCCTGTTTGCCGCGGCCTGCGCCCGCCTCGACCCGCTGGAAGGCGGCGAGCGCGGCGCCATGGTGTTCACCGCCAGCGTAGCGGCCTTCGACGGCCAGGTCGGCCAGCAGGCCTACAGCGCCAGCAAGGGCGGCGTGGTCGGCATGACGCTGCCGATGGCGCGCGATCTGGCGCAGCACGGCATCCGGGTGTGCACCATCGCCCCCGGTCTGTTTGCCACACCACTGATGCGCACCCTGCCCGAGCCGGTGCAGGCCTCGCTGGCCGCGTCCATCCCCTTCCCGCCGCGCCTGGGCAAACCGAGCGAATTTGCCGAGCTGGCCTGCCACATCGTCACCAACGGGCACCTCAACGGCGAGGTGATCCGCCTGGACGGCGCGCTCCGGATGGCCGCACGATGAGCAAGACCACCACCTACGAGCTCAGGGTGATGTTCGGCGACTGCGATCCGGCCGGCATCGTTTTCTTTCCCAACTTCAGCAAGTGGATGGACGCCTCTTCGCTCGACTTCTTCATGCAGTGCGGCGTGCCGCCCTGGCGCGAACTGAAGGAAAGCCACGGCATCATCGGCACGCCCCTGCTGGAAATCCACACCAAATTCATGCGCCCCGCCACCTACGGCGACACGCTGCAGGTGCGCACCTGCGTCGAGTCCTGGGCTGCCAAGACCTTTGTGCAGAAGCACCAGGTGTTCAAGGGCGAGGAGCTGCTGTGCGAAGGCCGCGAGACGCGGGCCTTTTGCGTCCACCCCGAGGGCGGACGGCTGCAGGCGATAGCTGTGCCCGATTTCATTCGCGAGCGCTGTTCGTGATGTGTCCGTGCCGAGCTTTTTCCACCCAACCCCAAGGAGACAAACCATGAAACGCCTTTCCTTCCGAACCCTGGTGGCCACCGCCGCCCTGGCCGCCAGCGGCGCGGCGCTGGCCGATGTCACCATCGGGGTGATCGCCCCGCTCACCGGGCCGGCTTCGGGCCTGGGCATTCCGGTGGGCAACCACGTCAAGCTCTGGCCCAAGGAGATCGCCGGCCAGAAGGTCAACGTGATCGTGATGGACGACGCCACCGACCCGACCAATGGCGTCAAGATCGCCAAGCGCTTCGTGGCCGAAGACAAGGTGGATGTGATCATGGGCTCGGTCGCCACGCCCGTGGCCGCGGCCATCAGTCAGGTGGCCGAGGAATCGGGCACCGCGCAGATCGCCTGGTCGCCGGTGGCGCTGCCTTCGGGCAAGGACAAATGGGTGTTCCGCCTGCCGCAGTCCAACGCCGTGATGAGCCATGCGGTGATCGAGCACATGAAGAAGCAGGGCATCAAGTCGGTGGGCTTTCTGGGCTACAGCGACGCCTATGGCGAAACCTGGCTGGTCGACTTCAAGCCCATGGCCGAAAAAGCCGGCATCCAGGTCGGCCCGGTGGAGCGCTTTGCCCGCGCCGACACCAGCGTGACCGGGCAGGCGCTCAAGCTCGCGTCGGCCAACCCCCAGGCCATCCTGGTGGTGGCCTCGGGCAGCGGCGCCGCCATGCCCGAAATGGCGCTGCGTGAGCGCAACTATAAGGGCACGATCTACCAGACCCATGCCGCCGCCACCCGTGACCTGATGCGCGTGGGCGGCAAGGCGGTGGAAGGCACCTTCGTGGTCTCCGGCCCGGCGGTGCTGGCCGAACAGTTGCCCGACTCTCACCCGTCCAAGGGCGAGGCCATCAAGTACGTGCAGCAGTACGAAAAGGCCTATGGTCCCGGCTCGCGCAACCAGTTTGCCGCCCACGCCTACGACTCGGTCATCATCATGGAGAAGGCGCTGCCGATCGCCCTGAAGACCGCCAAGCCCGGCACGCCCGAATTCCGCGCCGCGCTGCGCGACGCCTTCGAGCAGCTGGGCCGCACCGTGCTCTCGCACGGCGTGCTCAACTGGACCGCGCAGGACCACTGGGGCTACGCGCCTGAAACCGGCGTGATGATGAAGGTGGTGGACGGTCAGTTCAAGGTCGAAAAGTAACGACCGCGCGGCACCCACCCCACGGGGCCGCGGGCAGACCGCAGCGCCAGGGCTTGTTGCAGCGCTTGCCGGAGGGCGCCGTCGTGTGCGCCGCCCGCAAGCGCTGTGCGATCATCCGCCCTGCCCCCAGCCGCCCGCGCCCCGTGCCTTCGCCCACCCGCTCCCCCGCCGCCACCGCAACGCCCACCTCCGGCACCGAGGCGGTGGATCGGCGCTTTCTGCAGTCGCTGGTCGGCTTCAACGCCCGCATGGCGACGCTCAAGGTGATCAGCCAGTTCATTCCGCGCATGGCGCCCTTTGAGCTGCGGGTGGTCGATTTTTCGATACTGTCGCTGATCCACCACAACCCCGGCATCACCTCGCGTCAGCTGTGCGACGCGCTCAATCTGCTGCCCCCCAACCTGGTGGGCAAGGTCAACGCCCTGCAACGACGCGGCCTGTTGCTGCGCCGACCCCACCCGGACGACGGCCGCGCCCAGGCCTTGCACCTGACCGACGCAGGCCTTGAGCTGATGCGGCGCGCCGAACCCACCGTGGTGGCGCTGGAGAACGAAGCCGCCGCCGCCCTGACGGTGAACGAAAGGCAGACCCTGATCCGGCTGCTGCAGAAGGTCTATCAAGACTAAGGGTTTTCCCGGGCCGACGCTTCGGTCGATTCCACTATTTGTAGCGCCACATCCACGGCCCGGCAGTGCCGGGAGCTATGAAACTGCTAGCGTGCTACAGATTTGCGATATAGTCCCCTCACGCACCGAGCGAACCCGAGGAGAACCCCGACATGAGTTCCAAAGAAAATTCCGCCACCAGTCAGCTGCTGGCGCTGCTTGAAGCGCGATACGCCATTCGTGTTCTGTGGGCCCTGCGCGACGGCCATCCGCAAACCTTCCGCCTGCTGCAAGACAGCGTCGGCGGCATCACGCCCAACACCCTCAACACACGCCTGAAGGAGCTGCGCGCGGCCAACCTGGTCACCCACGGCAGCGACGGCTACAGCCTCACCCCCAGCGGCGCCGATCTGACCAAGCGCCTGTCCGACCTGCAGGCCTTCGCCACCAAGTGGGTGGCGGCACAGACCAAGAAGAAGTGAGGCGCGCGGCGGCGCGCTCGGGGCCTCCTCCGGCCAACCCGGTTCTTCTAACCAAGTCCGGCCCCAGCGCTTATCTGGCAAGCGCCACAAGCTATCAAAATTATAGTATTTCATGAGCACCGGATTGCAAACCATCGACACCCTGCCCGGCACCGGCGCCGAGGCCCGCAAGGGCCAGACCGTCACCGTGCACTACACCGGCTGGCTCTACCAGAACGGGCAGCAGGGTGCCAAGTTCGACTCCAGCCGCGACCGCAACGAACCGTTCCGCTTCGCGCTCGGTGCCGGCATGGTGATCCGTGGCTGGGACGAAGGCGTGGCGGGCATGAAGGTCGGCGGCCAACGCACCCTGATCATCCCGCCCGAACTGGGCTACGGCGCCCGCGGCGCCGGCGGCGTGATTCCGCCCCATGCGACGCTGAAGTTCGACGTCGAGTTGCTCGCCGTCTCGAACTGAGCCTGGGCCACCCCCCCTGCAACGCCGCCTGCGGGCGGCGGTTTGCGTTCTGGAACCCATGGCAGCCAAGTGGCGCTCCCCAGATCGCCGGTTTTCGGGCCGCCCTGCCCTTGAAAACCCGCGTTCCGGGGCCATCTGAGGGGGGTTTGTTCCGTCTGTTCGCCTTTTTTCACCAGCCTGCATGTCCGACTCGCTCCATTCCCCACCCCCATTCGACCCTCCCATGAGCCCCGAAGAGCTGGCGGCGGCCGCCGCCGCCCAGGAGGCCGATGCCGCCGCCGCCCAGGAAAGCGCACTGGCCGAGCTGAACAGCCTGAAAGCGCAGGTCGCCGCCCTCACCGACCAGGCGCTGCGTGCCCAGGCCGAAGCCCAGAACGCCCGCCGGCGCGCCGACGATGAGATCGCCAAGATCCGCAAGTTCGCCGTCGAGTCCTTCGCCGAAAGCCTGCTGCCGGTGATCGACAGCCTGGAGGCTGGCCTGAAGATCGAAAGCGCCAGCACCGAACAGCTGCGTGAAGGCACCGACGCCACCCTGCGGCAACTGCTCAGCGTGCTGGAGCGCAACAAGGTGGTCGAAGTCAACCCCGCACCCGGCGCCCGTTTCGACCCTGCCAGCCAGCAGGCCATCAGCATGGTGGCGGCCGCTCAGGAGGCCGGCACCGTCGTCAGCGTGCTGCAAAAGGGCTACACCATCGCCGAACGCGTGCTTCGGCCAGCCCTGGTCACCGTGGCCCAGTAATCGACCCACCGTCTGATGCGCGGGCCTGGCGACGCTGCTTGAATTTCGCGCGCCGGCCCTCCACCTGAACCACAACCTCATTCATCTACCCCTCGCGGAGAACCATCATGGCAAAAGTCATCGGCATCGACCTGGGCACCACCAACAGCTGCGTGTCCATCATGGAAGGCAACTCGACCCGCGTGATCGAGAACGCCGAAGGCGCGCGCACCACGCCGTCCATCGTCGCCTACCAGGAAGACGGTGAGGTGCTGGTGGGCGCCTCGGCCAAGCGCCAGGCCGTCACCAACCCCAAGAACACCATCTACGCCGCCAAGCGCCTGATCGGCCGCAAGTTCGACGAAAAGGAAGTGCAGAAGGACATCGACCTGATGCCCTTCAAGATCGTCAAGGCCGACAACGGCGACGCCTGGGTGGAAGTGCGCGGCCAGAAGCTGGCGCCGCCGCAGATCAGTGCCGAGGTGCTGCGCAAGATGAAGAAGACCGCCGAGGACTACCTGGGCGAGCCGGTCACCGAGGCCGTCATCACCGTCCCCGCCTACTTCAACGACAGCCAGCGCCAGGCCACCAAGGATGCAGGCAAGATTGCCGGCCTTGAAGTGCTGCGCATCATCAACGAGCCGACAGCGGCGGCCCTGGCCTATGGCCTGGACAAGCGCTCGGCTGGCACCATCGCGGTCTATGACCTTGGCGGCGGCACCTTCGACGTGTCGATCCTCGAGATCGGCGACGGCGTGTTTGAAGTGAAGTCCACCAACGGCGACACCTTCCTCGGCG
>JADLIA010000133.1 GCA_020848515.1 Rubrivivax sp. | reverse complement strand
TCGCCGCCGCCCACGTCCACCGGCTGCTGGCCGCCGCGCGCCAGCTCGATCAGCGCGCCGGCCTCGCCCGGCCCGGGCCCCGAGATGGTGCCGCTGCCCAGCAGGTCGCCCGGCTGCAGGGCGCAGCCGCCGGCCGTGTGGTGCGTCAGCATCTGCGCCACGCTCCAGTACTGGTGGCGAAAGCTGGTGCCCGACAGCCGTGCCGGTGCGCGCCCCTGCGCCCGCGCGGCTTCGCTGAGCAGCGCCACTTCCAGCTGGATGTCGATCGCGCCCTGCGCCCGGTTGGCGGGCGCATCCAGGTAGGGCAGCGGCTGCACGTCGGCCGCATCGCGCGACCAGGGCCGGCGGAAGGGCGCCAGCGCCTCCAGCGTGACGATCCAGGGCGACACCGTGGTGGCGAAGTTCTTGGCGTGGAACGGCCCCAGCGGCGTCATCTCCCACATCTGGATGTCGCGCGCCGACCAGTCGTTGAGCAGGCCGATGCCGAACAGGTGCTGCTCGGCGTTGGCCAAGGCGATGGGCTGGCCGGCCGGGTTGCCGGGGCCGACCCACAGCGCCAGCTCCAGCTCGTAGTCCATGGCCGTGCAGGGCGCGAACACCGGCGCGCTGGCGCCCGGCGGCAGGTACTGACCGTGCGGGCGATGACAGCGCTGGCCGCTCACACCGAGGGTCGACACACGCCCGTGGTAGGCCTGCGGCAGCCAGCGGAAGTTGGGCGTGACGTCGGCGTCGGGCCGCATGATGCGCATGCAGTTCACCGCGTGGTCGAGCGAGGTGTAGAAGTCGGTGTAGTCGCCGATGTGCGCTGGCAGCGCGTATTCGACGCTGGCCAGCGGCCGCAGGCAGGCGCGCACGGCGGCCTCAATTGCGACGCCTTCGCGCAGCAGCGCAAACAGGGCGTGGCGCAGCGCCCGCCAGGCCGCGGGGCCGGCGGCCATGAAGGCGTTGAGCTGGGGTTGGGCGGCCAGCGCCAGCGCCTCGGCCGCCGCGCCCTGCACCAGGCCGGCGGCGGCCAGCGCCGCCAGGTCCAGCGCCTGATCGCCGATCGCCACCGCGCCGCGGAACGGCTCGCCGCTGCCGGCGCGGCGCAGCACGGCAAAGGGCAGGTTCTGAACGGGGAAGTCGCCGCCGGGCGCGTTGGCGGCGGCCAGCCAGCTGCGCGCGGTGGGATCGTGGGTGTGGTCAAGTGTCATGATTCAATCCTGAATTCATAGCTGCCGGCGCTTGATGGGTAAGCGCTGGAGCATGTTTTGCCTGATTGGGTGCTTATCTCGGTGCCTCTGCGCCTGACTCCCTCCCCTTCTGGGGGAGGGCTGGGGTGGGGGCCAGCGGCGTGGGTTCACATGAAGCGCCAGTGATGTGCCAGTGGCCCCCATCCCTGCCTTCCCCCAGAGGGGGAAGGAGTCTGTGAGACATGTCGCTGATCAAGTGTTTTTGCGATGGATGCGGTCAGGCACTGGCCGGCATCAGCGCATCGTCAAAGATCGCCACCGCCCGCGTCCAGCCGGCCGAGGCGCCGCGGATCTTGTGCGGAAAGCAGCTGATGTAAAAGCCGTCGGCCGGCAGCGCCTCCAGGTTGTGCAGCTTTTCCAGGTGGCAGTAGCCGATGTCGCGCCCGGCCTTGTGGCCTTCCCAGATCAGGCCGGCGTCCTTGGATTCGGCGTACTTCTGCGCGGTGTAGACAAAGGGCGCGTCCCAGCTCCAGGCGTCGGTGCCGGTCAGGCGCACGCCGCGCTCCAGCAGGTACATGGTGGCCTCGTAGCCCATGCCGCAGCCGGCGGCCACGTAGTCGTTGTGACCGTAGCGGCTGCCGGCGCGGGTGTTGACGACCACGATTTCCAGCGGCTTGAGTTCGTGGCCGATGCGCTTCAGCTCGGCCTCGACGTCGGCGGCGGTCACCACGTAGCCGTCGCCGAAGTGGCGAAAGTCCAGCTTCACCCCGGGCTGAAAGCACCACTCCAGCGGCACCTCGTCGATGCTCCAGGCGCGCTTTTTCTCGCCCAGCGCCTTGTCCATGGTGCTGTGAAAGTGGTAGGGCGCGTCCAGGTGCGTGCCGTTGTGGGTCGACAGCTGCACCATCTCCACCGCCCACACCTCGCCGTCGGGCAGGTCGGATTGCTTGAGGCCCGGAAAGAACGGCGCCATCTGCTCGAACGAGTTCTGGTGGTTGAAGTACTGGATCTTGGGCGCGAAGGCCGGCGGGTCGGAGACGACGTCGTTTTCCAGGTAGATCGAGAGGTCGATGAACTTGCGGGTCATGAGGGGCTACTCCTTTACTTCCAGTGAACCATGGGCAGGCCGGCCACGGGCGAGCGGAAATACGGGATGCTCGTGCCCATCAGGCTGCCGATGTAGACGGTGCGCAGGTCGGGTCCGCCAAAGGTGACGCTGGCCATCCAGGGCGCCAGCGTGCCGCGCGCGGCCAGCATGGCCTCGGCCGTCACGGTGCCGGCGGCCATGTGCGCCAGCAGCGCCTGCGATGCCTGCGGGTTGCCGTCGTCCAGCAGCAGCAGCTTCTCGCCCTCGGGCGTCAGCGCGATCAGCTGATCGACCATCACCAGCGTGCACCACAGGTTGCCGAAGGCGTCGAAGGCGATGCCGTCCGGATAGCCGCCCAGGTGCGCGGGGCCAAACACCTCGCGGTCGGTCAGCGCCACACCCTGCGCGCCCTCGACGACACGCATGCGGCTGATGTGCGGGCCGGTGGTCTCGACGATGTAGAGCCACTCCTCGCGCGCATCGAGCCGGATCTCGTTGGTGAAGAAAAAGCCCTCGGCCACCACGCGCAGCACGCCGCGCTCGACCACCGCGATGCAGCCGTCCTGCACGCGCGAGGCGGCCGCCTGCGTCCAGGGGTTGACGCGGGTGGAGACGGTGATCCAGATGCGGTCCTTGCTGTCGCGCAGCACGAAGTTGACCTTGCCGATCGGCCGGCCGTCGATGGTGTCGTAGAGCACGCGGGTATCGCCACCCCGTGTCATCACTTCCAGCCGGTCGGTGCCGAAGTTGCTGATCAGGATGTCGCCATTGGCGGCAAAGGCCAGGCCGTTGGGCAGGGTGCCGGTGGTGAACTTGTGCTCCAGCTCGGCGCTGCTGCCCGCCGCCGCGCTGCCAAAGCGCGCGTCGGCGCGCTGGCCGATGAAGCGCTGCGTGCCATCGGGCGCGATGCGCATCACGCCGCCGCGCGCATCGGCCGACCACAGCGTGCCGTCCGGCTCGGCCAGGATGCATTCGGGGCGCTGCAGATCGTGGCCGATGCGGTGGATTTGCGCGCGGTCGACGGCAAAGCCGCGCAGCGGGTTGGCGGGCATGGTCATCCTCCGGGGGTCTTGAGCAGCAGCAGACTGAGTTGCGGCACGAACACCAGCAGCAGCAGCACCGCCAGCATCATCAGCGTGAACGGCAGGGTGCCGCGGAAGATGTCGCCCAGCGAAATGCGGCTGTCGGACAGGGTGCTTTTGATGACGAACACCGACAGGCCGAACGGCGGCGTCAGCAGGCCGATTTCCACCGCCACCACGGTCACCACGCCGAGCCAGATCAGGTTCATGCCGAACTGCTCGGCGATCGGCACCATCAGCGGCAGCACGATCAGCAGGATCGACGACGAATCGATGATCATGCCCAGCAGGATGATGAAGCCGATGTAGATCAGCAGAAAGCCGGTCGGCCCCAGCCCCAGCTGCGTCATCCATTCGACCAGGAACTGCGGCAGCCCCGACATCGCCAGCATGCGCGTGTAGATGGTGGCGCAGATGATCAGAAAGCTCACCGACACCGTGACGTGGCCGGTCTCGGTCAGCACCCCCCACAGCGTGCGCCAGTCCAGCTTGCGGCGCAGCAGCGCCACCGCCAGCGCCACCGCCGCGCCGGTGGCGCCGGCTTCGGTGGCGGTGAAAAAGCCCGCGTACAGCCCGCCCAGCACCGAGGCGATCAGCAGCACGCTGGGCAGCAGCTTCAGCACCAGCGTGCCGGCCGGCAGCAGCGCCGCCGGCTCGACCGCGCGCGCCGCCCCGTCCGCGTACACCGCGAGCGGCCGCAACGTGGCCATCAGCACGATGCCGACCGAATACACCGTGGCCAGCAGCAGCCCCGGCACGATGCCGGCGGTGAACAGATCGCCCACCGACTGGTTGGCCAGAAAGCCGTACAGGATCATCAGCAGGCTGGGCGGAATCAGCATGCCCAGCACCGACGAGCCGGCCACCACCCCGACGGCAAAGCGCGGCTGGTAGCCGAAGCGCAGCATCTCGGGCACCGCCACGCGCGTGAACACCGCGGCCGAGGCGATCGAGATGCCGGTGATGGCGGCAAACACCGCGTTCGACGCCACGGTGGCCACGCCCAGCCCGCCGCGCACCCGCCGCAGCACCTGGTTGGCCACCTCGAAGGCGTCCTTGCCGACGTCGGCGCGCGCCACCAGAAAGCCGGTCAGCACGAACAGCGGCACCACGCCGAAGATGTGGCTGGCCACCGCGTCCTGGCTGGCCTGCGCCAGCAGGTTGGCCGCCACGTCCATGTCGCCGCGGATCAGCCACACGCCGACGAACGACACCAGCGCCAGCACCACCGCCACATGCATGCCGGCCCAGATCAGCCCCAGCATCGCCAGCAGCGACAGGCAGGCCACCGCGATCGGGCTCATGGCGCGGCCCTCCGGGCGGCGCGCGGCGGCGTTCGCGCTTGCAAGCGGCCCGGCGCGCTCATGACCGACCTTTCAGCCCAGCGCGCAGGCGCCGCAGATCCAGCCAGGCCAGCAGCACGAAGGTCAGCAGGGTCATCACCATGCCCACCAGCATGATCAGCCGCACCGGCCACACCGGCGCCGTGAAGTCGCCCAGCGCGCCCACGTACTCCTGGATGCGGATCGACTCCACCAGCGGCGCCCACGCCGCCCACAGGATCACCGCCATCAGCCCCGCCCCCACCAGGTGGTAGAGCGCCTGCAGCAGCGCCGCCAGCCAGGGCGTGGTGCGCTTGAGGCGGTCCAGCAGCACATCGGCGCGTGTCAGGCGCCCGCTGGCCAGGGTGTCGGCCAGCTGCAGGAACACGATGCCGACGATCGACAGCGACACCAGTTCGGTGGTGCCGCGCACCGGCGCGTTCAGCAGCTCGCGCCCCAGCACGTCGGTGTTGATCAGCAGCATCAGCGCCACGATCCACAGCGTGCCCAGCGCGTTGAGCGCCTGCGTCAGCCGCTCGAAGCGCCCCGGCAGCGGCTGCCCGTAGGCATCGGTTACTTCAGATTTCATAGCTGTTGGCGCTTGCTGGACAAGCGCTGGAGGAAAAAACGCTTGAAACTTTCGAACAGCCCCGGGCGCGTGCTACCGAGCCGGCCTGCTTCAAGCGGCCGCGCAGCCGGCCATGCCAGCGGCCGTCGTGGCCGGGGTTGCCCCGGCGGTAGGTATCGATCGCTTCAGATTTCATAGCTATTGGCGCATGCTGGACAAGCGCTGGAGGCATAAGTCGTTTGAAGTCCTCGCCGGCGCCCAAGCGCACGCGACGCGCCGCCAGCCGGATTCGAGCGGCCGCGGAGCCGGCCATGCCAGCGGCCGCCGTGGTCGGGGTCTCCCCGGCCACTGGCGGCGTCCCCCCGCCGGGGGGAAGGCGCCGCAGGCGACTCAGCGGGGAGCCTCACTTCCCCGCCCAGTCGCGCGCCGGCTGCGCGCCGGCCTTCTTCAGCCCGTCCATGAAGCCGTGCAGCACCTGGTCGCCCGGCAGCCCCTTGGCCTGCAGGTCGGCGGCAAAGGTCTTGGCGATCGGCGGCAGCGTGTCGGCCCAGCGCTTGCGCTCGGCCGCCG
>JADLIA010000132.1 GCA_020848515.1 Rubrivivax sp. | reverse complement strand
GTGCGTTCGGACAGCCAGGGGTCGATGCCGCCGTCGGCGATCAGTTCGGCGATCAGGCTGCGCGGCACGATGGCGCGCGCGTCCACATGAAACGGCACGCCTTGCAGCCAGGCCTGCCCGGTCAGGTAGGCCAGCGGCTGGCGGGTGTCGATGCGCGCTTTCAAAAGCATAGCTGCTTGCGCTTGACCGGCGGGCGATACGGGCTGATTTCCTTCGGAACCGCTGAGGTCGGTGTCGAGCGGCAGGCCGAGCGCGTGCAGCACCAGCCAGGCGGCTTCGTCGCGGGCGTTGGTGGTGCCGTGGCCAAAGGCCACGCCCGCCGCGCTGAGCTGGCGTTCGGTGTCGGTGATGAGTTGGGTGAGTGTGGTCATGCGGAAAACGGCGCCGGCGGGTGCGTGGCCGGCACACCGCTCGGGGTGAAGGTCAACGCAGCTGCGCCACCCGGGCCTGGGCGGCCAGCTGCTCCAGCACGCGGCGGTAGATGTTCTTCAGCCGCTCCAGCTCGGCCAGCTCGATGTGTTCGTCGATCTGGTGGATGCTGGCGTTGGGCGATCCCAGCTCGATCACCTGCGGGCAGATGCGGGCCAGAAAGCGCCCGTCGCTGGTGCCGCCGGTGGTGGACAACTCGGGCTGCAGGCCGGTTTCGGCGGCGATGGCGGCCTGCACCGCGTCCAGCAGGCTGCCCGGCGGGGTGAGGAAGGGCTCGGCCCCCAGCGTCCACTCGAGCGTGTGGTCGAGCCCGTGGCGTTGCAGCACCGCCTGCAGCCGCGCCTGCAGGCTGGCCGGCGTGGAGGCGGTGCCGTAGCGGAAGTTGAAGTCCACCACCGCCTGGCCCGGGATCACGTTGCCGGCGCCGGTGCCGGCGTGCAGGTTGCTGACCTGCCAGCCGGTGGGCTGAAAGTGGGCGTTGCCGGCGTCCCAGGTGGTGGCGGCCAGTTCGGCCAGGGCGGGCGCCAGCTGGTGGATCGGGTTGCGCGCCAAGTGCGGATAGGCCACGTGGCCCTGCACGCCGCGCACCACCAGCCGGCCGCTGAGCGAGCCGCGGCGGCCGTTCTTGACCATGTCGCCGCTGTGGCGCTGGGCGGTCGGCTCGCCGACGATGCAGGCGTGCAGCCGCTCGCCGCGCGCGGCCAGCCACTCGCACACCACGCGGGTGCCATCCAGGGCGCGGCCTTCTTCGTCGCTGGTCAGCAGCAGGGCGAGGGCCAGCGGCGCCTCGGGCCGGGCGGCGAGGAACTCCTCGAGCGCCACCACGAAGGCGGCGATGGCGCCCTTCATGTCGCTGGCGCCACGCCCGTACAGCCGGCCCGCGCGCTCGGTGGGGGTGAAGGGCGGGCTGGTCCAGGCTTCGACCGGGCCGGTCGGCACCACATCCACATGGCCGGCAAATACTATCGTTTCAATAGCTTGCGGCGCTTGCTGGTATTGCGCTGGAACCCGTTTGGACCACAGATTGCGGACGCGCCATTCGGGCGGCCCGCGGTCGATGAATTCGGGCTCGAACCCCAGCGGCGCCAGGCGTTCGGCGATCAGGTCGATGCAGCCGCCGTCGGTCGGCGTGACGGAGGGGCGGGCGATCAGGGCTTCGGCCAGGCGGCGCGTGGTGGTCATGGAGGGGCGAGGCTGGGGCGCGGCGGTGAGCAGGCCCGCATTCTTTCATGCCCCGGCGCGCGCGGCGGGGATGCAGGCCGGCATCGGCGTGCCGCCGGATGACCCATGACGCCCCGCCTTGCCCCTGACCCATGGGTCATCGAAGCGCCGCGAGGTCATTCGACATGCGTCAGGGATGGACCCTTAGGCATCACCGATGTGTGAATCGGAAAAGCTGCCGACCTTGGAGTCCTGGAAGCCCGAATCGCGGTAGCCGCTGCGGCTGAACCCGGACTTGCCGAAACCGCTGGGGCGCACGTCGAGCGTGATGTCGGTGAAGGACGGTTCGTCGCTCGGGCGCTCTTCTTCTTCGGGCTTGCGCGCCAGGTGGCGGACAGTCTGGTTCTGCAGTCGCCACATCAGGTTGGTGGGCGAGTCGGCGTTGGCCAGGCCTTCCTTGCGGTCGATGCGGTTTTCCAGGATCAGGCGCGCCAGATCCTGCTCGAAGGTCTGCGAGCCTTCGGCGATGGCGTTGTCCATGGCGTCCTTGACGCCGGAGAAGTCGCTCTTTTCGATCAGGTCGGCCACCAGCTTGGTGTTGAGCAGCACCTCCACCGCCGGCACACGGCTGCCTTCGGTGGTGCGCACCAGACGCTGGGAAACGATCGACTTGAGCGCCGCCGACAGGTCTCCCAGCAGGGTGGGACGCACCTCCACCGGGTAGAAGGACAGGATGCGGTTGAGCGCCTGGTAACTGTTGTTGGCGTGCAGCGTGGCCAGGCACAGGTGGCCCGACTGCGCGTAGGCGATGGCTGCGGTCATGGTCTCGCGGTCGCGGATCTCGCCGATCATGATCACGTCGGGCGCCTGCCGCAGGGCGTTCTTCAGCCCGATCTGCAGCGCCGCCGTGTCGGTGCCCACCTCGCGCTGATTGATGAGCGACTTGTGGTTGGTGAAGACGTATTCGATCGGATCCTCGATGGTCAGGATGTGACCAGTGGCGTTGCGGTTGCGGTGGTCCAGCATGGCCGCCAGGGTGGTGGACTTGCCGTTGCCGGTGGCGCCCACCATCAGCACCAGGCCGCGCTTTTCCATCACCAGGTGCTTGAGGATGCTGGGCAGGTTGAGCGAGTCCAGGTCCGGGATCTCGGGGCTGATGAAGCGGATCACCGCCGCGTAGGTGCCGCGCTGGCGCATGGCCGACAGACGGAAATTGCCCACGCCGTAAATCGGGATCGCCATGTTCAGCTCCCCGGTCTCCTTCAACTCCTCGATGCGGTTGGGCGGCACCACATCCATCAGCAGGTTCAGCGTCGCCTCGGGGGGCAGCACCTGGTTGTTGATCGGCATGCTGACGCCGTTGATCCGGATGGTGGCCGGTGCGTGGGCCGACAGGTACACGTCCGAGGCCTTTTTTTCGGCCATCAGGTGCAGGATGCGGTCCATCATGGTGGTGGAAGCAACAGGCTTGGGCATGGCAGTGACTCGGATGCTGGACGATGGCGCGCCGGTCGACGCGGGTAGGTCCATGGCGGGGCCTGCCGGCTCGCGCCCTGAACCAGCCTCAATAGGCAAAACGGTTTCATTGTAGGAGCGCAACGACCATCGTGAGGCCCCGACATGCCGAGAATTTCACGCTCGGCACCCTGTTCACCACAGACCAATCGACACCAGACGTTGCGCTGGTGCTAGTGTCTCTCGCACAGGAACGATCCAGGAATGCGGCACACCGGACTACTGGAAAGTCCTAACAAGGAAAGCGTTGCCAAGCAAGGCGTTTCCAATTGTAATGTAATCATTTGGATTGATATCCTGACTGTCTGAACATGATTTACGCCAAATCCGAATCTGGCCTGCAGGCGGTCAAGGATCGCCATGCGGTGGACCTGACCCGAGCGCAGCGCTCGGTGCTGATATTGATTGACGGCAAACGCAGCGTGCGCGAAGTGCTGGAGGCCACGGCGACGCTGGGTGTGACGGCGACAGACGTCGAGCTGCTGGTGCAACGCGGGCTGGTGGTGGTGGCCAGCGGCGGCATGTCGCTCAACGGTAGCGCGGGCGGTGCCTCGCTGAACGGGTCGTCCGGCGGAGCCGGGCGCGTGACGGCGACCGGTGATGGCGCCGCTTCCGGGTCGGGTGATCCTGCGGCACCCGATCTGACGGACGACGAACGCGCTCGGCGCTACCGTGTGGCCTATCCCATGGCCACCCAGCTGACGGCCAAACTGGGACTCAAGGGCTTCCGGTTGAACCTGGCGGTGGAGGAAGCAGCTGGCTTTGAGGGTCTGGTGGACCTGTTGCCGCGCCTGCGCAGTGCCCTGGGCAGCGAGGGTGTGCGTCCTCTGGAGAGCGTGCTGATCGGTGATCCGCTGCAGTGACCCGGGAGATGCGGCATCGTGGGTTCGATCGGGTGCCCGGTGTGCCCTCGCCAACATCGAGCAGAAGCGACCTCCAGCGTTTGCTGCAAAAGCGCACGCAGCTATCAATAGCATAGTGCATCGGATGATCGGCGAGCGATCGTAGGCGCACTTGTCGCAGGTCGCGCGCGCTATCATTGACAGTTTCCGCATTTCACCGTCGGCCCGCGGGCCTGTCCAGCGCCAGTGCGTCTCAATTCCATCAAGCTGTCGGGCTTCAAGTCCTTCGCCGAACCCACCAACTTCATGCTGCCCGGCCAACTGGTCGGCGTGGTGGGCCCCAATGGCTGCGGCAAATCCAACATCATGGACGCGGTGCGCTGGGTGCTGGGCGAATCCAAGGCGTCCGAGCTGCGCGGCGAGTCGATGCAGGACGTGATCTTCAACGGCACCACCACGCGCAAGCCGGCGTCGCGCTCGTCGGTGGAGCTGGTGTTCGACAACAGCGACCACCGCGCCGGCGGCCAGTGGAGCCAGTTCACCGAGATTTCGGTCAAGCGCGTGCTGACGCGCGACGGCACCAGCAGCTACTACATCAACAACCAGCCGGTGCGCCGGCGCGACGTGCAGGACGTGTTTCTGGGCACCGGTCTGGGCCCGCGCGCCTACGCCATCATCGGCCAGGGCACGATCAGCCGCATCATCGAGTCGCGACCCGAAGAGCTGCGCCTGTTTCTGGAGGAGGCCGCGGGCGTTTCCAAGTACAAGGAGCGCCGGCGCGAAACCGAAAACCGTCTGCACGACACGCGCGAGAACCTCACGCGGGTGGAAGACATCCTGCGCGAACTCAACCACAACCTCGACAAGCTGGAAAAGCAGGCCGAGGTGGCGCAGCAGTACCAGAACCTGCAGGCGGCGGCCCAGCTCAAACAGAACCAGCTGTGGTTTCTCAAGCGCGCCGAGGCCGACGAGGGCCAGGGCCGGCTCAGGCAGGAGGCCGACAAGGCGGTCAACGACCTGGAGTCGCGCCTGGCCGATCTGCGCCATGTCGAAGCCGAGCTGGAAACCATCCGCCAGGCGCATTACGCCGCCGGCGATCAGGTCAACCAGGCGCAGGGCCTGCTGTACGAAGCCAGCGCCGAGGTCGGCCGGCTGGAGGCCGAGATCCGCTTCGTCGTCGAAGGCCGCCAGCGCGCCGAAGCGCGCCTGCTGCAACTGAAGGAGCAACTCGGCCAGTGGGCCGAGCGGCGCAGCCAGGCCGAGGCCGACATCGAGCAACTGGCGGTCCAGGGCGTCGACGCCGAAGACCGTGCCATCACGCTCTCGGCGCAACTGGAGGAGCAGCAGTTCACGCTGCCCGACCTGCAGGAGGCGCTGCGTGCCGCCCAGGCCGGCGCCGCCGAGCAGCGCACCGCCGTCGCCCAGGTGCAGCAGCAGATCCAGGTGCTGGCCGCCGAGCAGCGCGGCATCGAAGAGCAGACGCGCCAGCTGCAGGCGCGGCGCGAGCGCCTGGCGGCCGACCGCAACGCCCTGGCCGCGCCCGACGAGCAGCGCCTGCTGAACCTGCAGCAGCAGCTGTCGGCGGCGCAGGACGGCGCCGAAGTCGCCCAGGCGCGGCTGGCCGAGCTGCAGGACAGCGTGCCGCGGCTCGACGACGAACGCCGGGCAGCCCAGCAGGCGGTCAACACCGAAGCGGCGCGCCAGGCCGATCTGTCGGCGCGGCTGGACGCGCTGCGCGCGCTGCAGGACAAGCTCAAGACCGACGGCAAGCTGCAACCCTGGCTGCACAAGCACGGGCTCGACGGTCTGCCGGGGCTGTGGAGCCGCCTGCACGTCGAGCCGGGCTGGGAAGCGGCGCTGGAAGCGGCGCTGCGCGAACGCATGTCGGCGCTCGAAGTCAGCCGCCTGGACATGGTGCGCGCCTTCGCCCAGGACGCGCCGCCGGCCAAGCTGGCCTTCTACAGTCCGCCGGCCGCCGCGCTGCCCGAAGGCGCGGCCGGCCTGCCGCGTCTGGCCGACCTGCTGCGTCTGCACGACGCCGGGCAGAAAGCCCTGCTGGCCGACTGGCTGGCCGGCTGCTACACCGCCGACAGCCTGGAAGCCGCGCTGGCCCAGCGCGCTCAGCTCAAGCCGGGCGAGGCCATCTATGTGGCCAGTGGCCACGCCGTCGGCGCGCATGGCGTCAGCTTCTACGCGCCCGATTCCGAACAGGCCGGCCTGCTGGCGCGCGCGCAGGAAATCGAGAACCTCGACAAACAGCTGCGCGCCCAGCAGCTCATCAGCGATGAAGCGCGCAGCGCCCTGGTGCGGGCCGAAGCCGCTTACAGCGCCGCCGCCGAACAGCTGACCGGCAGCCGCCGCGACGCCGCCGAGGCGCAGCAACGCGCGCACGAGCTGCAGGTCGAAACCCTGCGCCTGAGCCAGCTGGCCGAGCAGACGCGCGCCCGCAGCGAGCAGATCGGCACCGATCTGGCCGAGGTCGATGCCGGCCTGGAAGCGCTGCAGGAGCGCCGCATCACCGCCGAGGCGCGCTTTGAAGAGCTGGACATGCAGCTGGCCGACACGCAGGAGCGCCACGCCGGCCTGGACCAGCGCGTGATCGACGCCGAGCAGCGCCTGAACCAGGCGCGCGAGCAGCAGCGCACGCTGGAGCGCGAGCTGCAGGAGGCCCAGTTCGCCCAGCGCAGCCTGCAGGCGCGCCGCGACGAGCTCACGCGCGCCATCGACACCGCCCAGCAGCAGGGCGCCGCCATCGAGGCCGAGCAGCAGCGCGCCAGCGAGGAACTGGAGCGCCTGACCGACGCCGCCGCCCAGGCCGGCCTGCAGGCCGCGCTGGGCCTGAAACTCGAGCGCGAACAGGCGCTGGCGGCGCAGCGCAGCAGCTACGACGACCTGACCGCGCGCCTGCGCGCCAGCGACGAACGCCGTCTGCGGCTGGAACGCGAGCTCGACCCGCTGCGCCAGCGCATCACCGACTTGCAGCTCAAGGAGCAGGCGGCGCGCCTGGGCACCGAGCAGTACACGCAGCTGCTGGCCGACGCCCAGGCCGACCTGCAGGCGGTGGCGCGCTCGATCGAGGAAGGCAGCGTGCGCCTCAATGGCCTGCAGGGCGAAATCGACCGCCTGCACCAGGGCATCCAGGCGCTGGGCGCAGTCAACCTGGCGGCGCTGGACGAGCTGACCACGGCGCGCGAGCGCAAGCAGTTCCTGGACGCGCAGTCGGCCGACCTGACCGAGGCCATGACCACGCTGGAAGACGCCATCAAGAAGATCGACGCTGAAACGCGCGAGCTGCTGGGCGGCACCTTCAACACCGTCAACGAGCACTTCGGTCGCATGTTCCCCGAGCTGTTCGGCGGCGGCCAGGCGAAGCTGGTGATGACCGGCGAGGAAATCCTCGACTCCGGCGTGCAGGTGATGGCGCAACCACCCGGCAAGAAAAACCAGACCATCCACCTGCTGTCGGGCGGCGAAAAGGCGCTCACGGCCATCGCCCTGGTGTTTGCCATCTTCCAGCTCAACCCGGCGCCGTTCTGCCTGCTCGACGAAGTCGACGCGCCGCTGGACGACGCCAACACCGAGCGCTACGCCAAGCTGGTCACGCGCATGAGCGGGCAGGGCACGCAGTTCCTGTTCATCAGCCACAACAAGATCGCCATGGAAATGGCCGAGCAGCTGATCGGCGTCACCATGCAGGAGCAGGGCGTCTCGCGCATCGTGGCGGTGGACATGGAAAGCGCCGTCGGGATGGCCGAAGCATCATGAGCGCGCCTGTGCGTCGGCCGGCCCCGCGGCCCCTGACCAGGCGGGTCCTGCCCGGCGTGCGCGGCGCCCGAGGAGCTGTGTCGACATGAGTTCTCTGCAAGTGGGCCTGGCGGTGGCCGGTGGCCTGATCCTGGGCGGCGTGATCGCCTACAACACCTGGAACGCGCGTCGCCACCAGCCGCGCCAGGCGCAGCCCGAAGCGCCGGCGCCCGCCGAGCGCGTGGAGCCCGGGCTGCAGGAGGCCATGGCGGCGCCCGAGCGCCAGGAGCCCAGCTTCGACGCCGAAGCCGCACTGCCTTCGCTCGGCCCCTTGCCGCTGCCCGACAAGCGTCCGCGGCTGGATGCGCTGATCGACGTCATCGCCCCCATCGCGCTGGACGGCCGGGTGGTGTCGGGCGACGCCTTGCTGGCGGCGCTGCCGGCCACGCGCCGTGTGGGCAGCAAGCCGTTCGCGGTCGAAGGCCAGCACGACACCCGTGGCGAGTGGGAGTTTCCCCAGGCCGGCCAGCGCTACCACGCGGTGCAGGCGGGGGTGCAGCTGGCCAACCGCACCGGCCCGCTCAACGACATCGAGTTTTCCGAATTCGTCATGTGTGCGCAGCGCTACGCCGATGCCGTGGGTGGTGCGCCGGAATTTCCCGACATGCTGCACGAAGTGGCCCGCGCGCGCGAACTCGACCAGTTCGCCAGCGCCCATGACGCGCAGCTGGGCTTTACCCTGCGCGCGCGCGGCGCCGCCTGGAGCCCCGGTTTCGTGCAGCAGCAGGCGGCGCGCCAGGGCTTCGTGGCCGGCGCCATCCCCGGCCGCATGGTGCTGCCCGCCGCCGAGCCGGGGCTGCCGCCGCTGCTGGACCTGAGTTTCGACGCCCAGGCCGCGCTGTCCGAGGACGTAGCGCACGCCGCCATCACGGCGCTGGTGCTCAACCTGGACGTGCCGCAGGTGCACCGGGCCGAGCGCCCGTTCGACCGCCTGCGCGACATCGCCTTCGCGCTGGCCGAGGCCATGGACGGGGTCATCACCGACGACGCCGGCCAGCCGCTGCGACCCGAGCTGATCGATGGCATCGGCGCCGACCTGGACCGCCTGTACGACACGCTGGAGCAGCACGACCTGGCGGCCGGCTCGCCGCAGGCGCGCCGGCTGTTCAGCTGATTTCAGATTGTTTTGGCCTCCAGCGCCCGCCCAGAGTGCGCGAGCAGCTATGAATAACGAAGCAAACGTAAGCCGACGAGCGGCCGAGCTGCGGGCCCGGCTGAACCGCGCCGCCCACCAGTACTACACGCTCGACGCGCCCGAACTGCCCGACGCCGAGTACGACCGCCTGTTTCGCGAGTTGCAGGCCATCGAGGCCGAACACCCCGCGCTGCGCACGCCCGACTCGCCCACCCAGCGCGTGGGCGGTGCCGTGCTCGACACGCTGGCACCGGTGCGCCACGCCGTGCCCATGCTCAGCATCCGCACCGAAACCGACACCTCGCCCCAGGGCGCGGCCACCTTCGATCAGCGCGTGCGCGACTATCTGGCCAGCGAGCAGCGGCGCACCCTGCTCAAGCTCGACGACGAGCGCCACCGCAGCCAGCCGCTGGGCCCGGCCGCGCAGGCCGTGCTGGCTGGCGCGCCCATCGACTACGTGGCCGAACCCAAGTTCGACGGCCTGGCCATGAGCCTGCGCTACGAGCACGGCGTGCTGGTGCAGGCCGCCACACGCGGCGACGGCGAAACCGGCGAAGACGTCACGCACAACATCCGCACCATCGGCCAGATCCCGCTGCGTCTGGTCGCCCCCACGCTTGCCGCTGCGCGTGCTGCGCTGCCCCCCGAGGGGGCTGGTTTCGCCTTGGGGCGGCCCGGCGGCGAAACCGCTGCCGGCGTGCCGCCGCTGCTCGAAGTGCGCGGCGAGGTCTATATGCGCCGCGACGATTTCGAGCGCCTGAACGAGGTCATGCGCCAGCGCATGGCCGCCGGCGACAAGGCCGCCAAGACCTTCGTCAACCCGCGCAACACCGCCGCCGGCGCGGTGCGCCAGCTCGATGCCGCGCTGGCGGCCGAACGGCGGCTGAGCTTTTTCGCCTACGGCCTGGGCGAGGTGACGGCGCCCGCCGACGGCGGCCCTCGGTTCGACACCCATTGGGCCGTGCTGCAGGCCCTGAAATCATGGGGCTTCCCGGTCTCCGCGCTTGCCAGACAAGCGCGAGGCGCTTCAGAGTTGATAGCATTTCACGCCGATGTGGCAGCCCAGCGCGACGCGCTGCCCTTCGACATCGACGGCGTGGTCTACAAAGTGGATTCACTCGAACTGCAGCGCGAGCTGGGCTTCGTCACGCGCGAGCCGCGCTGGGCGGTGGCGCACAAATACCCGGCGCAGGAAGAGCTGACCACCGTGCAGGCGATCGACGTGCAGGTCGGGCGCACCGGCAAGCTCACGCCGGTGGCCAAGCTGGCGCCGGTGTTCGTGGGCGGCGTCACCGTCACCAACGCCACCCTGCACAACGAGCTGGAAGCGCGCCGCAAGGACGTGCGCGTGGGCGACACCGTGGTGGTGCGCCGCGCCGGCGACGTGATTCCCGAGGTGGTGTCGGTGCTGCCGGACCAGCGCCCGCCGGGCACGGCTGAATTCACCATGCCCGCCAGCTGCCCGGTGTGTGGCAGCGCGGTGGTGCGCGAGGAGGGCGAGGCCGACCACCGTTGCACCGGCGGCCTGTTCTGCCCGGCGCAGCGCAAGCAGGCGCTGCTGCACTTTGCCAGCCGCAAGGCGATGGACATCGAAGGCCTGGGCGACAAGCTGGTCGAGCAGCTGGTCGATGGCAACGTGGTGCGCAGCCTGCCCGACCTGTACCGCATGGGCCTGGTCAGCCTGTCGGCACTCGACCGCATGGCCGAAAAGTCCGCCCAGAACCTGCTGGATGCGCTGAAAAGATCGAAAGACACCACGCTGTCGCGCTTTCTGTTTGCGCTCGGCATCCGCCATGTGGGCGAGGCCACGGCCAAGGACCTGGCGCGCCATTTCGGCACGCTGGACGCGCTGATGGACGCCACGCCCAAGCAGCTGGCGCAGGTCAGCGACGTCGGCCCGGTGGTGGCCGAGAGTGTCCATGCCTTCTTTGCTGAGCCGCACAACCGCGAGGTGGTCGAGCAGCTGCGCGCCGCCGGCGTGCACTGGAGCGAGGCCGCGCCCACGCCCGGCGCCACCCTGCCGCTGGCCGGCCAGACCGTGGTGCTGACCGGCACCCTGCCCACGCTCACGCGCGAGCAGGCCCAGGCCCTGCTCGAAGCCGCTGGCGCCAAGGTGGCCGGCAGCGTCAGCAAGAAGACCAGCTACGTCATCGCCGGCGCTGAAGCCGGCAGCAAGCTCGACAAGGCGCGGGCCCTGGGCGTGCCGGTGCTGGACGAGGCCGGCCTGCAGGCGCTGCTGGCGGGCGGGGCATGAACGTGCCGCGCCGATGCGCAACGCGCGGGGTGCTGCGGTGAGCGGGCTGCGCCTGGGGATCGATCTGGGCGGCACCAAGATCGAGATCGCCGCGCTGGACGCGCAAGGCGGCTTTGCGCTGCGCCAGCGCGTGGCCACGCCGCAGGGCGACTACGGCGCCACCCTGCGCGCCATCGCCGATCTGGTGGCGCAAGCCGAAGCCCAGCTGGGCCAGCGCGGCCTGCCGCTGGGCCTGGGCATTCCAGGCAGCCTGTCACCACTGACGGGCCGGGTGCGCAACGCCAACTCCACCGCGCTCAACGGCCAGCCGCTGCGCGAGGACCTGCAGCACCTGCTGGCGCGGCCGGTGGCGGTCGACAACGACGCCAACTGCCTGGCCCTGTCTGAAGCCACCGATGGCGCCGGGGCGGGTGCCGACGTGGTGTTTGCGGTGATTCTGGGCACCGGCGTGGGTGCCGGCATTGCCGTGCACGGCCAGGTGCTGCACGGCTGCAACGGCGTGGCCGGCGAATGGGGCCACAACCCGCTGCCACGCGCGGGCGCCCTCGAGCTGGCGCTGCGCTGCTGGTGCGGGCGCACCGCCTGCCAGGAGCTGTTTCTGTCCGGCCCCGGTCTGGCGGCCGACCATGCCCGGGCTGGTGGCGGGCCGGCCGCAGCCGCCGCCATCGTGGCCGCCGCGCAGGCCGGCGATGCGGCGGCGCAGGCCAGCCTGGCGCGCTATGTCGAGCGGCTGGCGCGTGCGCTGGCGCAGGTGATCAACCTGCTCGATCCCGACGTCATCGTGCTGGGTGGCGGCATGAGCAACGTCCAGGCGCTCTACGCCGAGCTGCCGCGCCTGTGGGGGCCGCAGGTGTTCAGCGACGTGGTGCGCACCCGGCTGGTGGCGGCGCGCCATGGCGATTCGTCCGGCGTGCGTGGAGCGGCCTGGCTGGCGGCCGCGGGTTGACGGATACCGGCGGTTTCGATTGGCAGGTCAGCCGGTGCGGCAGCGGGAACGTTGTGGGACCGAACGGTGTCTGAACATCGTCGGACGGCTGCGGGGCCATGGCACCCTTCGGTGTCGCCAGCCGTCCTGCAAGGGAGCAAGAGCTATGGTTGGTTGGCATGCGGTGCGGGTTCCCCGCGCCTGGGGCGCAGGTGCGCTGGCGGCCACGCTGGCGCTGCTGGGCGGCTGTGTGGCCGTACCGGTCGAGCCGTATGAGCCTGGTGCGGCGGTGGCCTATCCCGGCTACGAAACCACCGTGGTCACGCCCGGTTACTACAGCGCGCCGGCACCGTACTACTACGGCGCGCCGTCGGTGTCGTTGGGGGTGTGGGGGTGGTCGGGCGGATCGCGCCACTGGCACGATCGACCGCCACGGCGTCACGACTGGGGCCGGCCGCCGCCACCGCATCACGACTGGGGCAGACCACCGCCTCCGCGTCCACATTGGGGCGGTCGGCCGGACGGTCCGCGTCCCGACGTCAGACCGCCGCCGCGCCCGCCCCATGGCCAGTGGCAGCGGCCGTCGCCGCCGCGCCCGCGCGCACCGCTGATCAACCCCGAAGGGATGGGTGGCTGAGCCCTGCCGCCTGCGCTCCTGGCGCGACCAAAAAAGAGGGCCCTTGCGGGCCCCTACCTTTGGAGGAAGGTCAATCGGTCGGTGTGCGGATCAGATGCGGTCGCCGCTCTGCGGCTGCTCGATTTCGGCCGGCGCGGGCAGGGCGTACTTGCCGCTGCCGCCACCCAGGCGCACGGCGCTGGGGGCCGGCCACTGGCGCTCGGTGACGCGGGGCAGGGCGGCTGGCGCTTCGGCGGCGGCTGAATCTCGCGTCAGCACCCGCCGCGCACCGTTGAAGCGCTTCTGCCAGTAGCTGATGTCCATGCTCTCGACGCGCACCTGCGCGCCGGCGCGTGGGGCATGGATGAACTTGCCATCGCCCAGATAGATGCCGACATGGCTGTAGGCGCGGCGCAGGGTGTTGAAGAACACCAGATCACCGGGCTGCAGATCGGTCTTGGTGATCTGGGCGGTGGAGGCTGCCTGTTCAGCGGCCGTGCGCGGCAGGATCAGTCCCACGGCCTGCTGATACATGCTGCGCACGAACCCGCTGCAGTCAAATCCGGTTTCGGCCGACGTGCCGCCACGGCGGTAGGGTACGCCCAGTGCGCCCATGGCGTTGCGGATCAGATCGGTGGCGCGGTCGGTGGCCTGGTGGATGCTGTCACTGAGCCTGGTGGTCAGGCCCTTGTGTTCCAGCAGACGTTCCATATCCTGCTGCGCGGGCTCGGCATGGGCCTGGTGCACGGAGGCAGCCAGCAGGATCAAGGCGACAACGAAGGTCTTGGGCATCAGGGCGTTGTGAGCGGCGAGGTGCGGCTTGCGTGAGGAAGGCAAACGCGAGGCCGCAGAAGAGGTTAAATCGAATACTTTCTTATCTGTTCGTACCCATTTATGGGGAGTCGTCGTAGTGTAGGCCATGGCACTGACCTGCCAAGCCGGTGACATCCGCTCGCCATCCGGATTTACCCCAGGATTGCGTGATATGCCACGCCGAAATGCGCATTTCGACCAGGTTTGCACGCCATGGCGGGACGCCGAACCGGCATGGCCCGCGCCATCGCGGCGTCCTGCGGCTCGATCGCGCGCAAGCTGGCGCGGCTCTTGCTTCGCTGTTGGCCATGGATGAGCAACTTCGCATCGTGGTCGTGGCCCCCGACCTGGCCCCCAGCAACCCGGCCGACGAGCGCGCCATGCGCCAGGCCGAGCGCTCGCGCGCGCTGCGCATAGGCCTGCTGCAGCATGGCTTCAACCTCGTGGCCGTGCTGCCGGCCGATGCGCTGCTGGAGGGTCATCTGACGGCGCTGCAGCCGGACCTGGTCATCGTCGACGCCGAGAGCGAGGCACGCGACACGCTCGAGCATGTGGTGCTGGCCACGCGCGAGGCGCCGCGGCCCATCGTGCTGTTCACCGACGACGAGGACACGACCCATGTCAAGGACGCCATGGCTGCGGGCGTCACGGCCTATGTCGTCGCCGGCCTGGCGCCGCAGCGCATACGCCCGATTCTTGAGGTGGCCCTGGCCCGCTTTGCCCATGAGCAGGCGCTGCGCACCGAACTGGTGCAGGCACGCACCGCTTTGCACGAGCGCAAGCTCATAGACCGGGCCAAGGGCCTGCTGATGCAGCGCCAGTCCATCGCCGAGCAGCAGGCCTACGACCGGCTGCGCCGCGCCGCCATGGACCGAGGCCTGCGCGTGGCCGAGGTGGCGCAGCGCATGCTGGACGCGGCAGATTTGCTCGGCTGAGCGGCGGCAGGCAAACACTGGCACACCACTTGCTTTAAGTTTTTCAGGCCAACGCAGGTCTGCCCCGCGCACTTTCAACGGCGAAAGCGGCGCACCCCAGGACAAAGGCGTCCTCACGCATCCGGTACTTCACCGGACGGCGTGAGGACGCTTTTTTTTGCCCCAAGTCTTCACGCACCGCAAAGGACAAGCCATGACAGAACTGCCCACCACCACTACCTCCTCCACCGCCGCCGTCACCACCGCTGCCGCGGCCCCCGCCACCGGCCTGCCGCGCCGCCAGTTGCTGCAGGCCGCCGCCGTGGGCGCCGTCGGCATCAGCCCCGCGCTGCGCGCGCTGGTGCATGCCCAGGGCTCGGACGCGCCCGAGAAGAAGGAGGTCAAGATCGGCTTCATCCCGCTGACCGACTGCGCCAGCGTGGTCATGGCCTCGGTGCTGGGCTTTGACAAGAAGTACGGCGTGACCATCACCCCGACCAAGGAGGCGAGCTGGGCCGGCGTGCGCGACAAGCTGGTCAACGGCGAGCTGGACTTCGCCCATGTGCTCTACGGCCTGGTCTATGGCGTGCACCTGGGCACGGCCGGCCCCAAGAAGGACATGGCCGTGCTCATGGGCCTGAACCACAACGGCCAGGCGATCACGCTGTCCAAGGCGCTGGCCGACAAGGGCGCGGTCGATGGCCCGTCGCTCGCCGCGCTGATGGCCAGGGACAAGCGCGAATACACGTTTGCCGGCACCTTCCCCACGGGCACGCATGCCATGTGGATGCATTACTGGCTGGCGGCCGCGGGCATCAATCCGCTGTCGGGCGCCAAGCTGATCACCGTGCCGCCGCCGCAGATGGTGGCCAACATGCGCGTGGGCAACATGGACGGCTTCTGCGTGGGTGAGCCCTGGAACCAGCGCGCCATCATGGACGGCATAGGCATCACGGCCAACACCACGCAGGACATCTGGCGCGATCACCCCGAGAAGGTGCTGGGCACAACGGCCGACTTCGTCAAGAAATACCCCAACACCACGCGCGCCGTGATGATGGCGGTGCTGGAAGCCAGCCGCTGGATAGACGCCAGCCTGTCGAACAAGACCAGGATGGCCGAGACCATTGCCGCCAAGTCCTATGTGAACACCGGCGTGGACGCCATCAACCAGCGCATCCTGGGCCGTTACCAGAACGGCCTGGGCAAGAGCTGGGACGACCCGAACCACATGAAGTTCTTCAACGACGGCGCGGTCAACTTCCCCTATCTGAGCGACGGCATGTGGTTCCTGACCCAGCACAAGCGCTGGGGCCTGCTCAAGAGCCACCCCGACTACCTGGCCGTGGCCAAGCAGGTCAACCAGGTGGAGCTGTACCGGTCGGTGGCCAGCGCCATGAAGATCAGCGTGCCCAAGGACGTGATGCGCACCAGCAAGCTGATCGATGGCGTGGTCTGGGACGGCAAGAACCCAGCCCAGTACGCCGACGGTTTCAAGATCAAGGCCCAAGAGGCGTGAACCCATTTTCCGAGAGGAGATCACCATGGTCAGTGCCGTCTTTCATGCCCCGCTGGACTCCAGCGCGGACAACGCAAAAACCATAGCTGCCAGCGCTTCATCCACGGGCGCTGGATCCCAAAAAGATGCAAAACCCGCCAATCCACCTGCGGCGCGGCCCGCGCGCGACTGGGCCGCGCTCTCGCGCGCCCTGTGGCTCGCGGTGCTGCCGCCCGTGCTGGGCGTGGCGTTGCTCGTCGGCCTGTGGGCGCTGGTGGCCAGCAGCACCGGCGGCAGCATCCCCAGCCCGCACGACACCTGGCTGCAGGCGCAGGAGGTGTTTGCCGACCCCTTCTACCGCAACGGCCCCAACGACCAGGGCGTGGGCTGGAACGTGCTGGCCAGCCTGCAGCGCGTGGCCGTGGGCTTTGGCCTGGCGGCGCTGGTGGGCATTCCCGCGGGCTTTGCCATCGGGCGCTTTGCCTTTCTCGCGCGCATGTTCAACCCCTTGATCAGCCTGCTGCGGCCGGTCTCGCCCCTGGCCTGGCTGCCCATAGGCCTGTTGGTGTTCAAGGGCGCCAACCCCGCGGCCATCTGGACCATCTTCATCTGCTCCATCTGGCCCATGGTCATCAACACCGCCGTGGGCGTGCAGCGTGTGCCGCAGGACTACCTGAACGTGGCGCGCGTGCTGAACCTGAGTGAGTGGAAGGTGCTGACCAAGATCCTGTTTCCCTCGGTGCTGCCCTACATGCTGACCGGCGTGCGCCTGGCCGTGGGCACGGCCTGGCTGGTGATCGTCGCGGCCGAGATGCTCACGGGCGGCGTGGGCATTGGCTTCTGGGTCTGGGACGAATGGAACAACCTGAACGTCAGGAACATCATCATCGCCATCTTTGTGATCGGCATCGTCGGGCTGCTGCTCGAACTCGCCCTGGTCAAGCTGGCCACGGCCTTCACGTTTGAAGAGGTCAAAGCATGAACACCGCCACCCATCCCTCGCTGTCGTCCAAGTTCATCGAAATCCAGGGCGTGGAGCAGACCTTTCGCACCGCCAAGGGCGTCTTTCCTGCCCTGCGCGACGTGAACCTGACCATCGCCAAGGGCGAGTTCGTGGCCCTGATCGGCCATTCGGGCTGCGGCAAGAGCACGCTGCTCAACCTGATCGCGGGACTCACCAGCCCCACGGGCGGTGCGCTGCTGTGCGCCAACAAGGAGATCAAGGGCCCGGGCCCCGAGCGCGCCGTGGTGTTCCAGAACCATTCGCTGCTGCCGTGGCTGACCTGCGAAGACAACATCTACCTGGCCGTCGAGCGCGTCTTCGGCGCCCGGGAAACCAAGGCCCAGCTCAAGCTGCGCACCGCCGCGGCCCTGGCCCTGGTGGGGCTGACGCACGCGGGCCAGAAGCGCCCGGGCGAGATCTCCGGCGGCATGAAGCAGCGCGTGGGCATCGCACGTGCCTTGAGCATGGAGCCGCAGGTGCTGCTCATGGACGAGCCGTTTGGCGCGCTCGACGCGCTCACGCGCGCCAAGTTGCAGGACGAGCTGCTGGACATCGTGGCGCGCACGCACAGCACCGTGGTCATGGTCACGCACGACGTGGACGAGGCCGTGCTGCTGTCGGACAAGATCGTGATGCTGACCAATGGGCCCGCGGCCACGATCGGCGAGGTGCTGCAGGTCGACCTGCCGCGCCCGCGCTCGCGCGTGGAACTGGCCGAGGACGCGCGCTACCAGCAGTACCGCAAGGCGGTGATCGACTTCCTCTACACGCGCCAGGGGCATGTGGAGAAGGCGGCCTGACCGCCCCCTGCCCTCACGACAGACAGCCCGGTGTCGCCACCGGGCTTTTCTGTTTGGGAAGGGCATCTGCAGTGCCGCGCGGACCGATCCGGGCCTCACGGCCTTGCCCGGCCCGGCCCTGCCCTATGCCATGCTGGCCTGCACCATGCGCTGCAGCTGCGGCACGCAGGAGCCGCATTGCGTGCCGCAGCGCAGCTCCTCCTTCAGGCGCGCCAGTCGTGCCGGCGCGTCGCCCGCGCAGGCCTTGAGCAGGCCGGTGATGGCGTTCTCGCCCACGCCCTCGCAGGCGCAGACGGTGGCGCCGCGGGGCGCGAGCGGCTGGGGCGGCTCGGCGCCGGGCTGCAGCAGGGCGCGGCGCAGCGGCTGGGCGTCCAGCCTGTCTTGCAGCAGCGGGGCGATCCAGGCCTGGGCGCTCACGTCGCCGGCCAGCAGCATGGCGTGCAGCTGCTGGCCCTTGCCCGCAGGCTCCAGGCGCGCGCGGCGCCACTGGCCGCGGCGCGCGTCGCGGTAGGCCAGCAGCCCCGTGCCCTGCAGGCCGAGCAGGCCGGCGATGCGCTCGATCAGCGCCTCGTCGACGGCCTGGTGCGCGGCCGCGCGCAGTTGCAGGCCGCTGCCGACCTCGGCGCGGCCGAACAGGCTGCAGCTCGCAAAGGGGAACTCGTCCATCAGCGCCTCGAGCTGCTGGCGCACGCGCTGCACCTGGGCCAGCGGCAGCCAGGCCTGGGCCCACAGTCCCCAGGGCAGCTCGGCCTTGAGCACCTTGATGGCCGCGTGCTTGAGCTCGGGTTGCAGCGACTGCGGGCAGCGCGCACCACTGGTCAGTGCGTTGACGCCGGCCAGGCGCCGGCCGGTGCTGCTGGCGCCGCCCAGGGCCTCGTCGCCCCAGTGCATGGGCAAGAAGACCTGGCCGGGCGCGAGCGTGCCGCTGGCCTGCACCGGCACCACGATGCTTCCGCGCCGGCTCGTGAGGTAGGCCAGGTCGCCGTCCTTCAGGCCCAGGCGCGCCATGTCGGCGGCGTGCATGTCGGCGCGCGGCTCGCTGGCGTGGGCCCAGAGGCTTTCGACCAGGCCGCTGCGGCTCATGCCATGCCACTGGTCGCGCAGGCGCCCGGTGATCAGCGCGAAGGGGTGGCGCGCGTCGGTGGGCTCGGCCACCGCGCCCGGCAGCTGCAGGGCAAAGCGGGCGCGGCCGTCGGCGCTGGCAAATTGCCGGTCGGTATAGAGGCGCGCGCGGCCGTGCTTTTCGCCCTCGGGGCAGGGCCATTGGCGCGGCGCGGCCTCCAAGTCGGCCCAGGTCAGGCCCGTGATGTCCAGATCGCGCCCGCGCGTGCTCTCGCGGTGTTCGTTCCAGATGGCCTCGGGGCCGTCGTAGGGGAACAGGCTGGGCAGCCCCGCGCGCTCGGGCAAGAGCGGCTGCAGGCGGCGCGCGACCTCGGTGACGATGCGCCAGTCGGCCCAGGCGAGGTCCGGTGCGGGCACGGCGGCGCGCACGCGGGTGATGCGGCGCTC
>JADLIA010000131.1 GCA_020848515.1 Rubrivivax sp. | reverse complement strand
CTCGCTCAACCGGAAAAGCCTTGAATGCCGGAAGTCGCGCCACGGGCGCCGGGCGTGATCGCCCCTGCAGGACGCGGGCCGGCATGCGCCATTACCCCCTCCTGTCACCCGGGGAACGGCAGTTGGACGCGTCCGCCCGTGCCGGGATCGGCGTGCCAGGCAAGACGCGACGACGCTGCGGGCTCCTGCCCGCAAGGAGAAGCAACGCCGCATGGCGCGGCGAGCGCGGTGCGGGTGGGTGCGCAGCGCGTTCACTCAGGAGGTGCAGGCCATCGCAGCCGCAAGACCCCGCATCGATGCGGTCTGCCCGAGGTTGGCAAGCGGTCAACTGCCGTTTCTAGGATCAGAGGATGTAGCGCGACAGATCTTCGTCCTGGCTCAGCACCGCCAGGCGCGCATCGACGAAGGCGGCATCGATGGTGAGCGTCTGCCCCTGGCGCCGGCTGGCGTCGAAGCTGACTTCTTCGAGCAGCCGCTCCATGACGGTGGACAGGCGGCGCGCACCGATGTTTTCGGTGGCTTCGTTGACGGCGCAGGCGATCTCGGCCAGGCGCGAGATGCCCTCGGGGCGGAAGTCGAGCGTCACGCCCTCGGTGGCCAGCAGGGCCTGGTACTGGCGCACCAGGCTGGCGTCGGTTTGCGTCAGGATGGCCTCGAAGTCCTGCACCGACAGCGAGGCCAGCTCCACGCGGATCGGCAGCCGCCCCTGCAGCTCGGGGATCAGGTCGCTCGGCTTGGACAGGTGAAAGGCGCCGGAGGCGATGAACAGGATGTGGTCGGTGCGCACCATGCCGTACTTGGTGCTCACGGTGGTGCCCTCGACCAGCGGCAGCAGGTCGCGCTGCACGCCCTGGCGTGAGACCTCGGCGCCACTGCCGCCGCCTTCCAGGCTGCGCGAGGCCACCTTGTCGATCTCGTCGATGAAGACGATGCCGTTCTGCTCCAGATTGCGCACCGCCTCGGTGCGGATGTCGTCCTCGTTGACCAGCTTGCCGGCTTCTTCGTCCACCAGCAGCTTCATGGCTTCGCCGATGCGCACGCGGCGCAGCTTGCGCCGGCCACCGCCCAGGTTGCCCAGCATGCCCTTGAGCTGCTCGGCCATTTCTTCCATGCCGGGCGGCCCCAGGATCTCCATGGTGGGCGCGGGCTGGGCCAGTTCCAGCTCGATTTCCTTGTCGTCCAGCTGACCTTCGCGCAGCTTCTTGCGAAAGGCCTGACGCGCGGCGCTGTCGCCGGCCGGCGCGTTGCTGCCGTCGGCCTGACGCGCGGGCGGCAGCAGCACGTCGAGGATGCGGTCTTCGGCCAGATCCTCGGCGCGCGTGCGGTGCGCCTTCATGGCCTGCTCGCGCTGCTGCTTGACGGCCATCTCGGCCAGGTCGCGGATGATCGCATCGACGTCCTTGCCGACGTAGCCGACCTCGGTGAACTTGGTGGCTTCGACCTTGATGAAGGGGGCGTTGGCAAGCCGGGCCAGGCGTCGCGCGATCTCGGTCTTGCCGACGCCGGTGGGACCGATCATCAGGATGTTCTTGGGCGTGATCTCCTGGCGCAGCTTCTCGTCGACCTGCTGGCGCCGCCAGCGGTTGCGCAAGGCGATGGCCACGGCCCGCTTGGCGTCGTGCTGGCCGACGATGTGGCGGTCGAGTTCGGAGACGATCTCCTGGGGGGTCATGGAGGACATGGCGGGAGCGTGACAGATGACAAACGACTTCGTCGCGGCGCGACGTCAATGGCGAACGACACGAGGTCATTCGCCATTCGTCATGGTTCAGAGAACCTCGATGGTGTGCTGCATGTTGGTGTAGATGCACAACTCGCCAGCGATTTCGAGCGACTTCCGGACGATCTGCTCGGCCGGCAGGTCGGTGTGCGCCAGCAGCGCCCGGGCCGCCGCCTGGGCATAGGCGCCGCCCGAACCGATGGCCACCAGGCCGTGCTCGGGCTCCAGCACGTCGCCGTTGCCGGTGATGATCAGCGAGGCCTCGCGGTCAGCCACCGCCAGCATCGCCTCCAGCCGGCGCAGCACGCGGTCGGTACGCCAGTCCTTGGTGAGTTCGATGGCGGCGCGCGTCAGATGGCCCTGATGTTTTTCGAGCTTGGCTTCGAAGCGCTCGAACAGCGTAAAGGCATCGGCGGTGGCGCCGGCAAAGCCGGCCAGCACCCGACCGTGGTGCAGCTTGCGCACCTTGCGCGCCGTGCCCTTGACGACGATGTGGCCCAGGGTGACCTGACCGTCACCGCCAATGGCCACCTGCCAGCCCTGCGGGGTCTGACGCCGCACGCTGACGATGGTGGTGCCGTGAAATGCTTCCATATCTTTTCCAGATGATGGTCAGCTGTTGCGATTCAAGTGCGGGCCCGTCCCGCGCCTGTACCCTTCAATCCGTGCGCAGCAGCACACGCGAAACGTCGGTGATGCCAATGACGCCGAAGAACGCCGCGACCAGTCGGTTCACCTGCTTGAAGCTGATGCTGCGACCACTCCCCTGCTGCTCGGTGGCCCAGTTCAGCAGGTCACCTGCGGCGCCGAAATCCACCCGGACCAACTGCCTGCAGTTGAACTCGAAATGCCGGACCTCACCCCGCTGCGCCAAGGGCTGCAGCAAGGCACTCATGGAGCCACTGTAGGCCCCGTCCAGCACTGTCCTGACGACCCCCTCAGGTGGCTCTTCAGTGTCGTGCGACGGCGCCTCATCCCCACCTGGCTCGGGCATTCTCACCCCTAGGGTATCGCTGCCGAACCGACTCGACATCAGGGTCTCGCCCTCCTCGTTCATGCGGGTCCAGCCGTTGACCGGATCTTCCCACGCCGGCGGAGACACCTCGTAAGTGACACAGTAGTTGAGTGCCACCAGATCGAACTCGTCCATCTGCCCGAGCACGCGCAGCAGCGCCAGGCGGGCCTCCCACCACTGCGGATCGACCGTGCGATCGCCGGTGGGTGAACGCTCGGTCAACACGTCCATCAGACGCTCGATGCCCAGCAGCTTCAGCCGCACCGGCGTCCTTCCCCAGCGCTGCAGCTGCTCGACCAACGACGGCAGTGCGGCTGCCTCGATGGACTGGAGGTGACGCCAGTCGAGACGCCAGGGCGGCGCGTGGCGCTCCAGCGACATGCGCAGGGTCGCCATCGATTGCGTACCCAACGCAGACGGACTGATCCAGTGGAACGGCCCGGCGGCCGTGGCCCCCGGCGCTGGCGCAGCCGTCAACGGGCTCACCCCCGAGGACGGTCGATCGAGCATGCCCGTCCACTGCGGCGCCGAACGTCCGAACTGGGCCGCGAACTCGGGCGCGGCGTCGTCGAACCTCGCCTGATCACCGATACATCGATACAGGTCGAACAGCGTCAGCCAGGTATCGACATCCTCGCGTCGGGCACCGCCTTCAGCGACCAACGCGCGCAGCAGCGCCTCGGCGCCGGCGCCATCGCCATTGGCAAACAGGATCGCGGCCTCCTCGATCTCAGGATCCTGGCGGCCGGCGGCCATCACTTCAACGTTGAAGTCCTGCACCTCGCCCAGCCAGGGGATGGCGCGCGCAGCGGCTGCCCCTCCCGCTGATGGATGCAGTGGCTGGGCGGACAAAGACTCCTTGGCCAAGGCTGACGCCGACCCGTCTGCCGCGGCGTCCAGCAGCGGCGCGCCACCCTCCGGCGGCGGTGGCAGTGGCATCGGGTCGGTCTTGTCGTAGGCGTGGACCGACGGCTCCGATATGGCATCCGCCGCCGGCCCGGCAGCTTGATTCTTCCCCACTCGATGCCTGGACCATGCGGTCGACATCTGCGCCTCGATCTCGTCGATCTTCTTGAGCGTGAGCTCCCGTTCGCCGGTATTGGCGGGATGGCTGCTGGGGTAAAATGAAGGGGGGCCCGCGGCAAGGTCGCTGCCCTTCAGCGTCTCGCGGCGGCGCAGCTTGCGCAGCATGTCGAACTCGCGACTGCGCACAAAATCGTTGCGACGTTTGCGCTCGATCATCTCCTTGAGCGCCAGCCGCGACTGGCTGTCGCCATCCTCGGAATCGGGCTGATCGAGATCCGCCCAGTGCGTGGTGGGGTTCTTGACGAAACGTACCACCTTCGAAAGCAGTCCACCCGGCTCGGTAGGCTTGTTCATGGCTCGGTACCTCCCGTGGTCAGTGCATGCCCTGCGGCGGCGCGAGATTCAGAGACGAAGCATGCGGTCGCAGCAGCGTCGGCGAGCCTGCGGTGGCCGCACCGCACGGCACCACCATGGATCGCACCACGACCGGCGACCGCCTGCGCGGTGCGCGGCGCTGCAGCACGGCCGTCGGGCATGAACCCATCGTCTCGCCTCGGATCAGTCGCCGAACATTTTCTGTTTCAGCTCACGCCGCTGCTGGGCCTCCAGCGACAGCGTGGCGGTCGGGCGCGCCAGCAGGCGCGGCACGCCGATCGGCTCGCCGGTTTCGTCGCAGTAGCCGTAGTCACCGGCATCGATGCGGGCGATCGATTGCTCGATCTTCTTGAGCAGCTTGCGCTCGCGGTCGCGCGTGCGCAACTCCAGCGCGTGCTCTTCCTCGATGGTGGCGCGGTCGGCCGGGTCGGGCACCACCACCGTGTCGTCGCGCAGGTTCTCGGCGGTCTGATCCGCGTTCGCCAGCATGTCTTCCTTGAGCTGGACCAGCTTCAGGCGAAAGTAGGCCAGCTGCTTGTCGTTCATGTACTCGTTGTCCGGCATCGCAATGATTTCCGGATCACTGAGCTGTTCGACCGACTTGGTCTTCCAGTTGTTGGCCAGCTTGGGGTCTTTCTTGACCGGCGCGGGCATCGGGAGGGTGGCAACGGAGGGCATGGGCAGATTCCTGGATACCGGCTGCGGCGGCTTGGTCGGCACGGCGGGCGACGCCTTGGCGGCGGCCGAGCGGACCGGTGACTTCTTGCTCGGCTCAGGGGCGGACACCCGGGCCTTGCTGGCCGGCTTGCCGGCGCTCGAAGGTGCCTTGGCGGGTTTGGCCTTGGGGGTTGCCGGGCTCTTGGCAGCCGCAGTTTTCACTTGTCTCGTCTCCTGCCGGCACCGACCTCCAGGGTGGCGCCGACGACATGGCCAGCAGATGAAGCCGGGTCTGCCTCATCCGATCAGCGCCCTGTTGTTTGACCTTCTTGGGCGATGCGGGCACAGCGCCCCCGTTCACCGGGGTTGCTTACGAAGGCGGCGATTGTAGCCACGCCCGGCCGGCCTGGGCACACCGGGCAAACAAATCGTCGACCTTGTGCGAAAACCTTGACGCAAGCCCCAATCGGATGGTCCGGCGGTTCGGCAGGCACGCACCGAATCCCGCATACCGAAAACGCGCACCGCAACGCGACCGGTCAAGGCGCGAGCCCCGGCGGCAACACCGGCCACGGCGAGCATCTGCCGTGCGGCGACGGAGCGGGTGGGCACACCGGGCGGGCATGAAAGACCCAACCACCCCTGTTCAGGCGGAGACCAGACACTGCTCCAGGCCCTGGGTGAAGATGTCGCGCGGCAGGTCGATCCCGATGAACACCATCTTGCTCTGGCGCGGCTCGTCGCCCTTCCAGGCCGGCCCCAGATCGCTGCCCATGAGCTGGTGCACGCCCTGAAAGATCACCTTGCGCTCGGTGCCCTTCATCCACAGCACGCCCTTGTAGCGCAGCATGCGCGGGCCGTAGACGTTGACGATGGCGCCCAGAAAGTCCTCCAGCCGCGCCGGGTCGAAGGCACGCTCGGCGCGGAACACGAAGCTCTTGACGTCGTCGTCCGCGTGGTGGTGGTGGCCGTGCGCGTGCTGGTGCGACGGGTGGTCGCAGTGGCCGTCGTGGTGGTGATGGTGGTCGTGATGATCGTGGTCATGGTCGTCGGCCGCCAGAAATTCGGGGTCGATGTCCAGTCGGGCGTTCAGGTTGAAACCGCGCAGATCGAACACCTCGGCGATCGGCACCGCGCCGAAATGCACCACCTTCTGCGCCGCGCGCGGGTTCATGTGCTTCAGGCGGTGCTGCAGGGCCGCCAGCTCGCCTGCATCCACCAGATCGGCCTTGCTGATGAAGATCTGGTCCGCAAAGCCGACCTGGCGCTGCGCCTCGATGCGGTCGTTCAGCTGTTGCGCCGCGTGCTTGGCATCGACCAGGGTGACGATGGCGTCGAGCAGGTAGCCTTCCGCGATCTCGTCGTCCATGAAGAAGGTCTGGGCGACCGGACCGGGGTCGGCCAGGCCGGTGGTTTCGATCACCACGCGCTCGAAGTCGAGCTCCCCGCTGCGCTTTCTGCGCGCCAGATCGGACAGGGTGGCGCGCAGATCCTCGCGGATGCTGCAGCAGATGCAGCCGTTGCTCATCTGGATGATCTGCTCCTGGCTGTCGCTGACCAGGATGTCGTTGTCGATGTTCTCCTCGCCGAACTCGTTCTCGATCACGGCGATCTTCTGGCCGTGCGCCTCGGTCAGCACGCGCTTGAGCAAGGTGGTCTTGCCGGAGCCGAGAAAGCCGGTAAGGATGGTGGCGGGAATCAGTGACATGGCAGGGTGCGGGCGTGGCGCCCGCCGATGGGAGAAGACGTCGAACACGGCAGTGTAGCCACCCCCATCCACCGCGGCTGCGGCTGCGGCCCGCATGCCCAAGTGTTGCCCGAATCCACGATCAGAAGCTCCGCCACCGGAAAAGCGCAAGTCCAACGAGCTGTCAATCGTAAACCTTAGTTGTATTTTTTTGTAGATTGCGGTTCAATGGTGCCGAAGCTTCGGTCTGCAACGCGGTCAACGCGCACCGTGGCCACCGCTTGCTGGGACCCCAAGCGACTTCTCCACTCACCGTGCATCCATGTCCAAGTCTTTCAACCTTGTGGCCCTCGCCCTCAGTCTGGGCATCACCGGCGCTCAGGCGCGCGAGCTCGTGCTGGGCATCAGTGAAGGCACCTCGGGCGGCACCGACCACGCCCGAGTCGTGCAGAAGTACGGCGGTCTGGCCGAAGCCATAGGTAAGGCCATCAAGGCCGAGGTGAAGGTGGTGTTCGTGCGCGAGTTTGCACAGTTGGAGGATGGGATGAAGAGCGCCCGCCTCGACCTGGTGATGGCGCGCCCGAGCGACTACCCTGCGCGCGGCTTGCGCGACTACGGCTATCACTATGTGGCCACGGTGAAACCCGAAGGACAGTGCCTGATCGTCGTGCCCAAGGATTCGCCCATCAAACAGCTGGCAGACCTCAAAGGCAAGAAGATCGTCATGCCAGAGAAGGTCGCCTATATGACCAAATTCTGCAAAGCCGAGTTGCGCCACCAGGGCGTCGACCTCGACAAGGAGAGCGTCACCTACGTGCGCGAACAGGAGGCCGTGGTGTTCTACATCAACAACGGTTTCGGGCAGGTGGGTGGGCTGGCATCCTATTCGGGGGCGGCGCGCAAATGGCTGAAGGAAGGTGGCACCGTGCTGCACCGCAGCGTGCCGCAGCCCTATTCGCCACTGATTGCCTCCAAGGCGTTGAGTGCGGCCGACATTGCCGCCGTGCAGAAAGCGGTGCTGGCCTTGCCTGACAGCCCGGAAGGCCAGGTGGTGCTGAAATCCATCGGCATGCCGGGCGGCTTTGACACCGCCACCGAAGACAAGTTGCGCGGACTGCTCAAGTTTCTGGGCGACTGATCACGGCCTGCGCGGCCCCGTTGCTCAGCGCCGTCGCGCGCGCGGGTGGGCGGCGTCGTAGGCCTGCGCCAGGTGCTGAAAATCCAGTCGGGTATAGACCTGCGTGGTGCCGATGCTGGCATGGCCCAGCAGTTCCTGCACGGCGCGCAGATCGCCGCTGGACTGCAGCACATGGCTGGCGAAGGAGTGGCGCAGCATGTGCGGATGCACCGGCGTGGCCAGCCCCGCCTGCTGGCTGCGCCGGCGCAGGCGCTGCCAGACCGATGGCGCGCTCAGACGGGTGCCGCGCCGGCCGATGAACAGCGCCGCCGCGGCCTCGCCCGCGGCCATCACCTGGCCGCGCACCGCCAGCCAGCGCCGCAGGGCTTCGGCGGCCGAGCGTCCCAGGGGCACGGCGCGCCGCTTGCTGCCCTTGCCCTGCACCTGCACCTCGGCCTGGTCCAGATCGATCCAGCCACGGCCAGCGCGTGCGGCGGCGTCGCTGGCCGCCACGTCCAGCCCCACCAGCTCGCCCACGCGCAGACCGCTGCCGTACAGCAGCTCCACCATGGCGGCGTCGCGCGCGTCCAGCCAGGGGTCATCGCCCTCGTCGATGTGTTCGGCCAGTTGCACCGCCTCGTCCACCCCCAGCGCCTTGGGCAGCGGCCGCGGCTGGCGTGGCGCCCGGATGCCCAGCACCGGGTTGGCACCGATCCCTCCTTCGCGCCCCAGCCAGACGTAAAAGCCCCGCCAGCCCGACAGGATCAACGCAATGCCGCGCCCGCTGCGACCGCCGGCATGCATGCGCGCCACCCAGGAGCGCACATGGTGGTGCTGCACCTGGGGCAGCGCCACACCGGCCTGCGCGGCCAGGCGGGCAAGCTTGTCCAGATCCGCTCGATACAGCGCGAGCGTGCGTGGGGCCAGGCGCTTGAGCACCCGCGCATGGGTGAGGTAGCGTTCGACCAGCGCGGCGTCGGCCGCGGCGGCGGACGGGAGGGGTTCGACAACCGATGACATGCTATTTGAATGATAGCTTTTTGCGCAGTCGGATCAAGCACCAGAGCCCACATTCAACCTGGAAACGGCAGTTGACCGCTTGTCCGCTGCGGGCAGACCGCATCGATGCGGGGTCTGGCGGCTGCGATGGCCTTCACCTCTTGCGTGAGCACGCTACGCACCCACCCGCAGCGCATCGACGCCCGGTTGCCCAACCCGACCGGGCGCCGCCCCGGCGCGGCGGCGCTGCTAGCATCGCAAGCATGACCGCCCACGACGACCGCGTCACCGACGTGCAGCCCAAGCGCGAAACGCCGCGCCCCCCGGCGCACGCCCCGGTGCCGCGTGCCGAGGCCACCGCCGCCGCACGCCCCGACGCCCGATTCATGGCCGCGCACCCGGCGCACGCGCTGGCGCTGGGGTTCGGCAGCGGCCTGTCGCCCGTGGCTCCCGGCACGGCCGGCACGCTGTGGGCCTGGCTGGCGTGGTGGGCACTGGGCCTGTGGCTGAGCCCGGCGCAGCAGGGCTGGCTGCTGGTCGGCGCGCTGCCGCTGGCCTGGTGGGCCTGCACCGTCACCGCGCAACACCTGCAGACACCCGACCCGGGTGCCATCGTCATCGATGAGGTGGTGGCGTTCTGGCTGGTGCTGTGGCTGCTGCTGCCGGCGGGGTTCTGGGGCCAGGCCACGGCCTTTGCGCTGTTTCGCTTCTTCGACGCCGTCAAGCCGGGACCGGTGGGCTGGGCCGACCGCCTGCTGCACGGACGCCGCGGCTGGGCGGGCGGCTTCGGCGTCCTGCTGGACGACCTGGTGGCCGCCTTCTGCACCTTGCTGGTGCTGGCACTGTGGCGCCCGGGGTGAGCACCGATGCTACCAAAACAAGAGCTTTCGGCGCTTGCTGGATCTGCGCCAGAGGCCAAAATCGTTCATGACATCGCAGCCCTGCTGACCGCCCGCGGCTGGTTGCTGACGACCGCCGAGAGCTGCACCGGCGGCCTGGTGGCTGCCGCCTGCACCGAGCTGGCCGGCTCCTCGCTGTGGTTCGAACGCGGCATCGTCAGCTACAGCAACGCCGCCAAGAGCGAGTTGCTGGGCGTGCCGCCGGCACTGATCGCGCGCCATGGCGCGGTCAGCGAGCCGGTGGTGCGCGCCATGGCCGAAGGCGCCCTGGCGCACGCGCGCGCGCAGGTCAGCGTCGCCCTCACCGGCATCGCCGGGCCGACCGGTGGCAGCGCCGACAAGCCGGTCGGCACCGTGTGGTTCGGCTGGTGTGTGGACGGACGCACCGACACCCAGCGGTGCCGGTTTGACGGCGACCGGCAGGCCGTGCGCGTGCAGGCCGCCCTGCACGCCCTGCGCGGGCTGGCCGCCCGCCTGGCGGCGCCTGGTGGCGCCGCGACCCCGCTCACTTGACGGCGATCAGGCGCCAGTCGAGCCGGTTGTCGGCGCGGTGCACGACCTCGATGTTCTTCTTCATCGCCCAGGGAATGACCTGGTTGTGCAGCGGCAGGTGCGACACGTCCTTGTGCTCCAGGATCAGGGCCTGCTCGATCAGCTCGGCGCGGCGCTTCTGATCGACCTCGACCTTGACGCGCTCGACCAGCGCGTCCATCTGCGGGTTGGAGTAGCGCCCCACGTTGTAGTTGCCGTCGCCGCCCGCACCCACGCTGCGCACCAGCGACTGCAGACTGTAGAGCGCATCGAAGGTCGGCACGCCCCAGCCCAGCATGTAGATGCTGGCCTCGTGGCGCTGGATCATCGGGAAGTAGCTCACCAGCGGCATGGTGCGGAGCTTGGCCTTGACACCCACCTTGGACCACATCGCGGCCACCGCCTGGCAGATGCGCTCGTCGGCGATGTAGCGGTTGTTGGGGCAGGCGAAATCGACCTCGAAGCCGTCCTTGTAACCGGCCTCGGCCAGCAGCTTCTGGGCCGCCGCCGCGTCGTACGGATAGCGCTGGTCGGCGCGCTTGGTGTAGCCGCTCACCTGCGGCGCGATCAGCGTGCCGGTGTTCTGGCTCAGGCCGCGCATCACCACCTTGTGGATGGCGTTGATGTCGATGGCCTGATACAGCGCCTGGCGCACGCGCTGGTCTTTCAGGGGGTTCTTGCCCTTGACGCTGGAGCCCGGCAGTTCGTCGCGGTGCTGGTCCATGCCGAAGAAGATGGTGCGGTTCTCCGGCCCCTGCACCACCTTGAGGGCCGCGTTGCGCTGCACGCGCTCCAGATCCTGCGGCGTCGGGTCGAGCACGAAGTCCACCTCACCCGACAGCAGCGCCGCCATGCGCGTGGCCTCGGACTTGATCGGGGTGTAGATGACCTCGGTGACGTTGCCCGGCTTGGCCTTGGCGCCATGCCCCCACCACTGGGGGTTGTCCACCAGCACCAGCTTCTGGTCGGGCTGCCATTCCTTGACCATGAAGGGGCCCGTGCCCATGGCGTTGCGGTGGGCAAAGCTCTCGTCCTTGGTCTTGATGTCCTTGGGCTCGACCGACTTGTTCTTCTCGGCCCAGGCCTTGCTCATGACGCGCAGTTCGGTGAGCTGATTGAGCAGCACCGGGTTGGGCGCCTTGGTGAAGATGTCCAGCGTGTTCGGCCCCGCCACCACCACCTTGTCGATGCCCTGCGTGTAGACGCTGTAGTTGGAGGTCTTGGCCATGGCGCGCTCGATGGAGAACTTGACGTCCTCGGCGGTCATGCTGCTGCCGTCGCTGAACTTCACGCCGGTGCGCAGCGTGAACTGCATCTGGGTCGGACTGACCTGCTTCCAGGCCGTGGCCAGCATGGGCTCGATCTTGAAGCTCTTGCTGTTGTAGTAGACCAGCGACTCATAGACGGCGGCGTGCACGCCGTTGCCCAGCGCGTTGTTCTGCGAATGGATGTCCAGCGTCGGAATGTCGCTGGCGCTGGTCCATTTGAAGGTCCTGGCGTGCGCACCCAGGGTGCAGCAGACGGCCAGTGCGGCCACGGCGAGCGTGCGAAGCTTCATATCGGATGTCCTCCAGGGTGATGGGCAAAGTCGCGCAGTATGCCGCGCCGCCGCCAGACCACCCACAGGGAAGTCCCTGAAGCGCGCCGGCGGCCCGGCTCGCACCGCCGCATGAACCCGGCGCGCGGCGAGGAAAACCCTAATCGGTCGGCCGCCGCCCCACCCCCATAATGCCGCGTTCCCGGAACTTGAACAAAGCAGTCGAAGACATGAGTTCGGACATCATTCTGGAAACCCGTGGGCTGGTGAAGGAGTTCAAGGGTTTCGTCGCCGTCAACGACGTCAACCTTCAGGTGCGCAAGGGCACCATCCACGCACTGATCGGCCCCAACGGTGCCGGCAAGACCACCTGCTTCAACCTGCTGACCAAGTTCCTGGAGCCCACGCGCGGCCAGATCCTGTTCGACGGGCAGGACATCACCGCCGAGCGGCCGGCCCAGATCGCCCGCCGCGGCGTGGTGCGCTCGTTCCAGATTTCGTCCACCTTCCCGCACATGAGCGTGCTGGAAAACGTGCGCGTGTCCCTGCAACAGAAGCTGGGCACCTCGTTTCACTTCTGGAAGTCCGAACGTACCCTGGACCAGCTCAACGAGCGCTGCATGGAGCTGCTGGGCTTCGTCGGCCTGGCCGACTTCGCCCACCTGGAGGCGGTGGAGCTGCCCTATGGCCGCAAGCGCGCGCTGGAGATCGCCACCACCCTGGCGATGGATCCGAAGCTGATGTTGCTGGACGAGCCCACCCAGGGCATGGGCCACGAGGACGTCGACATGGTCACCCAGCTGATCAAGAAGGTGGCCGCCAACCGCACCGTGCTGATGGTGGAGCACAACATGAGCGTGGTGGGCAGCATCGCCGACCAGATCACCGTGCTGCAGTTCGGTCAGGTCATCGCGGAAGGGCCGTACGCCGAGGTGTCGCGCAACCCGCAGGTGCTGGAAGCCTACATGGGCAGCGCCGAAGAAGCCCTGCAGGGCGCGCATGGTTGAGGACAGTCACCGCATGAGCCACACATCCGCTCCCGCCATCGTCCTCAAGGACGTCCATTCCTGGTACGGCGAATCGCACATCATGCACGGCGTCCACCTGGAGGTGAAGCCGGGCGAGGTGGTCACCCTGCTGGGCCGCAACGGTGCCGGTCGCACCACCACCCTGCGTGCCATCATGGGCCTGGTGGGCAAGCGCACCGGGTCGATCCAGGTCAACGGGGTCGAAACCGTCAAGCTGGCGCCGCACCACATCGCCCGCCTGGGCCTGGGCTATTGCCCGGAAGAGCGCGGCATCATGACCTCGCTGACCTGCGAGGAAAACCTGATGCTGCCACCCAAGGTGGCCGAAGGCGGCATGAGCGTGGACGAGATCTACGACATGTTCCCCAACCTGAAGGCCAGGCGCAACAGCCCGGGCGGCCGGCTGTCGGGCGGCGAACAACAGATGCTGGCGGTGGCGCGCATTCTGCGCACCGGCGCCAAGGTGCTGCTGCTGGACGAGATCTCCGAAGGCCTGGCGCCGGTCATCGTGCAGGCGCTGGCGCGCATGATCCGCGAGCTGCGCGCGCGCGGCTTCACGGTGCTGATGGTGGAGCAGAACTTCCGCTTCGCCGCACCGCTGGCCGATCGCTTCTACATCATGGAGCGCGGGCTGGTGCTGCGCGAGTTCAGCGCCGCCGAACTGCAGGACAACATGGACATGCTGCACCAGTACCTGGGCGTGTGAGCCGTGACCACCGCCCCTATGGAACCCCGGGCCTGCCGCCGATCGATCTGACTTCTTTGCCCCCAGAGGAACACACCCCATGAAACGCAAGACACTGTGCGCCCTGATCACCGGCCTGGGCGCCGCGTTCGGCGGCGCCGCGTACGCCCAGATCTCGGGCGGCGTCGTCAGGATCGGCGTGATGAACGACATGGCCGGCCCCTATGCCGACCTGGCCGGCCCCGGTTCGGTGGTCGCCGCCAGGATGGCGGTGGACGACTACCTCAAGGCCACCAACTCCAAACTCAAGGTGGAAATCATCTCCGCCGACCATCAGAACAAGCCCGACGTCGGCTCCAGCATTGCCCGCAAGTGGTACGACTCGGACGGCGTCGACATGATCCTGGACGTGCCCACATCGTCGGTGGCGCTGGCGGTCAACGAAGTCACCAAGGAAAAGAACAAGGTGATGGTCAACTCCACCGGCGGCACCGCCGACCTGACCGGCAAGGCCTGCACGCCCAACACCGTGCATTGGACCTACGACACCTGGATGCTGGCCCACGGCACCGGCTCGGCGGTGGTCAAGCAGGGCGGCGACAGCTGGTTTTTCCTGACCGCCGACTACGCCTTCGGCCACGCCCTGGAGCGCGACACTTCCGACGTGGTCAAGGCCTCGGGCGGCAAGGTGCTGGGCAGCGTCAAGGTGCCGCTGGGCACGGCCGACTTCTCCTCCTTCCTGCTGCAGGCGCAGTCGTCCAAGGCCAAGATCATCGGCCTGGCCAACGCCGGCAGCGACACCATCAACTCGATCAAGCAGGCGGCCGAGTTCGGCATCGTCAAGGGCGGTCAGAAGATGGCGGGTCTGCTGGTGTTCCTGAGCGACATCCACGGCCTGGGTCTGAACACCGCGCAGGGCCTGCAGGTCACCACCACCTTCTACTGGGACCTGAATGACGCCACCCGCGCCTGGTCCAAGCGCTTTGGCGCCGCCCACCAGAACCGCATGCCGACCATGGTGCAGGCAGGCGTCTACGCCGGTCTGCAGCACTACCTGAAGGCGGTCGAGGCGCTGCAGTCCGACAGCGACGGCGCCAAGGTGGTGGCCAAGATGAAGGAGCTGCCCACCGACGATCCGCTGTTCGGCAAGGGCACCATCCGCGTCGACGGCCGCAAGATTCATCCGGCCTACCTGGTCGAGGTCAAAAAGCCCAGCGAATCCAAGTACGCCTACGACTATTACAAGGTGCTGCAGACGATCGCGGCGGACAAGGCCTTCCGACCGCTGAACGAGGGCAACTGCCCGCTGGTCAAGTAAACCCATCCCCTGTCACCCCTTTTTTCACCCGGAGGACTTTCGATGAAGCGCAACGCACTGTGGTCACTGTTGGCTGGCCTGGGTCTGCTGGCGGCCGGCTCGGCCCACGCCCAGATTTCGGGCAACGTCGTCAAGATCGGCGTCATGAACGACATGTCGGGTCTGTACGCCGACATCGGTGGACCTGGCTCGGTGATCGCCGCCAAGATGGCGGTCGAGGACTACCTGAAGGCCACCAAGTCCTCGCTCAAGGTCGAGGTGGTGTCGGCCGACCACCAGAACAAACCGGACGTCGGCTCCAGCATCGCCCGCAAGTGGTATGAGACCGACGGCGTCGACATGATCGCCGACGTGCCCACGTCTTCCGTGGCGCTGGCCGTCAACCAGGTCACCAAGGACATGGGCAAGGCCTTCGTCAACACCGGCGCCGCCACCTCCGACCTGACCGGCAAGGACTGCTCGCCCAACACCGTGCACTGGCTGTACGACACCTGGATGCTGGCCAACGGCACCGGCAGCGCGGTGGTGAAGGCCGGCGGCGACAGCTGGTTCTTCCTGACCGCCGACTACGCCTTCGGCCACGCCCTGGAGCGCGACACCTCCGAAGTGGTCAAGGCCTCGGGCGGCAAGGTGCTGGGCAGTGTCAAGGTACCGCTGGGCACGGCCGACTTCTCCTCCTTCCTGCTGCAGGCACAGTCGTCCAAGGCCAAGATCGTCGGCCTGGCCAACGCCGGCGGCGACACCATCAACTCGATCAAGCAGGCGGCCGAGTTCGGCATCGTCAAGGGCGGCCAGAAACTCGCCGGTCTGCTGGTGTTCCTGCCCGACGTGCACGGCCTGGGTCTGAACACCGCCCAGGGCCTGAACATCACCGAGGCCTTCTACTGGGACCTGAACGACGGCACGCGCGCCTGGAGCAAGCGCTTTGCTGCCGCGCACGGCGGCAAGCACCCGTCGTCCGACCACGCCGGCGTCTATGCCGGCGTGCTGCACTACCTGAAGGCGGTGGACGCCGCCAAGACCGACGACGGCAGCAAGGTGGTGGCCAAGATGAAGGAGCTGCCCACCGACGATCCGCTGTTCGGCAAGGGCACGGTGCGCGCCGATGGCCGCAAGATCCACCCGGTGTACCTGTTCGAGGTCAAAAAACCCAGCGAGTCCAAGGCCCCGTACGACTACTACAAGCTGGTGCAGACGATCGCGGCCGACAAGGCCTTCCGACCGCTGAACGAGGGCAACTGCCCGCTGGTGGCCAAGAAGTAAGTGCGAGCAGCCGCAAGGCATAGACAACCATGGAAATCTTCGGTATCCCGATCCAGGCCATGATGGGCCAGTTGCTCATCGGCCTCATCAATGGCTCGTTCTATGCCTTGCTCTCGCTGGGCCTGGCCGTGATCTTCGGCCTGCTCAACATCATCAACTTTGCCCACGGCGCGCAGTACATGCTGGGCGCCTTCGGCGCCTACCTGCTGCTCAACAAGCTGGGGCTGGGCTACTGGTGGTCGTTGCTGGTGGTCCCCATCCTGGTGGGCGCCACCGGTGTCGTCATCGAGCGCACCATGCTGAAACCGCTGTACAAGCTGGACCACCTGTACGGCCTGCTGCTGACCTTCGGCCTGGCCCTGATCATCCAGGGCCTGTTCCGCAACGAGTACGGCTCCACCGGCCTGCCCTACGCCATTCCCGAGGCGCTGCAGGGGGGCAAGAATCTGGGCTTCATGTTCCTGCCCAATTACCGCGCCTGGGTGATCGTGGCCTCGCTGGTGACCTGCCTGAGCACCTGGTTCGTGATCGAAAAAACCCGCCTGGGTGGCTATCTGCGTGCCGCCACCGAAAACCCCCAGCTGGTGCAGGCCTTCGGTATCAACGTGCCGCGCATGATCACCCTGACCTACGGCTTCGGCGTGGCCCTGGCCGCGCTGGCCGGCGTGATGGCAGCGCCCATCTACCAGGTCAGCCCGCAAATGGGTGAAAACCTGATCATCGTCGTGTTCGCGGTGGTAGTGATCGGCGGCATGGGCTCCATCATGGGCGCCATCGTCACCGGCTTCGGGCTGGGCCTGATCGAGGGCCTGACCAAGGTGTTCTATCCGGAAGCCTCCACCACCGTCATCTTCGTCATCATGACCATCGTGCTGCTGATCCGCCCTGCGGGTCTGTTTGGCGCGCAGAAATAAAGCCATGGCCAGCGCCCACAACCCCACCGCGCCTGCCGCCGCGCCGGCAGCCCACCCCCGGAACGCCAGCGATCCGGCACCCACCCACAGGGTGGCCTTCATCCTCATGGCCCTCATCTTCATCGGTGCGCCGCTGGTCGGCGTGTACCCGGTGTTCATGATGAAGGTGATGTGTTTTGCCCTGTTTGCCTGCGCCTTCAACCTGCTGCTGGGTTACGGCGGCCTGCTGTCGTTCGGGCACGCCATGTTTCTGGGCAGCGCCGGCTACGTGTCGGCGCATGCGGCCAAGGTCTGGGGCCTGACGCCGGAGCTGGCCATCGCCCTGGGTGCGTCGTGCGCCGGCGCGCTGGGCTGGGTCGCCGGCAGGCTGGCGATCCGCCGTCAGGGCATCTACTTCGCCATGATCACCCTGGCTCTGGCGCAGCTGGTGTTCTTCTTCAGTCTGCAGGCGCCCTTCACCGGTGGCGAAGACGGCATCCAGGCGGTGCCGCGCGGCAAGCTGTTGGGCCTGATCGACCTGGCCAACCCCGCCGCCATGTACCCCTTCGTGCTGGCGATCTTCCTGGGCGGCTTCCTGCTGATCTACCGCATCGTGCATTCGCCCTTCGGTCAGGTGCTGAAGGCCATCCGCGAAAACGAAGCGCGCGCCATTTCGCTGGGCTACGACGCCGACAGGTTCAAGCACCGCGCCTTCGTGCTGTCGGCCACGCTGGCCGGGCTGGCAGGTGCCACCAAAGCCATCGTGTTCCAGCTGGCCTCACTCACCGACGTGCACTGGAGCATGTCGGGCGAAGTGGTGCTGATGACCCTGGTGGGCGGCATGGGCACCTTGTTCGGCCCGGTGGTCGGGGCGGCCGTCATCGTCTCGATGCAGAACTACCTGGCCCAGCTGGGGGCCTGGGTGACGGTGGTTCAGGGCGCCATCTTCGTGCTGTGCGTACTGCTGTTCCGCCGCGGCATCATCGGAGAAATCGGGCACCTGCTGAAGAAATCGCTCTGAGCCTGCCCTTTGCGTCACCCCAAGCGCCCGTCACGGGCGCTTTTTTGTTCGATGGAGGGCGCTGAGACCCGGCTCGGTCCCGACCCGATCCGGGTGGCGGCTCACTCGACCACCGTGCGCGACTGTTCGCGCAGATACTGCGGCAGGTAGTAGAACGAGCCGATGGCTTTGCCGGTGCTGCCGCTGCCCTTCCAGCCGCCAAACGGCTGGTAGCCCGGCCATGCACCGGTGGTGGCGCCCTGCGGGCGGTTGGCGTAGGTGACGCCAGCTTCGATGTGCCGATGGAAATAGGCCACCTCGTCGGGCGTGCCATAGAAGCCCGCGGTCAGGCCATAGTCGCTGGCGTTGGCGCGGGAGATGCCTTCGGCGACCGATGCCACTTCGCCCACCAGCACCAGCGGCAGAAAATGCTCGTCCACCCAGGCGCGATCGTCCAGTGGCGCCTGCGCCACCGTGGGAGCGACGAAAAATCCACGCGCCAGCGCGCCCGCGGTCAGCCAGCGCCCGCCGGTGTCGATGCGGCCGACCTGCCGCAGATGCTCGGCCAGGCCCGCGTAGCGCTCGTAAGCGGCGCGGCCGATGACCGGCCCCATCCAGTGCGCCTGCTGCGTCGGATCCCCGACCGACAGCTCGCCCGCCAGCCGCACCAGGCGGGCACGCAGATCGTCCGCCACGGGCTGCTCCACATAGACGCGCGAGCAGGCCGAACATTTCTGTCCCGACAGACCGAACGCCGAACGCACGATGCCCAGCGCCGCCCGCTCCAGGTCGGCGCGGCGGCTCACGATGGTGGCGTTCTTGCCGCCCATCTCGACGATGCAGGGTCGGGGGAAGGGCCCCTGCACCGACTGGCGCAACACCTGCATGCCGACCGCCTGCGAGCCGGTGAAGGTGATGCCCGCCACGCCCGGGTGCTCGACCAGCGCGCGTCCGGTGGCGTCTCCTCCGGTGACGAAGTTGATGACCCCGGCCGGCAGACCGGCGTCGTGCAGGGCGTCCAGCAGCAGCCGCCCGGACAGCGAGGTTTCCGGCGACACCTTGAACACCGCCGTGTTGCCCGCCACCAGCGCCGGTCCGAGCGGCCCGCCCGCCAGTGCAAACGGAAAATTGAACGGCGCGATCACCGCCCACACGCCGTAGGGGCGCAGCACGGTGCGGTTGTGGCTGCGAAACTGCGGCAGCGGGTCGTCTGGCAGCGCGCGGTCAAAGCCGTCGTGGGCTTCCATCTGATCGCAATACCAGTCGATCAGGTCGGCCGTCTCCTGCACCTCGCCGATCGACTCCATGCGGTTCTTGCCCACCTCCAGCGCCACGGCGGCGCTGATGGCATAGACCCGCTCTTCGATCAGGCGGGCGGCACGGCGCAGCAGCGCCACGCGCTCGCGCCACGGCGTGGCCGACCAGCCCGGATAGGCGGCCTGCGCGGCCTGCACCGCGCGGTCGACGTCCTGGGCGCTGCCCTCCACGAAGCGCCCGATCAGCCAGTCCTGGTCAATCGGTGAACGCACCTCGAAATGCCGCGCCCCACCCACCGACATGCCACCGATCCACTGTGCGTGGTCGCGCCCCATGCCGTCGCGCCGAAAGCTGGCCAGCGCCGCGTCGAAGCGCGCATGCAGCTCCGGCGGCGGATTGAACATGGTCGAATAGGTCAGCTTGAAGCCGGAACCAGCGGGCATGTGAACCTCCAGAAGACTGCATTCAACCAAAAAACGACCGTGGGGCGCGCCCACCCGGCAGACGAGGGTCAGCCAAGCCGAGCCAACCGGTGTTCGCGTTCACCGCGGCGGATCCGCCGGGGGACGCAGCGCCGGCACATGCTGGCCCCAGCCCAGCAGCAACCACAACGCCACCAGCGCCGACGTGCCCGACAGCACCGCCGCCGGTCCCCAGCCCTTGAGCAGCCAGCCGCCCAGCGCCCCGCCGGCAAACAGGCCCAGCGATTGCAGGGTGTTGTACACGCCCAGGGCGGCGCCGCGCGCCTGGGCCGGCGCCAGGCGCGAGATCAGGCCGGGCTGGCTGGCTTCGATCAGGTTGAAGGCCATGAAGAAAAAGAACATCACCACGCCCAGCGTCCACAGCCCCGGCGCGCGCGAGGCCAGCAGCAGCAGAGCCAGCTGCACCAGCAGCAGCAGGGCAATGCCGCCGCGCAGCACGGCGCGCAGGTGGCCGCGCCGCTCCAGCGCGAACAGACCGCCCATGAACACGAACGAGACCAGCACGGCCGGCAGGTACAGCTTCCAGTGCTCGGCCTTCAGCAGCCCGGCCTGCACCAGCAACCCTGGCACCACCACCCACATCGCCATCTGCACCGCGTGCAGCACGAACACGCCCAGGTCCAGCCGCCACAGGTGGGGATGGCGCCACACCTCCTGCAACCGCCCGCGCGGCGCATCGACGTGCTGCACCGGTTCTGCCGGCGTGGCCACCAGCACCAGCACCACACCGGCCAGCGCCAGCGCCGCCGTCAGCCAGAACAGCCCGGACAGGCCGATCGCGCCGGTGAGCGGCGGCGCCGCCATCAGCGACAGCGCAAACATGGCGGCGATGCTGATGCCGACCAGCGCCATCGCCTTGGTGCGCACCTCGTCGCGCGTCAGGTCGGCCAGCAGCGCCGTCACTGCCGCCGACACGGCACCCGCACCCTGCAGCGCGCGCCCGGCCACCAGCATGTGCACGCTGCCGGCCAGCGCCGCCAGCGCGCTGCCCAGCGCAAACACCAGCAACCCGGCCACGATCACCTTCTTGCGACCGATGCGATCGGACGCCAGCCCGAGCGGCACCTGCATCACCGCCTGCGTCAGGCCATAGATGCCCATGGCCAGACCCACCAGTGCCGGGTCGTCGCCGCCCGGGTAGCGCGCCGCCTCCAGCGCGAACACCGGCAGCACCAGAAACAGTCCCAGCATGCGCAGGGCAAAGATACCGGCCAGCGACAGGCTGGCGCGCCGCTCGTCGGCGGTCATGCGGTGGACGTGGGATGCGTGGGCAGCAGGCGTGGCGGAGGCGGACATCGACAAACGGCGCAGAAAACGACGCCGGCTGTGCGCCGGCCAGCGGTATTGTCGGTGATCGTGGATCTGCTAGATTGCCGGATCATGAAAGCCACCCACCACCTGCCCCGCGCCACCGCAGTGCTGGCGCTGGCCTGCACCCTGCTTGCCGCCTGTGCCCAGCAGCCCGCCGCCCCCAACCCCTCGGCCGCCCAGGAACTGAAGGCGTTTCCCGCCACCCTGAAAGGCCACCAGCGCCACGTGATCGAGCTGCCGGCGCTGCCCGATGAGGCCGATCGCCAGATCGAGCTGATCGGCACCAAGGCCATGACGGTGGACTGCAACACCCGTGGCATGGACGGCCGCTTCGAGTCGCGTGACGTGCAGGGCTGGGGCTACAACTACTGGGTGTTGCAAAGCCGCGGCCAGGTGATGGGCACCATGATGGCCTGCCCGCCCGGCAGCCAGCGCCCCGGCGTCGCGCAGACCCAGGGCACGCTGCTGCGCTACAACAGCAAGCTGCCGGTGGTGGTGTTCGTGCCCGAGGGCATGGGGCTGCGCTGGCGCGTGTGGAGCGCCGGCGCCATGCAAGACGCGTCGGCTCGCTGAGAGCGGCCCCAACTGTCATCTTTCATAGCTGCTCGCGCTTGCCAGGCAAGCGCTGCAGCCTGATTCCTCTTGCAGCAACACGCCCGACCAGGCGTGCCCGCGCGAAGCTCGTCGTCGCTTGCCAGGACGACACGCGCGCACTGCGGTCGATCACCGCTTGTGGGCCGGCAGCGATCCGCGCAGCATGCGTGTCACCTCTCCGCGTCGACACCCGGTCGATGCCCGTGATGGATACACGGCACGCACACGCCGTATCCTCGGAGGGTGGCATCTGGCCGGAGGATCGGCATGTCCTTTCTTCAAAGCACTTCCAACACCGCCTTCTTCATTGCACTGGGCATCGTTGTGCTGCTCTCGGGCATCGGCTTTGGCATCGTGGCCTGGGTCGGCCGCCTTACCGGTGCGCTGCGCGGCCGTGAGCCTGTGCCCATCAACATGCTGACGGAAGGCTACCTGTTGGCGCGAGGCAAGGCCAGTGGACGGACGTTGCGGGCGCCGCTGTCGGGCCGTCCGTGTGTGTGGTGGGAGATGAAGGTGTGGGAGCGCCGGATCGAAATCGACCGTCAAGCCAGCAGCGACGAACCCGATCGGCGCGCCTCCTGGACCTTGCTGCGACACGACGTGTCGCGGCGCCCCATCCATTGCACTCAAGGCTTCGTGACTTGCACCGTGCAGCCCGATGGCATGACCCTGACCGTCCCCTCCGAGGTGCGCGACTGGAAGGGCAAGCAATATCCGCCGGAGAACCGCGACCCGCCAGTGCAGCCCGGTTCGGCGTTCTCCTATCGGCAGGTGCACGATACGGGCTTCACCATCGTCGGTGGCAAACTTTTGGGCGACCGCTATCGCTACGTCGAACTGCTCATCGCGTCGAACGCCGAGCTGTTTGTTCTCGGTCGTGTTGAACGCGTGGCAGCCCGGGCAGGGGCGGCCAGCACGCATGACGATGCGCCGGCACCCGAGGGCGAATCCGTTGCCCCGTTCGAGCAGGCGCAACGGGAGGAGAACGAGGACGAACAGATGAGCCCGAGCATGCGCGAGGTCCAGTGGCGCATCGCGCCGGAAAAGGGTCGTCCCTACATCGTGGCCACGCAGCCGCCGGAGCAGTGGATGGCCACGATCAAGCTGGCCAGTCAGGGCGGCCTGATCGTGGGCACCGTGACGGCAGCGTTGGCAGCCTTCATGCTCTGGGCGCGCTATCAGGGCGGCTGAACCCAGCAGGCCGATGGCGTCGGTGCTCTGGCCACCCGCCGGGCCGAGGCATCCCCGGCAGGCTCAGTTTCTGGCGAATGTCTTGGCCAGCGGTGCGTCGAACGTCACGCTGCCGGTGGCGCCCACATCGCCTTTGAGCGTCCAGCTGCCGGCCAGGCGCTGGTGGCTGTCCTGCTTGAGCTGCATGGTGGCCGGCTGGGCGGTGTCGGAGTGCTGCACCATCTGGCCCTTGCCGACGAACCAGTAGCCTAGGCGCGGGCCGCCGTCGAAATCCACCGTGACGCCGCTGTGCAGATCGGAACTCACGCAGCCCAGCCGATCGCACTTCTGGATCGCGGACGTCAGGTCGACCTCTGACAGCACCAGCCTGCGCATGGGCTTGCCATCGAATGAGGGGCCGGCCAGCAAATAGGCATAGCGCGGCGCGACCTTGACCACGCCGGAGCGCGCCTGCAGGGCCAACTCGCCAGACGCCTGCTGCGCCTGCGCGCCTGCTGCCACCAGCGTGACCAGAGCCAGGCCGATCGCGGCCCGACGGGTGGCCGATCGCAAGCTGCCGCAATGCATGGATCTCATGGCGATCTCCTCGGGGTCAGGGCAGCCGCTCGCGCCTGGCGCGCATGGGCAAGGCGCCGCAGCGGCAGGCAGGAATGCTACATCGGATCGGAACCCTGCGGTGGGCGAATCTGGGCTTCAGGGTCTGCGGGCCGGGTGTCTTGCGCCGCGGATCGGCCGCATGCAAGACGCAACCCAGACAGCGGCCAGGTAGGGCGTGAGCAGGCACCAACGCCCCGATTTCGGATAATGGCCGGTTGCCCTGCGCCCGGGGCCGTCCGCCATGAACGATCTCGCCGCCCCTGATCTGTCCGACGCCGAAGGCCTGCCGCTGGCCACCGCACTGCGTCAGCCGCGCATCAGCGTGCGCGGAGCGCGCACGCACAACCTCAAAAACATCGACCTGGACATCCCCAAGGACCGGCTGGTGGTGATCACCGGCCTGTCGGGCTCGGGCAAGTCGTCGCTGGCCTTCGATACGCTGTACGCCGAGGGCCAGCGCCGCTATGTCGAAAGCCTGTCGGCCTATGCGCGGCAGTTTCTGCAGCTGATGGACAAGCCCGATGTGGACCTGATCGAGGGCCTGTCGCCCGCCATCGCCATCGAGCAGAAGGCCACCAGCCACAACCCGCGCTCCACGGTCGGCACGGTCACCGAGATCCACGACTACCTGCGCCTGCTCTACGCACGCGCCGGCACGCCGCACTGCCCGGAGCACCCGCAGCACGCGCTCGAGGCGCAGAGCGTGGCGCAGATGGTCGACCACG
>JADLIA010000130.1 GCA_020848515.1 Rubrivivax sp. | reverse complement strand
TTCTTCAGCCCGTCCATGAAGCCGTGCAGCACCTGGTCGCCCGGCAGCCCCTTGGCCTGCAGGTCGGCGGCAAAGGTCTTGGCGATCGGCGGCAGCGTGTCGGCCCAGCGCTTGCGCTCGGCCGCCGGCAGCTCGCTCAGCTTGGCGCCGGCTTCCTCGGCCTTCTTCAGCAGCGCGGCGGCGGTCTGCGCCTGTGCGGCGGCAAAGCGCTGGCTGTACTCGGCGCCGACTTCGCGCATCACCTTCTGCACCTCGGGCGGCAGCTTGTCGAAGCGCGCCTTGTTGATCGCCAGCCCGCCGGCGTACTGGGCGCCGAAGTTGACCTTGGTGATGTAGGGCGCCACCTCGTGCACCTTGGCACCCCAGGCGCCGGTGGCGAAGGTGATGACGCCGTTGGACACACCCGACTTGATGTCCTCGTAATAGGTGTTCAGGTTGCCCGCCACCGCCACCGCGCCGGTGCCCTTGATCCAGTTGGCCGCCGGGCCGGGGGCGGTGATCTTGCGGCCCTTGAGGTCGTCCACCGACTTCAGCGGAAAGCTGGTCCAGATGTGGTAGGCGTCCAGCGCCGCGCCGCCCAGGTAGACCAGGTTGTTCTTGCTCCAGGCCTGGCCCATGGCCGGAATGCGGCCCTGCAGCTCGTTGACCACCTGGGTCACCACGCCGATGTCGTCGGTGCCGAAGGGCGCGTAGTAGCTCACGTTCTGGGTCGGGAACTTGGCCGCCTCGAAGATGGTGCTGACGAAGCCCAGGTCGGCCACGCCGTCGCCGATGCCCTTGGACTCGGCGCCCAGCTTGATCAGCGTGCCGCCCCAGGCGCGCGTCCACTCGATCTTGTGCTTGCCGGCGGCGGCCAGGCGCTTGTCCACTTCGCGGATGAAGAACTCGTCGACCAGCTTGACCCACAGGAACACCGGCGGGTGGCCGGCCGCCGCCGTCAGGCGGATGTTTTGCTGGGCGTGGGCGGGGGCGCCCAGGCCGGCGGCGGCCAGCAGGGCGGCGGTGGCGATCAGGCGGCGGGTCGGCATGGCTCAAGTCTCCTGTGGGGTGGTGGGGTCGGTGGGCAGCACGGCGGCAATGCCGGCGGTGATGAAATCGATCAGCTGCGGCGCGGCGGCCGCGTCGTGGGGCGGGTTCTGGCCATGCGACAGCCGCTGCACGCGGTGGTCCATCAGGTGGTGCAGCAGCGCGCCCATGGCGAACTGGTAGGCCCAGGCGGCGCGCGCGCGCGGCCAGCGCGGGCGCAGCTGGTGCAGCGCGTCGATGAAGGCGTGCGCCATGGGGTCGAACATTTCGGCCAGCACGCGGTCGGTGTCGGGCGTGCGGTAGGCCAGCTCGCGCGCCACCAGCATGGCGTAGTACTCGCCCTCGGCGCTGGCGCGCAGGGCCAGCACCGGCTCCACGAAGGCCTGCACCACGCGCCGCAGCGGCGGCGGCTGCGCGCCCGCCAGCGCCTGGTGCAGCAGCGCCAGCCGCTGGTCGATGGTGGGCTGCCAGTGCGCGAAGATGGCGTGAAACAGCTCGTGCTTGGCGCCGTAGTAATAGCCCACCAGGGCCAGCGGCACGCCGGCCTCGGCGGCGATCTGGCGGATCGACACCGCGTGGTAGCCGTGCTGGGCAAACAGCTTCTCGGCCGCCAGCAGGATGGCCGCCTTGCGGTCGGGGCGCGCCGCCTCGTCGGCGGCCGGCGCCAGCGCGGCGGGACGGGTCAGCACGGTGCGCATGGGGCGATTGGACGATCGTCCAAACCCCTTGAACAACCGTACAAACCCTAGGCCGAAAGCCGCTTTCAGCCGCTGCGCGCGGGGCGCGGCTTGCCAATAATCGGCCCATGTCCGACGCCGCCCCCACCCCCGCCACCGCCCCCGCCTGCATCCCGCAGATCCGCCTGTACCAGAACTGGCTGCGCGAGCAGCGCGGCCTGTCGTTTGCCAGCTACCGCGAGCTGTGGCGCTGGTCCACCACCGAGCTCGACGCCTTCTGGCAAAGCATCTGGGACTACGCCGACCTGCGCTCGCCCACGCCGCACACGGCGGTGCTGGGGCGCAACGTGATGCCCGGCGCCCAGTGGTTTCCGGGCGCCCAGGTCAACTACGCGCAGCAGGTGTTTCGCCACGTCGATGCCGCGCACGCCGCCGGCCAGCCGGCCGTCATCAGCGACGACGAAAAGGGCCGCGTGCGCGAGCTGAGCTGGCCCGAGCTGCGCCGCCAGGTGGCGTCGCTGGCGCTGCACCTGCAGGCCCAGGGCGTGCAGCCGGGCGACCGCGTGGCCGCCTACCTGCCCAACCTGCCCGAAACCATGGTCGCCTTTCTGGCCACCGTCAGCCTCGGCGCCATCTGGAGCGTGTGCGCGCCCGACATGGGCACCCATGCCGTGCTCGACCGCTTCAGGCAGATCGAGCCCAAGGTGCTGATCGCCGTGGACGGCATCACCTGGGCCGGGCGCGACATCGACCGCAGCGCCGTCGTGCGCGAGCTGCGCGCCGGCCTGCCCAGCGTGCAGCACCTGCTGCTGCTGCGCCGCTCCGACACTATCGAAACAATAGCTGACGGCGCTGACTGGACAAGCGCCACAGCCCGAAATGACGCACAAACCGCGGCCTTCGAGCCGCGCTGGCTGCCGATGGACCACCCGCTGTGGATCGTCTACTCCAGCGGCACCACCGGCCTGCCCAAGCCCATCGTGCACTCGCACGGCGGCATCCTGCTGGTGGCCATCGCCACCAACCTGCACATGGACGTCGGCAGCAGCTACGGCGCCAACAACTTCGGCGAGCGCTTTCACTGGTACAGCTCCACCGGCTGGGTGATGTGGAACTGCCAGGTGGCCGGCCTGCTGTCGGGCGCCACCTGCGTGATCTACGACGGCAGCCCGGGCGGCCCGCGCGACGCGCCCGACTGGGGCGTGCTGTGGCGCTTTGCGGCGCGCCACGGCGTCACCTTTCTGGGCTCCGGCGCGGCCTTCTTTGCCGGCTGCGCCAAGGCCGGCGTCGATCTGGCCCAGTGCGGCGACCTGTCGCGCGTGCGCGCCCTGGGCAGCACCGGCTCGCCGCTGTCGGCCGAAGTGCAGCAATGGGGCACCGAGCAGTTCCGCGCCATTGCCAAAACAGAGGCGCAGCGCGACATCTGGTGGTTCAATATTTCGGGCGGCACCGACTTTGCCGGTGGCTTCATCGCCGGCCACCGCGAACTGCCGCAGCGCCCCGGCGTCATGCAATGCCGCATGCTCGGCTCGGCCGTCGAAGCCTGGAACGACGCCGGCGAACCCGTGCTGGGCCAGGTGGGCGAATTGGTCTGCACCCAGCCCATCCCGTCCATGCCCCTGTGCTTCTGGAACGACCCCGGCAACGCCCGCTATCTGGCCAGCTACTTCGAGATGTACCCGCCCGGCCA
>JADLIA010000129.1 GCA_020848515.1 Rubrivivax sp. | reverse complement strand
CTGCTGGCCGCCGCCGCCGCCGGCCAGGCGGACGCCGCCCGCGCCGCGCTGGAACAGGGCGCCGCCGTCAACGCCACCGACAGCGCCGGCCGCACCGCGCTGATGCTGACGGCGCGGCGCGGCAACGTCGGCATCGCGCGCACGCTGGTGGACGCCGGGGCCGACCCGCGCCAGCCCGACCGCCAGGGCCTGACCGCGATCGACCACGCACGCCGCGCCGGCCACGAGGCGCTGGCGCGCTGGCTGGAAGAGCGGGCGCGCCCACGGTGAGCGCGCGCCTGCGGCCACAGGCTGCTAAGCTGCGCCTGCCCATCCACCCCGACCCGCAGCGACCAACGCAGCCGCCATGACCGCCACCTCCCATCCCCCCATCTGTTTCGGCCTGCAAGGCCGCGTGGTCATCGTCACCGGCGCCGCGCAGGGCATCGGTGAAGCCTGCGCGCGCCGCTTCGCCCAGGAAGGCGCGCAGGTGGTGCTGGCCGACATCGCCGACGCACCCGGCCAGGCGCTGGCGCAGGCGCTGGGCGCCAGCTACGTCCATTGCGACGTCGGCGACAAGGCGCAGGTCGACGCCCTGGTGGCCCAGGTGCTGCAGGCGCACGGCCGCATCGACGTGCTGGTCAACAACGCCGGCATCTTCAAAGCGGCGCCTTTTCTGCAGGTGACGGAAGACGACTTCGACGCCGTGCTGCGCGTCAACCTCAAGGGCGCCTTCCTGGTCGGCCAGGCGGTGGCGCGGCCGATGGCCGAGGCCGGCCGCGGCAGCATCGTCAACATGAGCAGCGTCAACAGCGTGCTGGCCATCCCCGACATCGCCAGCTACAACGTCAGCAAGGGCGGCATCAACCAGCTCACGCGCGCCATGGCGCTGGCGCTGGCCGACCGCGGGGTGCGCGTCAACGCCGTCGGCCCCGGCACCATCGCCACCGAGCTGGCGGCACAGGCGGTGCTGACCAGCGAAGACGCGCGCCACCGGATCATGATGCGCACCCCCATGAAGCGCCTGGGTGAGCCGCGCGAAATCGCCGACGTGGTGGCCTTTCTGGCCAGCGACGCGGCCAGCTACATCACGGGCGAGATCGTCATGGTCGACGGCGGGCGCATGGCGCTGAACTACACCGTCCCGGTGTAGGCGCCATGCTGATCGCGCACCTGACGGACACCCACCTGGGCATCGACTCCGGTGCGCTGGGCGGTCGCCTGGACCCAGCCGCCGCGCTGCGGCGCGCGCTGGCACGGGTGCGCGCGCTGGAGCCCGCGCCGGCCGTGCTGCTGCTGACCGGCGATCTGGCCGAAGCCGGCCGCGCAGCCGACTACACCCTGCTCGCCGAGCTATTGAAACAGGAGCTGCCGGCGCATGCTGGTCAAGCGCCGCGGGTGCTTTGCATCATCGGCAACCACGACCACCGGGGGCACGCGCGCCAGACCCTGGGCGCGCTCATGCCGATCGCCCCCGAAGCCCCGCCGCCGCTGGCCTGCGTGCGCGCCGAAGTCGGTGGCCTGCAGTTCATCGGCCTGGACACGGTGCTGCCCGGCCACCCGCACGGCGCGCTGGACGCGCCGCAGCTCGACTGGCTGGCGCGACAGCTGCGGGACTGCGCCGGCCAGCCGGTGGCGCTGTTCATGCACCACCCGCCGCTGACCAGCGGCATCGAGGCCATGGACCGCTGCGGCCTGCGGCGCGGACGCGCCGAGCTGGCCCGCCTGGTGGCCGCGCACGGCGGCGTGCAGTTCATCGCCTGCGGCCACCTGCACCGGCCGATCGCCGGCGTGCTGGGCGGCGCGCCGGTGCTGGTGGCGCCGTCCACCTCGCACCAGCTGGAGCTGGACCTGCGCCCCGGCGCACCGCTGGCGCTGCGGCTGGAGCCGCCCATGCTGGGCCTGTACCGCTGGACGGCGCAGGACGGCGTGAGCTGCCATTTCGGCCATGTGCAGACGTTCGAGGGGCCGTATCCGATCTGAAGTGGCCGGCGCAGCCGCTGCGGCGGGTCGGCTTTGGGAACCCCGGCGCAGTGCGCGGGCCGTCGCACATGCTATTGAAAGCGCAGCTTGTGGCGCTTGACAGGCAAGCGCAGCAGCCCGATTTTCCCATCGACCCTGGCGGCCGGCCGTGCCGCCTGCCGGGCAGCGGCGCGGTGGCTCGCGGCGTCGCGCACAATCGGGCGCACCACGACAGACCGCAAGGAGACCCCATGAGCCTGGCCCATCTGCTGCTGCGGCAGGCGCAGCGCCAGCCGCAGGCGCCCGCCATCCTGGACGGCGCCCAGCCGCACGCCAGCTACCTGCAATGGGCGGCGCGCAGCGCCGGCCTGGCCCGACACCTGCGCGACGGCGGCCTGCAGCCGGGCGATCGGGTGCTGCTGTTCGCACACAACCACCCGCGCTACCTGGAGCTGCTGTGGGGCCTGTGGTGGGCCGGCCTGGTGGCGGTACCGGTGAACGCCAAGCTGCACCCGCGCGAGGTCGAATGGATCGCCGCCGACGCCGGCGCCCAGCTGGCCTTCGTGACGCGCGACGTGGCGCCCGACGCGCTGGCCGGCGTGGCGCACCAGGTCGATCTGGAGTCGATGGAGGCCGACCAGCTGCTGGCCCCGGTGGCCGAGCCGGCGGCGGTGCCGATCACCGAGCGCGCGCCCGACGACATCGCCTGGCTGTTCTACACCAGCGGCACCACCGGCCGCCCCAAGGGCGTGATGCTGACGCAGCGCAACCTGATGACCATGGGCCTGGGCTACTTCGCGGATGTCGACCCGATCGCCCGTGGCGACGCCATCGTCTACGCGGCGCCGATCTCGCACGGCGCCGGCATCTACGCCATCCCGCACCTGATGGCCGGGGCGCGCCACGTGGTGCCGGCCTCGCGCGGGGTGGACGCGGCCGAGCTGTTCGCGCTCGGGCGTGCGGTGGGGCCGCTGTCGATGTTCGCCGCGCCCACCATCGTCGCCCGTCTGGTCGACCATGCCGCGCAGCAGGGGCTGGGACCGGAGCTGTGCGCGCGCTCGTTCAAGACCATCGTCTACGGCGGCGCACCCATGTACGCGGCCGACATCCAGCGCGCGCTGTCGGTGATGGGCCCGCGCTTCGTGCAGATCTACGGTCAGGGTGAAACGCCCATGGTCGGCACCGTGCTGTCGCGCGCCGACCTCAAGGACCGCGCCCACCCGCGCCACGCCGAGCGCATCGCCAGCGTTGGCGTGGCGCAGACGCCGGTGCGGGTGCGCGTGACCGACGCCCAGGGGCAGGACCTGCCGCTCGGCGAGGTGGGCGAGGTGCTGATCCAGGGCGACAGCGTGATGGCCGGCTACTGGGGCAACCCGCAGGCGACGGCGGCGGCGATCCGCAACGGCTGGCTGTTCACCGGCGACATGGGCGCGCTGGACGAAGGCGGCTACCTGACGCTGAAGGACCGCAGCAAGGACCTGATCATCAGCGGCGGCAGCAACATCTACCCGCGCGAGGTCGAAGAAGCCCTGCTCACCGCCGCCGGCGTGGCCGAAGTGGCGGTGGTGGGCCAGCCCGACCCCGAATGGGGCGAGAACGTGGTGGCCTTCGTGGTCGCGCAGCCGGGCGCGGCGCCGACCCAGGAGGCGGCGGACGCCCATTGCCTGCAGCGCATCGCCCGCTTCAAGCGCCCCAAGCGCTACGTCTTCGTGCCCGAGCTGCCGAAGAACAACTACGGCAAGGTTCTGAAGACCGAGCTGCGCCGGTGGCTGGCCAGCGCCTGAGTGCATCAGAAGAACAACCGGCCTGGCGGCTCAGACAAGCCAAGAGTTGCTCTATTATTGATAGCTGCTGGCGCTCACCAGTAAAGCGCGGTCGGCCAGAATGAACAAAAAAAGCCGCTGCAGGCAGCGGCTTGGTGTCAGGGCGCGAGGCCGCAGCCCTTACTTGGCCGGCGCGTACTTTTTCAGCAGCGCCTTGGCTTCTTCGATCAGCTTCTTGCCGTCGTAGCCCTTGGCCGCGGCGTCCTTCAGCCAGATCTCGTCGACGTCGGCGGTGGCCTTTTCCCAGCGCGCCAGCTCGGCCGGTTCGATGACGGCGATGGTGTTGCCGCGATCGCGCGCCAGCTTGGAGTACGGCCCGACGATGTTGTCGAAGCCCTCTTCACCGGCCCAGGCCGACGCCGCCAGGCCGGAGTTGTCGTCGATCACCTTCTTCAGCTTGGGCGACAGGCTGTCGTACTTGGCCTGGTTCATGCCGAAGATGAAGATGGTGTTGGCAAAGCGCGGCGAGCCGACCGGGGCGTCGAGGTGGTACTTGACGATTTCGTGCAGCTTGGTGGCGGGCAGCGCTTCCCAGGGCACCAGCACGCCGTCGACCACGCCCTTGGACAGCGCGTCCGGCACCTGCGGCAGCGGCATCTGCACCGGCGTGCCGCCCATGGCCGACATCATGCGGGCCGAGATGCGGGTGGCGGTGCGGATCTTCTTGCCCTTCATGTCCTCCAGCTTGAGGATCGGCTTGTTCGAGTGCAGCACGTAACCTTCGGTGGTGTGCATGAACAGCGGCTTGATGCCCTTGTACTCGTCCAGCGCGTTCTTCTGCACGTACTCCCACAGCGCCTGCGAGCCCTGCTTGGCGTTGATGGCCATGAAGGGCAGCTCGAACACTTCGGACTTGGTGTAGCGGCCCGCCGAGTAGGTGGGCACCGACCACACGATGTCGGCCACGCCGTCGCGCACCTGGTCCAGCAGTTGCGGCGGCGTGCCGCCCAGCTGCATGGCGGGGTAGATCTGGCACTTGAGCTCGCCACCCGATTCCTTTTCGATCTTGGCGCACCAGGGCGCGATGATCTTGACCTGCGAGCTGGAGCCCGAAGGCAGGAAGTGGTGCACCTTCAGCACGGTCTGCGCCTGGGCGGCGGTGCCCGCCAGCAGCGACAGCGCCGCGGCCGCCATCAGTTTGTTCAGCTTTGAGCTCATCAAGGTATCTCCTGGTTAAAAAGGGTTGTCTTTCAGGTCAGCAGGCGCACCAGCCACAGAGTGATGCCGGGGAACATGATCAGCAGGCCCAGACGGATGAAGTCCCAGGCCAGGAAGATGAACACGCCCTTGTAGGTCTCCACCATCGGCACATCCTTGGCCAGGCCGTTCATCACATAAACGTTCAGACCGACCGGCGGGAAGATCATGCCGATGGCGCAAACGGTAAGAATGAGTATCCCGAACCACAGCGCCTTGTCCGACGCGTCGAGACCGAAGAAGTCCATGCCCATGATGACCGGGAACACCACCGGCACCGTCAGCAGGATCATCGACATTTCGTCCATGACGCAGCCCAGCGCCACGTAGAACAGCATGATCACGGCCATCACCAGCACCGGTGGAATGGCGGCGTGGGCGATCAGCTCGGCCAGCTGGTTGGGCAGCTGCGACAGCGCCAGCGAGGCGTTCATCATGTCGGCACCCAGGAAGATCATGAAGATCATGCCCGAGGTGACGGCCGTGGTGCGGATCGACTCGATGGCCTTCTTCAGCGTCAGCTGGCGGTTGATCAGCGTGATGGCGAAGGTCAGCGTGGCGCCGATGGCCGCGCCCTCGGTGGGCGTGAAGATGCCGCCATAGATGCCGCCGAACACGGCGACGAAGATCAGCGCGATCGGCCACACGCCGGCGGCCGACTGCGCCACCTCGGACGCGCTGGCGGCGCGCGCCTCGGGCGCGTGGGTGGGGTGCAGGCGCACGTAGATGGCGATCACCACCAGGTAACCCAGCGCCGCCAGCATGGCCGGCACGTAGGCGGCCAGGAAGGTCTTGGTGATGTTCTGCTCGGTCAGGATGGCATACACCATCAGCGTCACCGAAGGCGGCAGCAGCACGCCCATGGTGCCGCCGGTGGCCAGCGCCGCCGTCGCCAGGCGCCCCGAATAGCTGATGCGACGCATTTCGGGATAGGCCACCTGGGCGATGGTGGCGGTGGTCGCCACGGTGGAGCCGGAAATGGCGCCGAAGGCCGCGCAGGCCAGGATGCCGGCCATCGCCATGCCGCCCTTGAAGCGCCCCAGCAGCGCGTTGGCAAAGTCGAACAGCGCCTTGGACAAGCCGCCATGCACGGCAAAACCGCCCATCAGCATGAACAGCGGGATCACCGACAGGTCGTACACCGACACCCGGCCGTACACCGCCCCGCGCAGGTGCGCCAGCAGCGGGTCCCAGCCCGACAGGATCACGTAACCCACCGCGCCGGGCACGAACATGGCGACGGCAATCGGCACCCGGATCGCCATCAGCAGCAGCATGGCGACGAACAGCAGCAAACCGATGGTCAGGGTGCTCATGCGGCGTCTCCCTCGGCCGCGGCGGGCTGCGTCCAGTAGATCACCGCCTGGTACAGGCCGACCAGGGTGCACAGCACCAGGCCGGGCACCATCAGCATGTAGGGAATCCAGAGCGGCAGGTTCATCAGCATCGAGGCTTCCTGGTTCTCCTGGCTCATCACGCCACCGGCATACACCCGCCAGGCGATCAGCGCCGTCATGCCGGCATACAGCAGGCAGCCCAGGCCGTCCATCCAGCGCTGGCTGCGCGCCGAGGCCCTGGTGGTGAAAAAGTCGACAATGATGTTGGCGCTGCGAAACTGCGTGTACGGCAGGAAGGTGGCCACGCACACCGCCAGGCCGAGCTGAACCAGCTCCACATCACCCAGGATGGGGCTGTCGAAGAAGGTACGGCCGATCACGCTCACCACCGTCATGATGGCCATGGCGATCAGCACCGCCCCGCCGACCACGGCGCAGATGTCGCACAGCACGTGCAGCAGGTGCCCCACCGGCCCCTCGCGCATTCGATTGTCTGCCGTCATCCCGGCTCATCTCCTCTTGAGTATCCGTGGCCGTACCCGACAGCCGCAAGCGCACGCCGCCACAGGACAGCGTTGACGGGCGGCAAGTCTAACCAGTCTCCACCCGTCCACACACAGGCCAATCCCTACGCGGGGCCGCTTATTCTATGGCAAATAGATTCGCTCATGTTTAACCTGGAAACGGCAGTTGGCCGCTTGTCATCTTCGGGCAGACCGCATCGATGCGGGGTCTGGCGGCTGCGATGGCCTGCGCCTCCTGGGTGAGCACGCTGCGCACCCACCCGCACCGCGCTCGGCGCGCCATGCGGCGTTGCTCCTCCTTGCGCGCAGGAGCCCGCGGCGTCGTCGCGTCTTGCATGGCACACCGATCACGGCCCGGGCGGGCGCGTCCAACGGCCGTGTCTAGGTTTCATCGTGCGGGTTGTCGTGTATTGAAGGTGCAAGCTCGGTTCGACACATCCCGTGGCGGTGGCGGGCGCCCGGCCAGCGGCGATCCGGCCGCCGACGGCACAATGGCGGCATGAGACTTCTGCACACCATGCTTCGTGTCGGCGATCTGCAACGTTCGATCGACTTCTACACCCAGGTGCTCGGCATGCAGCTGCTGCGCACCTCGGAGAACCCGGAGTACCGCTACTCGCTGGCGTTCGTCGGCTACGAAGGCGGCAACCCGGGACAGGCGGAGATCGAGCTGACCTACAACTGGGGCACCGACAGCTACGACCTGGGCACCGCCTACGGCCACATCGCCATCGGCGTGCCCGATGCCTACGCCGCCTGCGAGCGCATCCGTGCCGCCGGCGGCCAGGTCACGCGCGAGGCCGGGCCGGTCAAGGGGGGCACCACGGTGATCGCCTTCGTCACCGATCCGGACGGCTACAAGATCGAGTTGATCCAGCGCGCCGAAGGCGCCGCCGGCGGCGGGCTGCGCTGAGGCGCCGCCGCAGGGTTCAAGGTTTTTTTGCCTCTGGCGCTTGCTGGTATTGCGCCGACAGCTATGTTTTTAATAGCGAACTGAAGCGCCGCCCTGCTCCGGCTCAGTCACGCAGCCTGAAGGTGATCAGCATCGGGTTCCAGTAGCGCCCGTTGTCCGAGGGCAGCTTCTCGGTGCGGTCGAGCGCGCGCAGCACCGCGTCGTCCCAGGTCCTGACGCCGCTGGAGCGCGTGATGCGGCGGCTGATGATGTTGCCGACCTGGTCGGTGCGCACCTCGACCTCGGCCACCGGGTTGCCCGGCGCATCGTCGGTGAACACGATGTTGGGTCGCACCGCGGCGCGGATGCGACCCGCGTAGTTGCCCGAGGGACCGGCGTCGCGCTCATCCTGACCCCCGGCGCTGCCGCCGCCCCGGCCCTTGCCGGCGGCGCTGCCGCCTTCGCTGTCGGCGCTGCCGGCCATGGCCAGCGAGCGCGCCACGTTGGCCTTGTGCCGTGCGTCCTCGGCCGCCCTGGCCTGGGCCGCCGCCCTGGCCTTGGCCTGCGCTTCGGCCTTGCGTTCGGCCTCCGCCTCGGCGCGCTTTTGCGCCTCGGCCTTCTTCTTTGCCTCGGCAGCGGCCTGCCGGCGCTGTTCGGCTTCTTCGGCCTGTTTCTTCGCGGCCAGCTTGCGCAGCTCGTCCTGCTTGCGCTTTTGCTCTTCGGCGGCCTTCTTCTGGGCCAGCTCACGGCGCTCCTGCTCGGCTTGCTCCTTTTTCTCGCGTTCGCGCCTTGCCTGTTCGCGCTGGGCGGCGGCCTGGCGGGCCTCTTCCTGCTTCTTGCGCGCCAGCGCGATGTCGGCGTCGCGCTGCGCCTGCTCGTCCACCTGAGGGGGCGGCGGCTTGAGCGCCGGCTCGGGCCTGGGCTGCGGCGGCGCCGCAGGAGGTGGCGGCGGCTCGACCTGCGGCGCAGGCGCGCGCGGCGCCGCCTTGGGCGCAGCCCGCTGGACCGTGGGCGACCACAGCTCGGCCTGCACCGCCAGATCCTGCGGTTCGTTCTTCCAGCGCAGGCCCCAGGTGAGTGCCAGGATCAGCAGCAGGTGCGCCGCCAGCGCCAGCCCGAAGGCGCGTCCGAAGCCGCCCTGCGGCGGCGGCGCGAACTCGGCGCGTTCGATGGCGGCGACATTCATGGCGCGGCCCTCACTTGACGGCCAGACCGACGCGCTGCACACCAGCTTCGCGCAGCAGCTTCATCATGTTCATCACCTGCTGGTAGCGCAGCTCGCTGTCGGCAGCGATCATCACCGGCAACTCCGGGTTGTCGGCCAGCAGCGCCCGGATGGCGGCCACCGCCTCCTTGTCTCCCAGGCCGCTGCGCTGAATCTGGCCGGCCAGCGAGAGCTTGCCATCGGCGTCGATCTGCACGTCCACCCGTTGGTCGGGCGCCTTGCTCGACTGGCCGGCGCTGGGCACGTTGATGACGCCGGGCGTGATCAGCGGCGCCGTCACCATGAAGATGATCAGCAGCACCAGCATCACGTCGATGAACGGCACCATGTTGATCTCGTTCATGGCGCGGCGGCCTCGGCCGCGGGAGCTGACGGCGGGCACGGCTTCAGTATCCGGTGGGGGTGGTGGAATGCGCCGCCTGGGCATGCACACCCAGGTTGCGCTGCAGGATGTTGGAGAACTCCTCGATGAAGGTCTCCAGCTTGATCGCCAGGCGATCGAGCTCGCGCGCGAAGCGGTTGTAGGCCACCACCGCCGGGATGGCGGCGAACAGGCCGATGGCGGTGGCCACCAGGGCCTCGGCAATGCCCGGCGCCACGGTGGCCAGCGTCACCTGCTGCAGGCTGGCCAGGCCGGTGAAGGCGTGCATGATGCCCCACACGGTGCCGAACAGGCCGACGTAGGGACTGACCGAGGCCACCGAGGCCAGGAACGACAGGTTGGATTCGGCCTCGTCCAGTTCGCGCTGCTGGCTGGCGCGCATGGCGCGGCGCGCCCCGTCGAGCAGCGCGCTGGGATCGCCGATGCGGCGCTCGCGCAGCTTCTGGTACTCGCGCATGCCGCTGGCGAAGATGCGCTCCATCGGCCCGGCGTGTTTGGCGTTCTGCACCGCCGAGGCGTACAGGTCGTTCAGACTGGTGCCGGACCAGAAGTCGCGCTCGAACTCGTCGTTGAGCGCCCGCGTCTGCTTGAACGAGCGCAGCTTGCGGATGATGGCGGCCCAGCTGGTGATGGACACCACCAGCAGCAGCAGCATCACCAGCTGCACCACGAAGCTGGCGTGCAGCACCAGTTGAATGATGGAAAGGTCCTGGTTCATGTAGGCAGCGTTTTCAGAATGTCGGGCGGAATGCGAGCGGGTTTCAGGGTGACGGCATCGACCCAGCCGACACGGATGCGGGCACGGCACAGCAGCTCGCGTGGCTCGGGCGCCTGGCGTCGCACGAAGGCCTGCTGATCGATCACCAGACCCGCCCGACCGGCCTCTTGGAGCCGCGCGGTGACCACAAGTTCATCGTCCAGCCGCGCCGGGCGCAGGTATTTCACCTGCGACTCGACCACCACGAACATGCCGCCCACCTGCTCGCGCAGGCTGCGCTGGTGAACGCCCCCGGCACGCAGCCATTCGGTGCGTGCGCGCTCGAAGAACTTCAGGTAGTTGGCGTAGAACACGATGCCGCCGGCATCGGTGTCTTCCCAGTAGACGCGGATCGGAAACTCGAATTCCGCCATGCACCACCGCCTCAGGCCAGCACCGCCTTCAGCCGCTCGATGGCGGTGTGCAGCTGCGCCATCGAGTTGGCGGTGGAAAAGCGCACGCAGCGCGCGGTCTCGGCATGCCCGAAGTCGCGCCCCGGCGTGACCGCCAGGTGCGCGCGCTTCATCAGTTCAAAGGCGAATTCCCAACTGCCCGGATGCTGCATTTCGCTATTGTATTCGGAGCGGCCGGCGAACATCCTGTCACAGGCGGCGGAGCAATCGGCCCAGGCGTAGAAGGCGCCGTCGGGCATCACCGGCACCGTCAGGCCCAGGGCGCCCAGCTGCGGCACGAACCAGTCGCGCCGCGCCCTGAATTCGGCGCGCCGGCGCTCGTACTCGGCCAGGCTGTCGGGCTCGAAGCAGGCCAGCGCCGCGTGCTGCGACACGGTGCTGGCGCAGATGAACAGGTGCTGGGCGATCTGCTCGACCACTTCGACCAGCGCATCGGGCACCACCAGCCAGCCCAGGCGCCAGCCGGTCATGTTGAAGTACTTGCTGAAGCTGTTGATGCTGATGATCTGGTCGTCCAGCGCCAGCGCGCTGCGGCCGTAGGTGTCGTCGTAGGACAGACCGAGGTAGATCTCGTCGATCAGGGTGATGCCACCGCGCTCGCTCACCACCGCGTGGATGCGCGCCAGCTCGTCGGGGTGGATCGAGGTGCCGGTGGGGTTGGAGGGCGACGCCAGCATGACGCCGCGCGTGTGTGCGCCCCAGGCCTGGCGCACCTTGTCGGCACTGAGCTGAAAGCGCTCGGCCGCGGTGGACGGCAGCAGCACCGCACGGCCCTCGGCCATGCTGACGAACTGGCGGTTGCAGGGGTAGCTGGGATCGGGCATCAGGATCTCGTCGCCCGCCTCGATCAGCGCCAGGCAGGCCAGCTGCAGCGCCGCCGAGGCGCCGGCGGTGACGACGATGCGACGCGCCGGCACCCGCAGCCCGAAGCGGTCGGCGTACCACTGGCTGATGCGCTCGCGCAGCAGCGGCAGCCCGGTGGCCTGGGTGTACTGGGTGTGACCGTCGCGGATGGCCCGCTCGGCCGCCGCCTGCACCAGAGGCGGCGCGGTGAAATCGGGCTCGCCGATGTTCAGGTAGATCATCGGCCGATCGCCGTGCGCGGCTTCGCGGGCGATGGCGGCGGCCGACTTGGCCATCTCCATCACGTAGAACGGCTCGATGCGCTGGGCGCGGGCAGAGATCCTCATGTCGCGTCCCGGCCCTTAGCGGCGCGCACCCGGGCGCGGTCGGCGGCCACCTCGGGCGCGCGCAGCTGCGGCGCCAGGCCGTTGAGCACGGCGTTGACGTATTTGTGGCCGTCGGTGCCGCCGAAATCCTTGGCCAGCTCGATGCACTCGTTGAGCACCACGCGCCAGGGCACGTCGGGGCACTTGAGGAATTCGTAGGCACCGATCCACATGCAGCCGCGCTCGATGGGCGAGATGTCGGCCAGCCGGCGGTCCAGCAGCGGCACGATCAGCGCGTCGAGGTCGTCGGCCAGCTCGATGCAGCCGTGCAACAGGGCGTCGAAATGCGCCGCATCGGCCTTGGCAAAGCCTTGCAGCTCGCGCGTGAAGACGTCGATCGCGGCCGCGTCGCCACCGCCGACCAGGTGCTGGTACAGGCCCTGCAGGGCAAATTCGCGCGCGCGCGAACGTGGCGATTTGACCGAAGACTTGCGCGTGCCGCCTTCGCCGGGGCGCGGCGCGGCGCCGGCCGCGCGCGGCGTGGTGGGTGCCGGGCTCATCGCAGGCCCGCCTTCAGCAGCGCCATTTCGACCGCCACCCGGGCCGCATCGCGCCCTTTGTCGGTCTGCCGCGCCTGGGCCTGGGCCAGGTTCTCGGTGGTCAGGATGGCGTTGGCCACCGGGATGTCGAGGTCCAGCGCCACGCGCGTGACGCCGGCCCCGGACTCGTTGGCGACCAGTTCGAAATGGTAGGTCTCGCCGCGAATGATGCAGCCCAGCGCGATCAGCGCATGGCATTCGCCGCGCCGCGCCAGCCACTGCAAGGCCAGCGGCACTTCGAGCGCACCCGGCACGGTGTGGTGGACGATCTGGGCCGCCGGCACACCCAATGCGGCCAGCTCGCCCAGGCAGGCGTCGGCCAGGGCCTGGGTCACGCCTTCGTTGAAGCGCGCCTGCACGATGCCGATGCGCAGCGCGCTGCCGTCGAGTGAAAGAGTCTGTCCTTTGTCGGCACCAAGCATGGGCGTCCTTCTCAATCCTTCGTGATGTAGCCGGTCACTTCCAGGCCGTAGCCGCCCGCCATGCTGGGCAGGCGCCGCGGCGTGCCCATCAGCTGCATGCGCTGCACGCCCAGGTCGCGCAGGATCTGCGCGCCCACGCCATAGCTGCGCAGGTCCATGCGCCCGCGCTCAGGTGCGTGGGCGGCGCGCGCCGTGCCCTGGAACTGCGCCAGCAGCTGACCGGCGTCTTCGCCGCAGTTGAGGAACACGGCCACGCCGCGCCCGGCGCTCTGGATGTGCTGCAGGCTTTCGTGCACGCTCCAGGAATGGCTGCCGCGCTGCACCTCCAGCGCATCCAGCACCGACAGCGGCTCGTGCACGCGCACCGGCACGGTATCGCCGGGCTGCCACTGCCCCAGCACCAGACCCAGATGCAGCGCGCCGCTGGGCTGGTCTCGGTAGGCGTGGGCGATGAATTCGCCATGTGCGGTGCGCAGCGGGCGCGAGGCGATTTTTTCGATCAGCGATTCGGTGCGGCTGCGGTACTCGATCAAATCGGCGATGGTGCCGATCTTCAGCCCGTGCTCGGCGGCAAACACCTGCAGGTCGGGCAGGCGCGCCATGGTGCCGTCGTCCTTCATGATCTCGCAGATCACCGCCGCCGGCGTGCAGCCGGCCATGGCGGCCAGATCGCAGCCGGCCTCGGTGTGGCCGGCGCGCATCAGCACGCCGCCGTCGACGGCCTGCAGCGGGAAGATGTGGCCGGGCTGCACCAGGTCGTCGGCGCGGGCCTGGGCCGCCACCGCGGCCTGCACGGTGCGCGCCCGGTCGGCGGCGCTGATGCCGGTGGTGACGCCTTCGGCGGCTTCGATGGAGACCGTGAAGGCGGTGCCCATCTTGGTGCCGTTGCGCGTCACCATGGGCGGCAGGCGCAGGCGCTCGCAACGCTCGCGCGTGAGGGTCAGGCAGATCAGGCCGCGACCGAAGCGCGCCATGAAGTTGATCGCCTCGGGCGTGACATGGTCGGCCGCCAGGATCAGGTCGCCTTCGTTTTCGCGATCCTCTTCGTCGACCAGAATCACCATGCGGCCGGCGGCAAGCTCGGCCACGATGTCGGGCACCGGCGAGATGGTCGAAGCAGCAGCGGGGGAAGACAGGGGAGCGTTCATGGCGGTCACGTTCGGTGCGGGGCGACCAATCGGGCGGCGGGGAAACCCGCATTATCGGCGCATTGCCCACGCCAGCAGGACGAGGGAGCGCAAAGAACCTGCGGAGCCTGCGTGTCAACTACTATGATTACGATAGCTGCTCGCGCTTGCCAGGTGAGCGCTGGAGGCATATTCTGCGCATGAAACATCGGCCCAGTTCAGCAACCGCACGCCGCCAGCCCGTGTCTGGGCAGGTGGGCGCCGGGTTCGCCGGCGGCGCTGCACCGCGGCCGGTCAGGCGTTGACCAGGATGACTCGAAAGTCGTTGACGTTGGTCAGGGTGGGCCCGGTGACCACCGCATCGCCCAGCGCCTGAAAGAAGCCATGGGCGTCGTTGTCGTCCAGGCTGCGGCGCGGATGGATGCCTTGCGCGAAGGCGCGTGCCAGGGTGTCCGGGCCGATGTGCGCGCCGGCGATCTCCTGCGCGCCGTCCACGCCATCGGTGTCGCCCATCAGGGCGTGGATGCGCGCGTGACCGCGCGTGGCGATGGCCAGCGACAGCAGGCACTCGACGTTGCGTCCGCCGCGCCCCTGACCGCGCAGGGTGACGGTGGTCTCGCCGCCCGACAGGATGGCGCAAGGAGCCGTGAACGGCTGGCCACGCCCGGCCACCTGCAGCGCCAGCGCCGCCAGCACCTTGCCGACTTCGCGCGCCTCGCCTTCGACGGCGTCGCTCAGGATGTGCGCGGCGTAGCCATGCCGCCGTGCCACCTGCGCCGCCACCTCCAGGGCCTGCTGCGGAGCCGCGACCATGCGCGTGGTGTGGCCCGCCAGTCGCGCATCGTCGGGCTTGACCGACTCGCCGCGCCCGCTGTCCAGCAGCACACGCACCGGCGCGGGCAACTCGATGCCGTAGCGCTGCACGATGTCCAGCGCATCGGCGCAGGTGGTGGGATCGCCCACCGTGGGACCGGAGGCGATGTCCATCGGCGCGTCGCCCGGCACGTCCGACAGCACCAGCGTGATCACGCGCGCCGGGTGGCAGGCCGCGGCCAGGCGCCCGCCCTTGATGGCCGACAGATGCCGGCGCACGGTGTTCATCTCGCCAATGCTGGCACCGCTGGCCAGCAGGGCACGGTTGACCTGCTGTTTGTCGGCCAGCGTGATGCCGGGCAGGGGCAAGGGCAGCAAGGACGAGCCGCCCCCGGAGATCAGGCACAGCACCACATCGTCCGGGGTCAGGCCCGAGACGAGGCCGAGCATGCGCTCGGCCGCCTGCAGCCCGGCGGCATCGGGCACCGGGTGCGCCGCTTCGACGATCCTGATGTGCTGACACGGCACGTGGTAGCCGTAGCGCGTCACCACCAGGCCATCGAGCGGGCCGCGCCAGTGCTCTTCCACCGCGCGCGCCATCGCGGCCGACGCCTTGCCGGCGCCCACCACGATCAGTCGACCCCGCACTTCAGCCGGGTTCGGCAGGTGAGCAGGCACGCAGCGCGCCGGTTGCGCCGAGGCGATGGCGGCCTCGAACATCTCGCGCATGAGGCGAACGGGCTCCATGGCCTAGGACCTGTTCACGCTATGCAAGTGGACTGGGTGCAAGATGCTCACACCATGCCGAAGCGTCCCCGGCCTGCGCTGCGGCATGACATGCAATGCCTTTGCCGCAACGACACGCTGCCGGCACCCGGCGGCACCAGGCCGCGCGGCGGCGAAACGCTGCGCAAACGCGGGTTCGCGAAAGCGTCGGATCAGGATCGCTGCAGGCGGGGGCATGGAAGCATCCTGGCAAGGGCCCAGCGGTGAAGACCCCCCATCTTGCCAGAGGCCGGCCGCTCGCACCCGACGCAGCTGCCGATCCGGGTCACGCGCAGCGAATCGCCACCCCAACCGGCCATCGGCCGCCCTGGCGCAGCCGAGGCCGGGCGGGTCGCTGCCGCACGTTCGGGCATCAGGGCGCCAGGCGTTCGCGCACCCAGCCGCCCGCTTCCAGTCGGTAGCACAGACGGTCGTGCAGGCGGCTCTTGCGGCCTTGCCAGAACTCCCAGCGGTCCGGCCTGAGGCGAAAGCCACCCCAATGCGGCGGTCTGGGCGGGTTGAGCAAAAACCTGGCGCCGACCTTGGCCGCCTCGGCAGCCAGCCAGGCACGTCCGGGAATGACCTGGCTTTGCGGGCTGGCCCAGGCCCCCAGGCGGTGGTCCAGCGGGCGGCTGGCGTAGTAGGCATCGCTTTCAGCCTCGCTCACCTGCTCGACCAGGCCTTCGATGCGCACCACCCGTTCCAGTTCGACCCAGTGAAACTGCAGCGCGGCGTACGGGTTGCCGGCCAGCTGACGCCCCTTGCGGCTTTCGTAGTTGGTGTACCAGACGATGCCGCGTTCATCGAATTCCTTGATGAGCACCACGCGCGTGGAAGGCCGCAAGTCGCTGCCCACGGTGGCCAGCGTCATGGCATTGGGCTCGGGCAACTCGCTCTGGCGTGCCTCCTCGAACCACTGGGCAAACTGCCGACCCGGATCGGCGTGCGAGGCGTCCTCGGACAGCTCGGCACGCTCATAACTCTTGCGCAGATGAGCGATGTCTTTCATCCGCAGCAGTATAGGCAGATCATGCGCCGTCCCGTCCCGGAAGCTCGAAGCGCATGCCGCGTGCCCGGCGCGCCCGATCCAGGCGCCAGGCGCAGCCGCAGCACCGGCCACCTCCCGCGTGTGTTCCGGGAGGTCCGAGCGGGCATCAGGGACGTTCGCCCCCGCTCACGCCTCTTCATCGTCGACCAGGCTCAGCAGCGTGCGCAGGCGGCGATCGTGGATGCCATGGGCGCCCAGGGTTTCCAGCGTGCGACGGGCATAGTCCAGCGTGGTGCCGTAGCGCCCGCGGGCATGGCGGAAGATGTGGCGATACTGCTCTGGCGTCAGCGCCCCCGTGAAGGAGGGACTGCGGCGCGACAGGGTGAACGCCAGCGCCCACACGATGCCGTGCGGCGTGGCACAGGGCAGCCAGCGCGCGTCGTACACGCCGCTGGGCATCTCGCGCGCCCAAAGCGTGTCGAACACCGCATCGGCCGTGCCGCGCGGCACCCGAAACACCATGCCCTGGCAGCTTCCGCCCGGCAACAGCGCGAACACCAGCCCCGGTTGCTCGGGCGTGCCGCGGTTGACGCGGCTCCACATGGCCAGCGCGCGGTGCCAGCCATGCACGCGGGTGGCATGGCGCTCACTGAAGTCGAAGTCCGGCCGCCAGATCAGCGAGGCATAGCCGAACACCCACAGATCGGCTTGCGGACCGGCGCGACGGTGCCACTGGGCACGCGTGTGCTCCAGCAGCCGCAGCGGATCGCGCCCTGCGGCGCGCAGGTGCGCAAAGTCGGCGTAAGCAGGCGGCAGCGGTGCGTCGGCGGAGCGCATGACGGGAATTTATACAATGGACGCCATTTTTCTGGAGCCCATCAATGAGTGAACAAAGGGAAGAAGAGCGCGGCGTCGTCTGGGCCGTGCTGATCGGTGTGGTGCTGCTGGCCATCGGCCTGGCCGTCGGCATGGGGCTGTACCGCACGGGCAAGGGCGTGGCTCCCGCGGCCGCCTCCAGCGCGGCCAACGCCAGCGCCAACGCAGGCGGCACGGCTGCCGGCGGTGCGGCGGGTGCTCCGGCCAACACCGCGGCCATGACCAGTAGCGAGGTGGGCGATGGCGCAGCGATCCGCGTCGAGAACGGCGTGGTCAAGTTCTACTTCGCCAGCGGCAGCGCCGAACTCGCGGCAGGTGCTGCCGAAGCGCTGGGCGAGGTCGTCAAAGGCGTGGCCGCCGGCAAGAAGGCGGTGATCAGCGGCTTTCACGACGTCACCGGCGACCCGGTCAGGAACGAGGAGCTGGCCAAGCAGCGTGCGTTGGCGGTCCGCGACGCGCTGGCCGCACTCGGCATCGGCGAGGACAAGATCGACCTGAGGAAACCCGCCGTCACCACCGCCAGTGGCAGCAACGCCGAGGCGCGCCGCGTCGAAGTCCACCTCGAGTGACAACTCAAAGCGGCAGTTGACCGCTTGTCATCTTCGGGCGGGCCGCATCGATGCGGGGTTTCGCGGCTCCGATGGCGTTGCCTTCACCTGTTGGGTGACCACGTTACCCACCCGAGGGTCGCGGCTCACATTGGCTGCGGCTCAGGCTGCGGCTGGGCTTGGCGTCTGGATCGGCCTCTTGGGGGCGCGACCCTCGGGCACGCGGAACGCACCCCCGCCTTCTGAGGCGACGGCGCCGCAGACGCCCCCGCGCACGAAACCCGGCCCGACCCAGGCCGGGTTTTTTTTCATGCGCCGGCGAACACGACGCTCCGGCAAGCGCGCCGCGCTATTCGTACACCACCATCGCCCGGCCTTCGTCGGCCTGCGCCGTCCAGCTGGCCAGCGCCGCATCGCTGGGAAAGAATTGCGCCTGCTCACCCAGGTGCAACTGGGCCATGACGCCACCTTCCGAGCCGCGCCGCTCCAGCAGCAGGCGCACGGGCAGACCACGCAGCAGCTCGCCGTGCTCGGTGTGCTCCACCTGGGGCGGGTACTCAGCCAGCAGGCGGCGCACCTCGGGTGCCTTGCCGGCCACCGCCACGCGCAGGTACTTGCCGAACCGGCAGCGCGCCTGGGCCAGGTCCCAGATCTGGGTGACGTTCAACTGCAGACCGCCGGAGAAGCGGTCGGGCATGGCCTTGCCCATGACGACGATGAATTCGTCGTCCTTCAGGATGTGACGGTGTCGATGGATCAGCGCTTCCTCGGCCCGCGCCTCGATCACGCCCGACTTGTCGTCCAGGCGAAACAGCGCCAGCTTGCCACGCTGTCCGTTGATGATGCGCAGATCGCCCACGATGCCGGCCAGCAACTGCGGTTCGCGGCTGTCGGCCAGTTCGGCGATGGAACGGCGCGCGAACTGCCGCACCTCGCGCTCCACCTCGTCGAACAGATGGCCCGACAGGTAGAAGCCGATGGCCGTCTTCTCCAGCGACAGGCGCTCCTTCACACCCCAGGGCGTGACCGCCGGCAGTTCGGGCTCCTGTGAACTGGAGCCGTGACCGTCTTCCATCAGGTCGAACAACCCGCCCTGGTGGACATTGGCTTCACTGGCGGCGGCGAAATCGAACGCCAGGTCGATCGAGGCCGCCAGCGCCGCGCGGTTCAGCTGCAGGGCATCGAATGCCCCGGCGCGAATCAGCGCCTCCACCGTGCGCTTGTTGACGCGCGTGCGGTCGACCCGGCGGCAGAAATCGAACAGGCTGGTGAATGGTCCGCGTTCTGCACCGGCGGGGCCCTCGCCGCGCCCTTCTCGTGCGGCGACGATGGCTTCGATGGCCTGCTGGCCCGTGCCCTTGATGGCGCCCAGCCCGTAGCGAATCAGGGTGTTGCTGACCGGCTCGAAGCGATAGCCGCCACGGTTGATGTCCGGAGACTCAAAGCGCATGCCCTCGCGCTGGGCGTCCTCGTACAACACCTTCAGCTTGTCGGTGTTGTCCATCTCCACGGTCATGTTGGCACAGTAGAACTCGGCCGTGTAGTGCACCTTCAGCCAAGCCGTGTGGTAGGCCAGCAGCGAATAGGCGGCGGCGTGAGACTTGTTGAAACCGTAGCCAGCGAACTTCTCCATCAGGTCGAAGATCTCGTCGGCCTTGCCCTCGGAAATACCGTTCCTGGCCGCGCCCTCGCGGAAGATCTGGCGGTGCTGCGCCATCTCTTCGGGCTTCTTCTTGCCCATGGCACGGCGCAGCAGGTCGGCACCGCCCAGGCTGTAGCCGCCCAGGATCTGCGCGGTCTGCATGACCTGCTCCTGGTAGACCATGATGCCGTAGGTCTCCGACAACATGTCGGCCACCAGCGGGTGCGGATACACCACTTCCTCGCGCCCGTGCTTGCGCGCCACGAAGCTGGGGATCAGGTCCATCGGCCCCGGACGGTACAGGGCGTTGAGCGCGATCAGGTCTTCCAGCCGCGTCGGTCGCGCGTCGCGCAGCATGCCCTGCATGCCGCGGCTTTCAAACTGGAACACCGCTTCGGTGCGCCCCTGAGCGAACAGCTGGTAGGTTGGCGCATCGTCGAGCGGCAGGTTTTCGTAGGCGAAGTGCTGCTGACCCGGATGCCGTTCGACGATCAGCTCCTTGGCGATTTCCAGAATGGTCAGCGTGGCCAGCCCCAGGAAGTCGAACTTCACCAGTCCGACCGCCTCCACGTCGTCCTTGTCGTATTGGCTGACCGCCGCCTCGCTGCCGGGCTGCTGGTAGAGCGGGCAGAAGTCGGTCAGCTTGCCCGGCGCGATCAGCACGCCGCCGGCGTGCATGCCGACGTTGCGCGTCATGCCCTCCAGCTTCTGGGCCAGCTCGATCAGCGTGCGCACCTCGTCTTCCTTGCGGTAGCGCTCGGCCAGCAAGGGCTCGACCTTCATGGCGCCATCGATGGTGATGTGCTGGCCGGGCTTGTTGGGGATCAGCTTGCTGATGCCGTCGCAGAAGGTGTAGCTCATGTCGAGCACACGTCCGACGTCGCGGATCGCGGCGCGCGCCGCCATGGTGCCAAAGGTGGCGATCTGACTCACTGCGTCCCGGCCGTACTTGTCCTTGACGTAATCGATCACGCGGTCGCGGTTGGCCTGACAGAAGTCGATGTCGAAGTCGGGCATCGACACCCGTTCGGGGTTCAGGAACCGCTCGAACAGCAGCTTGTACTGCAGCGGATCGAGGTCGGTGATCTTCAGCGCGTACGCCACCAGCGAGCCGGCACCCGATCCACGACCCGGCCCCACCGGGCAGCCATGGTTCTTGGCCCAGTTGATGAAATCGCCCACGATCAGGAAGTAGCCCGGAAAGCCCATCTTCAGGATGGTGTCGATCTCGAACTCCAGCCGTTGCAGGTAGCGCGGTCGCTCGGCGTCACGCTGCGACGGGTCGGGGTACAGGTGCGCCAGGCGCTGCTCCAGCCCGTCAGTGGAAGTCTGGCGGAAATAGGTTTCCACCGTGTGCCCTTGCGGCACCGGGAAATCCGGCAGACGGGGCTTGCCCAGCGCCAACGTGAGGTTGCAGCGGCGCGCGATCTCGGCCGCGTTGCTCAGCGCCGCGGGCAGGTCGGCGAACAGTTGCTGCATCTCGGCCGTGGACTTGAAATACTGCTCCGGCGTGAAGCGGCGCACGCGCCGCGGGTTGCCCAGAATCTCACCCTCGGCGATACACACCCTGGCTTCGTGCGCCTCGTAGTCGTCGGCACGGGCGAACTGCACCGGGTGCGTGGCCACCACGGGCAACTTCAAGCGGGCGGCCAGCTGCACGGCCGCGGCCACATGCGCCTCGTCGTCGGCGCGCCCTGCGCGCTGCAGCTCCAGGTAGAAGCGGTGGGGGAACAGCTCGGCCAGTTGCAGGGCCAGCGCGCGGGCCTGTTCCACACCGCCCTGCGCCAGGGCCTGCCCGACCGGGCCCGCCTGCGCGCCCGACAGCAGGATCAGGCCGTCGGCCAGCTCGCCCAGCCAAGCCCAGCGCACCACCGCCTGCCCCTTGACCACGCCCTGGGTCCAGGCACGCGCCAGCAGCTCCGACAGGTTCAGGTAGCCCTGCCCGCTGGTCACCAGCAGCAGCACGCGGGTGGGCGCTTCCGGGTCCGACCCCTGCCCTTCCAGCAGCACCTCGGCACCGATGATGGGCTTGACGCCAGCGCCGCGCGCGGCCTTGTAGAACTTGATGGCGCCAAACAGGTTGCCCAGGTCGGTGATGGCGAGTGCGGGCTGAGCGTCGTCGGCAGCGGCCTGGACGATGTCGTCCAGGCGAGTCGTGCCATCGACGACGGAGAACTCGGTGTGCAGGCGCAGATGAACGAACATGCCCCGCATTGTCGGGCAAGGCACGGGCGGCCTGCCGCGCACGGGTGGTCCGAGGCGGCGGCCGGGCGGGCACGGTGTCGCAGCTGGCGGCTCAGCACGCCGGAGCGCGCCCGGATCGAACCCCGCCCGAGCGTGTAGAGTTGCCGCATGACGCCCCCTCGCCCCCACCACTCGCGCCGCATCGCCGTCGTTGGCGCCGGCATTGCCGGACTGGCCTGTGCCCGCACCCTGCGACAGGCCGGGCACGAGGTCGCCGTGTTCGAAGCCGCTCCCCAACCGGGCGGGCGCATGGCCACCGTGCAGACCGCCTTCGGCGGCTTCGACGCCGGGGTGCAGTACTTCACCGTGCGCGACGAACGCTTCATGCAGGCGTTGCAGGCCACGGCATCCGACGTGGTACGACGCTGGAGCGCCAACGCCGTGCGTGTGCTCGACGAACGCGGCCGCGTGGTGGAGGCCGCCCCGCCGGCGCCCGAATCTCACTGGGTGGCCGTGCCCGCCATGGATCGCCTGCCCCAGCGCTGGGCCGAGCCACTGGTTGCGGCCGGCGCGCTGCACCTGGACACCCGCGTCTGGCGCGTGGCGCACGACCGGCTCTCGCCAGGGCGCTGGCAGCTGCATACCGACGGCCCGGGCGAAGACCATCCGGTGCAGGCCGGCTTTGACCAGGTTCTGCTGGCCATCCCGCCCCAGCAGGCGAACGAGCTGTTGCAGGCTTCGACCCTCAGCACGGCGCCGTTCGCTGCCCTGGGAGCGGTCGACGTGGCGCCGTGCTGGACCCTGATGCTGGCCTACCCCAACGCCACGCAGCCAGGGCTGCACACGCTGGGCCCGCAGTGGAATGCGGCGCGCAGCACGCACCACCGCGTCAGTTGGCTGGCGCGCGAATCGTCCAAGCCCGGGCGCGTGGCGGTCGAGCGCTGGACGGTGCAGGCCAGCGCCGCCTGGTCACGCGAACACGAGCGCGACGACCCGGCGCGCGTCAGCGCCAAGCTGCTGCGCGCCTTTGCTGAAATCACCGGCATCCATGCCACGCCGGCGCACACCGAAGCCCTGCTGTGGCGCCAGGCGCGCACCCTGGCGCCGCTGGGCCGCACGCACCTGTGGGACGGCGCAGGCAGCATCGGCCTGTGTGGTGACTGGTGCCTCGGCTGCCGGGTCGAAGACGCCTTCGTTTCCGGGCTGGAGCTGGCGCTGGCCGTGATCGCCGCCTGAACGGGCCGATCGACGCCGGGCCCCGACGCCCTACGCCGCCATGTACGTCGGCCGCTTCGCCCCTTCACCCACCGGACCACTGCACGCCGGCTCGCTGGTGGCGGCGCTGGCCAGCTGGCTGGACGCACGCGCCCACGACGGGCGCTGGCTGGTGCGTATCGAGGACGTGGACACGCCGCGCTGCGTGCCCGGCGCCGATCGGCAGATCCTGCAGCAGCTGGCCGCCTGTGGGTTGCCTCCCGATCAACCGCCGGTGTGGCAATCCGGGCGCAGCGCGCACTACCAGGCCGCGCTCGACGCGCTGGTCACCGCCGGCGCGGCCTACCCCTGCGGCTGTTCACGCAAGGACATCGAGCAGGCGCAGGCCGCGCGCGGCCTCAGGCGCCAGCGCGGGGTGGAGCTGCCCTACCCCGGCAGCTGCCGCCCCGAGCGCGGCGGACTGCAAGGCAAGCCTGCGCGGGCCTGGCGGCTGCACACCGGAGTTCATGAATCAAATCCACCTCCAGGGCAATCCGGGCAAGCGCCAGCAGCTATCGTTAGTGAAGCAACCAACGAGGCCATTGTCTGGCACGACCGGCGCCTGGGGCCGCAACGGCAGGATGTGGCGCATGAGGTCGGCGACTTCGTGCTGCGCCGCGCCGACGGCCTGTGGGCCTATCAGCTGGCGGTGGTGGTGGACGACGCCGCCCAGGGCGTGACCCACGTGGTGCGCGGCGCCGACCTGGCCGACAACACGCCGCGCCAGATCCTGCTGCAGCGCAGGCTGGGCCTGGCCACACCACGCTACCTGCACACACCGCTGGTGCTGGCCGCCGACGGCGAAAAACTCAGCAAACAGCATGGTGCGCAAGCGCTCGACGTGTCCGACCCGCTGCGGACGCTGCAACGCGCCGCAGCGGTGCTGGCACTGGACCCCAAGGCCGGCACCTCGGTGCCCGAAGCGCTTGCCGCCTGGACCGCCCAGTGGCGGCAGCGCTGGGTGCAGGCCGACTGAGCCTAGTGCTGAGCCGACGGCGCACAAAGAGATTGAGCCGACGGCGCACAAAGAAAAAGGCCCGACCTGACGGCCGAGCCTTTGAATTTGGTGGGTCGTGCAGGATTCGAACCTGCGACCAACGGATTAAAAGTCCGCTGCTCTACCAGCTGAGCTAACGACCCCCGGTGCCGACCAACCGACTTGCGTCAGTCACTTGGCAAGCCGCAGATTATAGCCTGATTTTTTTGCCCCTCCTGAGACAGCCGATCGAGCACCCAGCCGGCCGCACACAGGCCGAAGGTGGCCGTGACGGCGACACTGGAGCCGTAGCCGTGGCAGTTCAGTGAGCTGTCGACCTGCTGGGGCGCCTCGCAGGTCTCGGGCAGGCGCACGCTCTCGCGGCTGAACACCGCCGTCACCCCGAGGCGCTTGCCGCCCGTGGGCGCGCCGTGCTGACGGCGCAGGCGGTAGCGCAGCTGGGCCAGCAGCGGATCGTGCGTGACCTCGGCGAGGTCGGCCACCTCGACCCGTTCACCATGTCGCTTGCCGCCGGCGGCTCCGACGGTGACAAAGCACAGGCCGCGCTCGCGCGCCCAGGCCGCCATCGCCAGCTTGGCCGACACCTGGTCGCAGGCGTCGATGACGGCATGCACCGGCGCCGGCAGCAGCTGCGGCCAGTTGGTCGGGGCCACGAAGTCCTCCACCGCATGCACCACGCAGGCCGGATGGATCTGCCCTATGCGCTCGCGCATGGCCTGCACCTTGGCCTGGCCGAACGTCGGTGTCAGCGCATGGATCTGACGGTTGACGTTGGACTCGGCCACATGGTCGAGGTCGATGAGCGTGATCTGCCCGACACCGCTGCGCGCCAGGCCTTCGGCGGCCCAGGAGCCGACGCCGCCGATGCCGACCACCGCCACGTGGGCGGCGCGGATGCGCGCCGCGCCCTCGGCGCCAAACAGCCGCGCCAGACCGCCGAAGCGGCGTTCCAGATCGGCCTCGACGGCCGCCGCGCTCACAGCGATCGCTCCAGGCGCCAGCCCTGGTATTTCAGCGCCAGCACGGCGCCGCCGACAATGCCCGCCAGCGCGGTGAAGCTGGTCAGGCTGAGGTTGGAGATGCCGCTCAGCCCCTGGCCGATGGTGCAGCCCAGCGCCGTTACCCCGCCGACACCCATCAGCGTGCCGCCGATCAGGTGGTTGGCCAGATCTTCGGTGGTGCGAAAACCTTCCCAGCGAAAGCGCCGCGACGCCAGCGCATGCAGCGCCGCCCCGGCCACCAGGCCGAACACCGCCACCACGCCCAGGCTCAGGCGCTGGCTGCGGTCGCTGAAGAAGATGAACCAGTCGATGGTGTGCGCCAGCGGGCCGGTGAAGGTCAGCGCCTCCATGCGGCCGCTGCGCGTGCCCAGGTAAGCCGGCTCCAGCGTATCCGGGTGTTCGGGCAGGTAGCCCAGGTGGCCACTCAGCCACCACAGGGCGACGATGACACCGCCCAGGCCCAGGCCGGCCAGCAGGTTGTTGCCGTTGATGAAGCCGCGCCCGGTGAGCGCCCAGGCCATCAGCAAGCCGCCCACCAGCAGCGCCGCCCCCAGCAGGCCCACCGGCAGCGGCCAGCCGCCCGCGCTGGCGGCCAGGTGTCCCAGTGTGGCCGGGACGTTGAACACCCATTCCACCTGGTCCACCGTGCGGTCGCGCAGCACCGCCGTGATGCCGCGCAAGGTGGCGTAGGACGCCAGCCCCATGACCAGAAACACGATCAGGCCCTTCAGGTTGCCGCCGCCCAGGCGCACCAGCATCCTGGCGCCGCAACCCGAGGCCAGCACCATGCCGACGCCGAACAGCAGCCCACCCACCAGGCCCGACAGCCACAGCCAGCGCGGGCCGGCGTACACCGTGTCGGCCGGCTGCACCCAGCCACCGGCGGCCAGCACGCCGAAACCCAGCGTCGCCACCCCGGCGGCCAGCGCCCACTGGCGCAGCCGGGTGGTCTCGCCCATGTTCACGACGTCGCTGATGGCACCCATGGTGCAAAAGCCGGTGCGGTGCATGATGGCGCCAAACACCGCCGACAGCGCGAAGGTGCCGAGCAGCACGGCGCGCAGCAGCAGGTCGAGGTCGGGCGGTTGCGGCATGGGGCGCGATTCTATTGAACCTAGAAGCGGCAGTTGGACGCGCCCGCCCGTGCCGTGATCGGCACGCGACGACGCCGCGGCCTCGTGCCCGCAAGTAGGAGCAACGCCGCATGGCGCGGCGAGCGCGGTGCGGGCGTGCTCATCCATTCGGCGAGCGCCTGCCCCGTGTTCGCCCGCCCCTTGCGGGTGGCAAGGCGTGCCGCCCCGCCGCGCCTGATCGCAGCACCCAAGCGCTCCGAAATACTATCGTTTTGATAGCTTTCAGCGCTTGCCAATCAAGCGCCAGAAGCCTTTTTTACACTTCATTGGGAGGTGCCGCCCAAGCCTGGGTGCCCCTGCGCGCGCCGCTAGAATGGACGGTTTTTGCGCCCGGCCGGCTGCGCTGCGGCGCGTTCCTCTCCGTTCGCGGCCCAGGCCGCCTCTGCCATGTCTGAATCGCTGTCGCAACCGGGCCTCGCGTCCCTGTCCAAGTCCTTCGAACCCGCCGCCATCGAGGCGCGCTGGGGCCCCGCGTGGGAGCAGGCGGGCCTGGGGCGGGCGGGCTACCGTGGCAGCGGCCAGCCGGACGCCGGCGCCGCCGCGCGTGGCGAGAACTTCGCCATTCAGTTGCCGCCGCCCAACGTCACCGGCACGCTGCACATGGGGCATGCGTTCAACCAGACCATCATGGACAGCCTGACGCGCTACCACCGCATGCGCGGCTTCAACACCGCCTGGGTACCGGGCACCGATCACGCCGGCATCGCCACCCAGATCGTGGTGGAGCGCCAGTTGCAGGAGCAGGGCCAGAGCCGCCACGACCTGGGGCGCAAGAACTTCGTCGCCCGCGTGTGGGACTGGAAGCAGCAGTCGGGCGACACCATCACCCGCCAGATGCGCCGCATGGGCGCCAGCGTGGACTGGAGCCGCGAATACTTCACCATGGACGACAGACTGTCCAAGGTGGTGACCGAAACCTTCGTGCAACTGTACGAGCAGGGCCTGATCTACCGCGGCAAGCGCCTGGTCAACTGGGACCCCGAACTCAAGACCGCCGTCAGCGACCTTGAGGTCGAAAGCGAGGAAGAAGACGGCTTTCTGTGGCACATCGCCTATCCGCTGGCCGACGGCAGCGGCGAGCGCCTGGTGGTGGCCACCACGCGGCCCGAGACCATGCTGGGCGACGTGGCGGTGATGGTGCACCCCGAGGACGAACGCTACCGGCGCTTCATCGGCAAAAGCGTCACGCTGCCGCTGGTGGGCCGCGACATTCCGGTGATCGCCGACGCCTACGTGGACAAGGACTTCGGCACCGGCGTGGTCAAGGTCACGCCGGCGCACGACGCCAACGACTACGCGGTGGGCCAGCGCCACGGCCTGCCGATGATCGGCGTGCTGAACCTGGACGCGACGATCAACGACAACGCGCCGGCGATCTTCCGCGGCCTGAACCGCTTTGCCGCCCGCAAGGCCATCGTCGCCGACCTCGAGGCCCAGGGCCTGCTGGTCGAAACCAGAAAGCACAAGCTGATGGTGCCGCGCTGCGCCCGCACCGGCCAGATCATCGAGCCGATGCTCACGGACCAGTGGTTCGTGGCCATGAACAAGGCCCCCACGCTCCCTGCTGCGCACGGTGCGCGGCCCGGCGCCGGGGTCGCAACGCCGCCTGATGCTCGATCCATCGCGCAGAAGGCCATCGACGCCGTGCAGTCCGGCCAGGTGCGCTTCGTGCCCGAGCAGTGGGTCAACACCTACAACCAGTGGATGAACAACATCCAGGACTGGTGCATCTCGCGCCAGCTCTGGTGGGGCCATCAGATCCCGGCCTGGTACGACGAAGAGGGCAACGTCTACGTCGCCCGCAACGAGGCCGAGGCGCAGGCCCAGGCACCCGGCAAGACGCTGCGCCGCGATGAAGACGTGCTGGACACCTGGTACTCGTCGGCCCTGGTGCCCTTCTCCACCCTGGGCTGGCCCGAACCGACCGAGGACCTCAACCTGTACCTGCCCAGCAGCGTGCTGGTCACCGGCCACGACATCATCTTCTTCTGGGTCGCCCGGATGATCATGATGACCACACATTTCACCGGCCGCGTGCCGTTCCGCGACGTCTACATCCACGGCCTGGTGCTGGACGCGCACGGCAAGAAGATGAGCAAGAGCGAGGGCAACGTGCTCGACCCGGTCGATCTGATCGACGGCATCGCGCTGGAGCCACTGCTGGCCAAGCGCACCACCGGCCTGCGCAAGCCCGAGACCGCGCCCAGGGTGCGCGAAAACACGAAGAAGGAGTTCCCGGACGGCATTCCGGGCTATGGCGCCGACGCGCTGCGCTTCACCTTTGCCGCCATGGCCACGCTGGGGCGCACCGTCAACTTCGACAGCAAGCGCTGCGAGGGCTACCGCAACTTCTGCAACAAGCTCTGGAACGCCAGCCGCTTCGTGCTGATGAACTGCGAAGGTGCCGACTGCGGCGTCGAGGGCGACACCGCGATCGAGCGCTCGGCCGCCGACCGCTGGATCGTCAGCCTGCTGCAGCAGACCGAAGCCGCCGTGGCCCAGGGCTTTGCCGACTACCGGCTCGACCAGGTGGCGCAGACGATCTATGACTTCGTCTGGAACGAGTACTGCGACTGGTACCTGGAAATCGCCAAGGTGCAGATCCAGACCGGCAACGCGGCCCAGCAGCGCGCCACGCGCCGCACGCTGATCCGTGTGCTGGAAGCCATCCTGCGGCTGGCCCACCCCGTCATCCCCTTCGTCACCGAGGCGCTGTGGCAGGTGGTGGCGCCGATCGCCGGCAAGGCGGGCGACAGCATTGCCACCCAGCCCTACCCGCAGGCGCAGCCAGTCCACATCGACGAGGCGGCGCAGCGCCAGATCGGGCATCTGAAGGTGCTGGTCGACGCCTGCCGCAACCTGCGCGGCGAAATGGGCGTCTCACCCGCCCAGCGCCTGCCGCTGTACGCGCTGGGCGAGGCCGACTTCATCCGGGACCAGGCGCCGGTGCTGCAGGCGCTGGCCAAGCTGAGCGAGGTGAAGGTGTTCGAGCACGAAGCCGACTGGGCCGCCGCCGCGCAGGCGGCGCCGGTGGCGGTGGTGGGTCAGGCGCGGCTGGCGCTGTTCATGGCGGTTGACGTGGCTGCCGAGAAGGCCCGTCTGGGCAAGGAAGCGGGCCGGCTGGAAGGCGAAATCGCCAAGGCACAGGGCAAGCTGAACAACCCGGCCTTCGCCGCCAAGGCGCCGCCGGCCGTGATCGAGCAGGAAAACCGGCGCGTGGCCGAATTCGGTGCGGCGCTGGCCAAGATCCGCGATCAGTTGCAGCGCCTGGGCTGAAAGCGGCCCGTCGCGCCGGCCGGTCGGCAGGCAAGAAGGGATTCCGGGCGCCCGAGGGGGAGCGCCGCCGCGTGGCGGTTTCAGGCGCCAGGCACCGCCGTGACCCGGGCCACGGCCAGCATGGGCAACAACCAGCGTGCCTTGGGGGCGGTCCAGGCGGGCATGGGCTGCCCGCCCACACCTTCTCAGTCCAGCGGAACCGGCTCGCTGTCCAGTGTGCCGCGCTGGCTGCGGGTTTCGTTCAGCATCAGCGCCTCATGGATGCGGTCGACCAGGTACCAGCTGCCGCGCAGGTGCGATTCCTGCGTGTAGGGCGCCAGCCGGGGCGTGATGCGCACGTTGGGCGCGTGACGCAGCGGCGAATCGGGGGCCGTCAGGCGCTCGTCGTCGCTGTCCATCATGAGCGCGCCGATGCGCCCCGAGCGCAGCGCGCCGGCCAGGGCGTCGAGGTCGAACAGCGACGGGCGGCTGATGCTGGTCCACAGCTGCCCCGGCTTGCAGGCTGCCAGCACACGATCGTTGACCAGACCCCGGTAGCGTGAGGCATAGATGACCTGCATCGACACCGCGTCGGCCACCTCCAGCATGTCGGCCAGCGCCATCGGCTGCACGCCCAGCCGGCGCCACAGTTCGGCGTTGCGGTGCACCGCCGGGTCGTAGCCCACCACGCGCGCACCCAACGGCACCAGCATGGTGGCCAGCACGTGCGCCGGCGGCGCCAGGCCGAACAGGCCGATCACGCTGTCGTTGATCTCGCGCCCCGGCGCGCCACGACGCAGCGACAGCGAGGGTCCAACCTGCCCGCCGGAGCGAAACAGCTGCATCAAGGTGCACAGCTGGTGCTCGGCGCTGGCGCGCACGGTGGCGCTGGAGGCCTGGATCACACGCACATGGCGCTTCTGGCAGGCTTCGAAATCCAGGTTCTCGGTACCGTCGTGGATGCGGCCCACGGCCGCCAGGCGCGGCGCGTAGTCCAGCAGCTGGGCGTTGATCTTGAGGCGCGGCGGCACCACCAGCGCGTCGACCTTGTACAGCCTACCGCGCAGCAAGGCCTCGTCCTCCAGCAGCTCTGGCCGATAATCCACGTGGTGCCGCGCTTCCAGCCACTGGCGTGCGTCGGCCACCAGTTCCTCCAGCAGGAGAATATCCAAGCGTTCCCTCTTCGAGTTGTCGTTTTGACCTGCCTTGCCGGCGTGTGCTGGCCGTGTCAGAGGGGCAGACAGTCAGCTTGTCACTTTACCACCCCGCCACCCGATCATGACCGCATCGCGCCAGGTTCTCACCGCCGTGTTCCCCGTCGCCGGCCTGGGCACGCGCTTCCTGCCGGCCACCAAGGCCAGCCCGAAGGAAATGTTGCCCATCGTCGACAAACCGCTGATCCAGTACGCCGTCGAAGAAGCCTACGCCGCCGGCGTGCGCCACATGGTGTTCGTCACCGGCCGCAGCAAGCGCGCCATCGAGGACCACTTCGACACCGCCTACGAACTGGAAAGCGAGCTGGAGGCCGGCGGCAAGGCCGATCTGCTGGCCATGGTGCGCGCCGTGCAGCCCGACGACATGGACTGCACCTATGTGCGCCAGCCGCGCTCGCTGGGCCTGGGCCATGCCGTGCTGTGCGCGGCGCACATCGTGGGCGAGCAGCCGTTCGCGGTGCTGCTGGCCGACGACCTGATGGTCGGCCCGGCCGACGGCCAGCCGGTGCTGGCGCAGATGGCCGACGCCTTCGAGTCGCTCGGCCGTTCGGTGCTGGCGGTGCAGCAGGTGCCGGCCGATCAGGTGCGCCGCTACGGCATCGTGGCCGGCACGCCGGCCGGCGAGCGGCTGATCAGCATCGAACGCATCGTCGAAAAGCCGGTCCCCGAGCAGGCGCCCTCGCGCATGGGGGTGGCGGGCCGCTACATCCTGACGCCGCGCATCTTCGACGAGATCCGCCAGCAGCCGCCCGGGGCCGGCGGCGAGATCCAGCTCACCGACGCCATCGCCCGCCTGATGCAGAAAGAGCGCGTCTACGCTTACCAGTACAGCGGCAAACGCTACGATTGTGGTAGCAAAGAAGGCTTTCTGGAAGCCACCGTGGAGCTGGCCCTGCAGCACCCGCAGATGGGCGCGCCGTTTCGCGACTACCTGAAGACGCTCAGCCTCTGACGCGGGACGCGACGGTGGCGGCCCGCTTGCGCTCTTGGCGTGCGCCGCAGGGCCTGCGGGGCGGCGTGGCTTCGTCGGCCAGCGCCTGGCGGACGCGTTGCGCGGCCGTCGCTGGGCCGACGGATCAGCGCCGCCGCAGTACGTGGGCGGTCACCTCGCCCTCGGTGCTCTGCTCGACCAGTTCGTTGCCGGTCTGGCGGGCAAAGGCCTGAAAGTCGCGCAGCGCGCCGCCGTCGGTCGACAGCACGCGCAGCAGTTGCCCGCTTTGCAGCTCGGCCAGCGCCTTTTTGGCCTTGAGGATGGGCAGCGGGCAATTCAGCCCGCGCGCGTCGACTTCCTTGGCGATATCCATCGGACGATTGTCGGTCAATCCAGACCGCGGCGTCGCTCGGCGTTTTCTTCGGGCGTGAAAAATACCGGCTCATGCCCGCGCGCGCGCAGCCAGTCGGCCAGGGCGTAGCCGGTGCCGGCCGGCCAGCACTTGAGCTGGGGCGGGTCGTACAGGCGCCAGTCGGCCAGTTCGGGCGACAGCCGCACCTCGCCCTCGCAGACGGCATGAAAGGCGATGATGACCTGGTTCATGCGCTGGAAGTCGTACACGCCCACCAGCGCCAGCGAGCGCGTGTCGAGCTGGGTTTCTTCCTTGATTTCGCGCACGATGCCGTCCTGCGGCGTCTCGCCCGCCTCCATGAAGCCGGTGATGAGCGCGAACATCTTGCTCGGCCAGGCGGCGTTGCGCGCCAGCAGCACCTGGCCGCGGTATTCGATGATGGCCGCCAGCACCGGCACCGGGTTGTTCCAGTGCGTGTAGTCGCAGGCCGGGCAGCGCAGGCGCTCCCTGGGGCCGCTGTCTTCTTCCTGCACGATCATGGCCAGCGGCGTGGCGCAGCAGGGGCAATAGCGGAACGGGCTCATGTTACTATATTATTCATAGCTGCTGGCGCTTGTCAGTAAAGCGCCAGCGGCCGGTTGGATTGTGAAAGCCTCAGGCCGGGAACACGCCGGTGGACAGGTAGCGGTCGCCCCGGTCGCACACCACGAAGACCACGGTCGCCCCCTGCTCGCGCGCCGCCACCTGCTGCGCCACCCAGGCCGCGCCGCCGGAGGAGATGCCGCCGAATATGCCCTCCTCGCGCGCCAGCCGGCGCGCCATGTCCTCGGCGTCGGCCTGGCTGACCAGGGTCAGCTCGTCCACCGCGGCGGGGTCGTAGATGCGTGGCAGGTATTCCTCGGGCCACTTGCGGATGCCCGGGATGCGCGAGCCCTCGGCCGGCTGCGCGCCGATGATGCGCACGGCCGGGTTCTGTTCCTTCAGAAAGCGCGACACGCCGGTGATGGTGCCGGTGGTGCCCATGGCCGAGACGAAGTGCGTGATGCGCCCGCCGGTCTGCTGCCACAGCTCGGGGCCGGTGGTTTCGTAGTGGATGCGCGGGTTGTCGGGGTTGGCGAACTGATCCAGCACGCGGCCCTTGCCCTGCGCCACCATCTTGTCGGCCAGGTCGCGCGCGTACTCCATGCCGCCCGAGCGCGGGGTGAGGATCAGCTCGGCGCCGAAGGCCTTCATGGTCTGGGCGCGCTCGACCGACAGGTCCTCCGGCATGATCAGCACCATGCGGTAGCCGCGGATCGCCGCTGCCAAGGCCAGCGCGATGCCGGTGTTGCCGCTGGTGGCTTCGATCAGGGTGTCGCCGGGGCGGATCTCGCCACGTTCTTCGGCGCGGCGGATCATCGACAGCGCCGGTCGGTCCTTGACCGAGCCGGCCGGGTTGTTGCCTTCCAGCTTGGCCAGCACCACGCTGCCGCGCGCGGCGTGCTCCTGCGCGCCCAGGCGCTGCAGCCGCACCAGCGGCGTGCGCCCAATCGCATCCTCGATCGTCGGGTAGTCCATGCCATGCACTGTGCCATAATTTTTGGCTGTGCTATCGCGCTGCCCGGGTGGCGAAATCGGTAGACGCAGCAGACTCAAAATCTGCCGGTGGCAACACCGTGCCGGTTCGATTCCGGCCCCGGGCACCACATTGCCGCAAGCCGCACGCCTGCATCGGGCGTGCGGCTTGCCTGCTTTCACAGGCTTTCGGGCGGCATCCAGCGCTGCAGGTGCAGCACGTTGTCGCCGCGGTGCGCGCGGCTGCGGCGCAGCTCTTCGCGTGCCACGGTGCGCAGATGCACTTCATCGGGGCCGTCCAGAAAGCGCAGCGCCCGGCCCCAGCTCCACAGTGCGGCCAGCGGCGTGTCGGGCGTCAGGCCGACGGCACCGAACACCTGCATGGCGCGATCAAGCACGCGCGTCTGCAACTGCGCTGCCACCACCTTGATGGCCGAGACGTCGGTGCGGGCGGCGGCGTTGCCCTCGGTGTCCATGCGCCAGGCGGCGCGCAGCACCAGCAGGCGCGCCTGGTCGATTTCAAGCCGGCTGCAGGCGATCCAGTCCTGCACGTTGGCGAAGTCCGACAAATGCCTGCCGAAGGCCATGCGCTCCAGGGCGCGCTCGGCCATCAGTTCCAGCGCCAGCTCGCACTGGCCGATGGTGCGCATGCAGTGGTGCACGCGCCCCGGCCCCAGCCGCGCCTGGGCCATGGCAAAGCCCTCGCCGGCGGTGCCCAGCAAGTGATCGGCCGGCACGCGCACGTCACGAAACACCAGCTCGCAATGCCCTTCGATGGCCTGGTGCTGCATCACCGGGATGTTGCGCACGATCTCCAGACCCGGCGCGTCCATCGGCACCAGCAGCAGGCTGTGTCGGCGGTGCGCGGGCACATCGGGGGCGGCATCGGACACGCCCATCACGATGGCCAGGCGGCATTGGGGGTGCGCGGCGCCGGTGATGAACCACTTGCGGCCGTTCAGCACCCAGTGGTCGCCATCGCGCGCAATGCGTGTGCCCAGGTTGGTGGGGTCGGATGAGGCGACGTCCGGCTCGCTCATGGCAAAGCAGGAGCGCATCGTGCCTTCCATCAGCGGCCGCAGCCAGTGCGCGCGCTGCGCCGGGGTGGCGAACAGCTGCAGCAGCTCGATGTTGCCGGTGTCTGGCGCGCTGCAGTTGAACACCTCGCTGGCCCAGGGCACGCGACCCATGATTTCGGCCAGCGGCGCGTATTCGAGGTTGCTCAGGCGGGTGCCGGGTTCGTCGTCGCGCAGACCGGGCAGGAACAGGTTCCACAGACCGGCGGCGCGGGCGCGCGCCTTCAGCGGCTCGATCACGTCGAGCGGGTAGGCACCGGCCTCGGACCAGCGCAGCCAGTCGCGGTGCGAAGGCAGGATCAGGTCGTCCATGAAACGCTGCACCTGCTGACGCAACGCCTGCACCCGGGTCGAATAGGCAAAGTCCATGGACTTGACTGTACGCAAGCAGCACCACGGCGCCAGTCCTGTGCACGACACGGGCCTGGCCAAGTCTTATGATCAAATCAGGCTCTCGCGCTTGTCCAGAAAGCGCCAGCAGCTATGTTTTTGGTAGCAATCCGGTGTGCACGTCGGGGTGGCGCAGGCGCAGGCGCAGCTCGCGCTTGAGGCGCGTGTTGTGCATGCGGCGCGATTCGCTCATGAACGACAGCAGCGTTGCCGGCAGCTGCGCGTCTGCGGCCTGGCGGTCGATGCGCGGCGGCCGCGGCAGGCCGTACAGGTCGGCCGCCAGATCGACGTAATCGCCCATCTTCAGCTGGCTGTCGTCGCAGGCATGCACCACGCGCTGCGGCCGGCCGCGCCACAGCGCCAGCACAAAGGCGCGCGCCAGATCGTCGGCGTGGATGTGGTTGGTGAACACGTCGTCGGCCGGCGCCAGCACCGGCGTGCCCCGCTGCAGGCGCTCGCGCGGCGTGCCGCCGGGGCGGTCGGGCGCGTAGATGCCGGGAATGCGCAGGATGCTGGCGCGCACGCCGGCGGCGCGGCCAAAGGCACGCACCCAGGTTTCGGCCGCCACGCGGCGCCGCGCACGCGCCGTCTGCGGCCGCACTGGGCGCGTCTCGTCCACCCAGGCGCCGCCGCAGTCGCCGTACACGCCGCTGGTGGAGCCATACACCAGCGCCAGCGGCGCGCGCCGCCGGGCCAGCGCGCGCAGCAGCGCGGCGGTGCGCGGGTCGCCCTCACCCACCGCGGGCGGCGGCGCCAGATGGAGCACATGGGTGGCGATGCCGGCCAGCCGGTCCAGGCTGGCGGCCTGGTCCAGATCGCCGGCCAGCGGCACGATGGCCTGCTGGCGCAGCGCCGCCGCCGCCTCGGCCGAGCGCGCCAGCGCCAGCACGCGCACGCGTGGCGGCAACGCCCGTGCCGCCCGCGAGCCGACGTCGCCGCAACCGACGATCAGCACGCGCGGGCGCCGAAAGCGCGCCGGCAGCGCGCCGTAAGGGTTCTGGTTTGAGGGCAAAATCTTCGCTTTCTTCCGCCATGCAAGACCGCCACAGGATAACCAAGGCATGACCCACACCATCACCGTCGAACCGAGCGGCCGCAGCTTTAAGGCCGAAGCGGGCGAACCCATGCTCACCGCCGGCATCCGCCAGGGCATCGGCCTGCCCTATGGCTGCAAGGACGGCGCCTGCGGCTCGTGCAAGGTGAAGAAGCTCTCCGGCCAGGTGACGCTCGGCCCGCACCAGGACAAGGCCCTGTCGGCCCAGGAAGAAGCCGACGGCTACGTGCTGACCTGCTGCGGCGTGGCCACCAGCGACGTGGTGCTGGAGTCGCGCCAGGTCACGCACGCCGGCGCCTTTCCGATCAAGAAGATGCCGGCGCGCGTGGCGCTGCTGGAGCGCCTGTCGCACGACGTGATGCGGGTGCGGCTGCAACTGCCGGCCAACGACATCATCCAGTACCACGCGGGCCAGTACGTCGAATTCATCCTGCGCGACGGCAGCCGCCGCAGCTACAGCATGGCCAATGCGCCGCACACGCTGATCGAAAGCGGCTCGCCCATGGTCGACCTGCACATCCGCCACATGCCGGGCGGCAAGTTCACCGACCATGTGTTCGGCGCCATGAAGGAAAAGGAAATCCTGCGCATCGAAGGGCCCTACGGCAGCTTTCACCTGCGCGACGAATCGCCCAAGCCGATCGTGCTGCTGGCCTCGGGCACGGGTTTTGCGCCCATCAAGGCCATCATCGAGCACATGCAGTTCATGGGCATCACGCGCGAGACCGTGCTGTACTGGGGTGGCCGGCGCCCGCAGGACCTGTACCTGGACGCCTGGGTGCGCGCCAAGACGCAGGAGATGCCGCACCTGCGCTACGTGCCGGTGGTGTCGGACGCGCTGCCCGAAGACGGCTGGGGCGGGCGCACCGGCTTCGTGCACCGCGCGGTGCTGCAGGATCTGGCCGACCTGTCGGGCCATCAGGTGTACGCCTGCGGCGCGCCGATCGTGGTCGATTCGGCGCGCCGGGACTATGTCGAGCAGGCCGGCCTGCCGGCCGAAGAGTTCTACGCCGACGCCTTCACCAGCGAAGCCGACAAGCACGCCGGCTGACGGCAGCCTGTGTCGCCGGGGCTTTCCCTGCTGTGGCCCGGCGTTCGTCCGCACCTTCGGGCACGACAGGTCAGCGCACGCGCTGGCGATCGTGCTTCTGGCGATGGATACGACGGCTGTTGCGATCCTGCATGGCGTGCAGACGGGCGCGCTCGGTGGCGGTCACCCGCCCGTCCGCCTTGGCGTCAGCTTCGGCCGCCGCCACCCGGTTCTGCTGGCGCTGCATGCGCGCCGCCTCGCGCGGCGTCAGCTGACCCGAGGCCACGCCCTGCTCGATGCGACGCTCCTGATTGATCTGACGCTGATCCACGCCCGGGGTGGCGACCCCTTGCGCATGGGCCACGCCCACACCCATGCACGCCGTGGTCACGGCCACGCTCAGCCATCGATTGATCATGATGTTTCTCCTTCAAGTGTCTGATCGAACGGGTCGGCGACCCGCCCACACTGCACAACGCAGGGCGCGGCGCCCCGCCGACGAGGCGCAGGCAAAGCTCGCGTAAAGTTCGTGCGTCCGTTGTTCACTTCTTTTCACACGCTCATGACCATGAATCGCCGCTCGCTCCTTCCTGTTCTGTCGGTGACGCTGCTTGCCAGCGCCATCGGCGCCGCGCCCGCGGCCTGGGCGCAAGGCAAGCCGATCCGGCTGATCGTGCCCTACGCCCCCGGCGGCCCGCTCGACGTCACGGCCCGCGCACTGGCCGAGCGGGTGCAGCCCGCGCTGGGCAACGTGGTGGTCGAAAACAAACCCGGCGCCGGCGGCAACATCGGCTCCGACCTGGTGGCCAAGGCCGCGCCCGACGGCAGCACCATCGGCATCGCGGCGGTGGCCACGCACGCCATCAACCCCTGGCTGTTCAGCAAGATGCCCTACGACGCCGGCAAGGACTTCGCCCCCATCACCCAGATGGTGCGCGTGCCCAACGTGCTGGTCATCAACGCCGACACCGCGCAGCGCCTGGGCATCCGCACCCTGGCCGACCTGATCGCCTACGCCCGCAAGAACCCCGGCAAGCTGAACTACGGCTCGGGCGGCAACGGCTCGGCGGGCCACCTGGCCGGCGAGATGTTCAAGCAGGGCGCGGGCATTTTTGCCGTGCACATCCCGTACAACGGCGCCAACCCGGCGCAGCTGGCACTGCTGGCCGGCCAGGTCGACTACAACATCGACAACCTGGCGGCGGCGGCGGCCAACATCAAGGCCGGCAAGATCAAGGCGCTGGCCGTCACCAGCGCCCGCCCCTCGCCCCTGCTGCCGGGCGTGCCCGCCATGGCCGAGACCATCAAGGGCTTCGAGGTCGATACCTGGTGGGGTCTGGTGGCGCCCGCGGGCACGCCGCGCGAAGTGATCGACCGGCTCAACGCCGCCTTCACCGACGCACTCAAGGCGCCCGAAACGCAGCAGCGCTTTGCCCAGCTGATGGCCGAGCCGGTGCCGACCACGCCCGAGCAATTCGGCCAGTTGATGACGCGCGAGCGCGCCCGCTACCAGCCGGTGGTCAAGCGCTCGGGTGCCAAGGTGGACTGACCCTAGAAACGGCAGCAGCCCGCCCCGAACCACAAAAAAGCCACGCCGCCAGGGCGTGGCTTTGGCGTTGGGGCACGGCAGCGGCGTTATTCGCCCAGGTAGGCCGCGCGCACTTTCGGGTCGGCCAGCAGGTCCTTGCCGCTGCCGCTCATGCTGACCAGGCCCGACTCCATCACGTAGCCGCGGTTGGCCAGCGCCAGCGCGCGGCTGGCGTTCTGCTCCACCAGCAGCACGGTGACGCCCTGGGCGTAGACGTCCTGCACCACCTCGAAAATCTTGTCCACCATGATGGGCGACAAGCCCATGGACGGCTCGTCCAGCAGCAGCACCTTGGGCCGGCACATCAGCGCCCGGCCCATGGCCAGCATCTGCTGTTCGCCGCCCGACATGGTGCCGGCCAGCTGGTCCTTGCGCTCACGCAGGCGCGGGAAGATGCTGAACACGCGCTCGATGTCCTGCGCCACACCGGCCTTGTCGCTCCGGATGTAGGCACCCATCAGCAGGTTTTCGGTGATGCTCATGCGCGTGAACACGCCGCGGCCTTCGGGCACCATGGCCAGGCCCTGGCGCACCAGATCCCACGGTCCCTGGCCCTTGATGGACTTGCCCAGGTACTCGATGTCGCCACCGGCCAGCGGCAGCGAGCCGGTGATGGCCTTCATGGTGGTGGTCTTGCCGGCGCCGTTGGAGCCGATCAGCGACACCAACTCGCCTTCGCGCACCTCGAAGTCCACGCCCTTGACGGCCTGGATGCCACCATAGGCCACCTTCAGGCCGCTGACTTTCAACAGTGTCTGTGCCATGTCAGTGACCTCCCGTGCCCAGATAGGCCTCGATGACTTTCTCGTTCTTCTGCACCTCGGCCGGCGTGCCCTCGGCGATCTGCTTGCCGTAGTCGAGCACCGTGACGCGGTCGCACAGGCCCATCACCAGCTTCACGTCGTGCTCGATCAGCAGAATGGTGCGGCCGTCCTTGCGGATGCGGTCGATCAGCGCGCGCAACTGCACCTTCTCGGTGGCGTTCATGCCCGCGGCCGGCTCGTCCAGCGCCACCAGTTGCGGGTCGGTGGCCAGCGCGCGGGCGATTTCCAGCCGGCGCTGATCGCCATACGACAGCGTGCGGGCGCGGAACTGGGCGTACTTGCCGATGCCCACGTAGTCCAGCAGCTCCTTAGCACGGGCGGCGATGGCCGCCTCCTCGGCCTTGAAGCCGGCGGTGCGGAAGATGGCGCCGAACAGGCCGGAATGGGTGCGCACGTGGCGCCCGACCATCACGTTTTCCAGCGCCGTCATCTCGGCGAACAGGCGGATGTTCTGGAAGGTGCGCGCGATGCCGGCCTTGGCCACTTCATGCACAGCGGTCGGCTTGTAGGCCTGGCCGGCCAGCTCGAAGCTGCCACTGTCGGGCGTGTACAGCCCGGTCAGCACATTGAAGAAGGTGGTCTTGCCGGCGCCGTTGGGGCCGATCAGGCCATACACCTGGCCACGCTGAATGCTGATGCCGACGTCGGACAGGGCCTGCAGGCCGCCGAAGCGCTTGGAAACACCCTGAACCTTCAGGACGGTGTCTGTGCTCATGACGTTCGTCTCCGGTTGGGTTTCAGGGATTGACGGGGTACTGCCGGTGCGGCGTGTTGCCGGGCACGGCGTCACCGGGGAAGTCCACCCCCGGCGGGTTCTGCTGCCCCGACAGCGGGGTGATGCGGTCGGCCGGCTCGGTCTTGACCTTGCCGTGCTCGGGCGACGGCCACAGGCCGCGCGGACGCAGCAGCATGATGATGATCATGGCCAGCGCGATGAACAACTGGCGCAGGATGGCCGCGTCCAGCCGGCCGTCGGTCATCTGCTGCAGCGGCCCGGCCACATAGCGCAGCACCTCCGGCAGCGCCGACAGCAGCAGCGCCCCCAGCACCACGCCGGGCAGGTGGCCCAGACCGCCCAGCACCACCATGGCGACGATCATCACCGACTCCATCAGGCTGAACGACTCGGGCGAGACGAAGCCCTGGAAAGCGGCGAACATGGCTCCCGACACGCCGCCGAACGACGCGCCCATGCCGAAGGCCAGCAGCTTGAGGTTGCGCACGTTCAGGCCCATGGCCTTGGCGGCGATCTCGTCTTCGCGGATCGCCATCCAGGCGCGGCCGACGCGCGAATCCTGCAGGCGCTGGCACACGAACACCGTGACCAGCACCAGCACCAGGAACAGGTAGTAGTACAGCGACACCGAGGCGACTTCGAAGCCGCCGATGTTCAGCGGCTTGCCCAGGTTGATGCCGAGAAACCGCACCGGATCGATCTGGTTGACGCCCTTGGGGCCGTTGGTGATGTTGAAGGGGTGGTCGAGGTTGTTCAGGAAGATGCGGATGATCTCGCCGAAGCCCAGCGTGACGATGGCCAGGTAGTCGCCGCGCAGCTTGAGCACCGGAATGCCCAGCAGCACCCCCGCGATGGCCGCCAGCAGCAGCGCCAGTGGCAGCGCCAGCCACACCGACAGATGCAGTCCGCCCGGGAACATGGCGGCGATGGCGGCGAAGTTGTCGGTCAGGTGCGGCGAGGCCAGCAAGGCGAACAGGTACGCCCCCACCGCGAAGAAGGCGACGTAGCCCAGGTCCAGCAGGCCGGCGTAGCCGACCACGATGTTCAGCCCCAGCGCCAGCATGGTGTAGAGCAGCGCGATGTTGACGATGCGCACCCAGGCGTTGCCGAACTGCTGCAGGATCAGCGGCAGCACCAGCAGCGCGATGCCGCACAGCACGAAGGCGATCAGCTTGTTCTTCTGCGTCATGGCAAGGTCCTCCCGGGCGTCAGGCGCGGTCCGCCACGCGCTCGCCCAGCAGGCCCGAGGGCCGCAGCGTCAGCACGATGATCAGCACGATGAAGGCAAAGATGTCGGCGTAGTGGCTGCCCAGCAGGCCGCCGGTGAGCGCGCCCAGGTAGCCCGAGCCGATGGCCTCGATCAGCCCCAGCAGCACGCCGCCCACCATGGCGCCGGTCAGGTTGCCGATGCCGCCGAACACCGCCGCCGTGAAGGCCTTCAGCCCCGGCAGGAAGCCCATGAAGTGCTGTGCCGTGCCGTAGTTGGAGGCGTACATCACCCCGGCAATGGCCGCCAGCACCGCACCGATGGCGAAGGTGGCCGAAATCACCGCGTCGGGCTTGACTCCCATCAGCGCCGCCACGCGCGGGTTTTCGGCGGTGGCGCGCATGGCGCGGCCGATGCGCGTGTAGTGCACGATGTACATCAGCACCGCCAGCGACATGACCGTGACCACCAGGATCATGATCTGCGTCGGCGTGATCACCGCCTCGCCGATGAAGTACGGCTCGGTCGGCAGCATGGACGGGAAGGACTTGACGTTGGGTTTCCAGATCACCATGGCCAGCGCCTGCAGCAGGATCGACATGCCGATGGCGGTGATCAGCGGCGCCAGGCGTGGGGCGTTGCGCAGCGGCCGGTAAGCGACCTTCTCGATCACGATGTTGAGCACCGCCGCCACCACACAGCCGGCCACGGTGGCCGCCAGCAAGATCAGCCAGGTGGGCATGCCGGGCACCGCCTCCTGCAGCACGCCGATGACGGTCCAGGCCACCAGTGCGCCCACCATCAACACCTCGCCGTGAGCGAAGTTGATGAGCTGGATGATGCCGTAAACCATGGTGTAGCCCAGGGCGATGAGGGCGTACATGCTGCCCAGCACCAGGCCGTTGATGATCTGCTGAAGCAGAATGTCCATGCGAGACTTCCTCAAGGGTCCGCACCGTTGTCTCCGGCGCGGCGTGGTTCAGTCGGCCGCCTGGCGTCGCCTTGTGGGCTTGCCGGTCGGCTAACAAAAAACCCGCCGGAGACTCCGTTGCGGGTTCAAAAAGCGAGCGCGATTTTATCGGCACGCCGGGAGTTGCGGACGATCTGCCCGACCCGGGATTTCCCTTGTAGACGGCGGCCGCGCGCGCCCCAGCCAGCGCGTACGCCTCAGCCGCCAGCGTCCTCGCGGTTGCGTCGGCGCAGCTCGGCCAGCTTTTCGCCGATGCGGATCTCCAGCCCGCGCGGCACCGGGTCGTAAAAGCGCTGATCGGGCATGCCCTCGGGCAGGTAGCGCTCGCCGGCGGCAAAGCCGCCCTCTTCGTCGTGCGCGTAGCGGTAACCCTTGCCGTAGTCGAGCTGTTTCATCAGCCGGGTCGGCGCGTTGCGCAAATGCAACGGCACCGGCCGTGTCACGTCCTGCCGCACCCAGGCGCGGGCGGCGTTGTAAGCCTTGTATACCGCGTTGCTCTTGGGAGCCACCGCCAGGTAGACCACGCACTCGGCCAGCGCCAGCTCGCCCTCGGGGCTACCCAGGCGCTCGTACACCTCGGCCGCATCCAGCGCCAGGCGCAGCGCGCGCGGGTCGGCCAGGCCGATGTCTTCGCTGGCCATGCGCAGCATGCGGCGCGCCAGGTAGCGCGGGTCGGCCCCGCCGTCGAGCATGCGCACCAGCCAGTACAGGGCGGCGTCGGGATCCGAGCCACGCACCGACTTGTGCAGCGCGCTGATGGTGTCGTAGAACTGCTCGCCGCCCTTGTCGTAGCGGCGCAGCTGCTGGCCCAGCACCTTCAGCAGCCAGGCCTCGTCGATCTGCGCCACACCCTCCGCGGCGGCGGTCACGGCCACCGTCTCCAGGGTGTTGAGCAGGCGCCGGGCGTCGCCGTCGGCATGGCCGAGCAGGCGCTCCAAAGCTACCGAATCGATAGCTGGCAGCGCTTGCTGCGCCTGCGCCCGGGCCACAATATGCATCAAATCGTCGGCCGTCAGCGATTGCAGCACGTACACCGTGGCGCGCGACAGCAGGGCCGAGTTGACCTCGAACGAAGGGTTTTCCGTGGTGGCGCCGATGAAGGTGAACAGCCCGCTTTCGACGTGCGGCAGAAAGGCGTCCTGCTGGCTCTTGTTGAAGCGGTGCACCTCGTCGACGAACACGATGGTGCGCCGCGGCGCCAGGCCCTGCTGCGCCTGCTGCGCGCGCTCCACCGCGTCGCGGATGTCCTTGACGCCGCCCAGCACCGCGCTGATGGCGATGAACTGGGCGTCGAACGCCTGTGCCATCAGCCGCGCAATCGTCGTCTTGCCCGTGCCCGGCGGCCCCCACAGGATGCAACTGTGCGGCCGCCCCGACTCGAACGCGATGCGCAGCGGCATGCCCGGCCCCAGCAGGTGCGGCTGACCCACCACCTCGGCCAGCGTGCGCGGGCGCAGGCGCTCGGCCAGGGGTGGGGCAGGTGCGCGGTCGGGAGCTTGGTTCACGGGTAGAGAGGCCCAAAGAGCAAGGACTCGCCTGGCCGCTGAGACGGATCAACCCGCTGCGACTTGGCAGCGCCAGGGCAAGTCAGGTGCCGATCGTACTGCCCTGCATGGCGCGCCCATCGCCGTCGGCCCGGGCGCAGTCGTACGGTGCCCACCAGCAGAATTGCCTAGGTTGATCGCACAGCGATCAATCCAGGATCGGTTTGCTCATTGACCTGCGATCAGGCTCCCACCTTGTGCGTGCAGTCCGCCAATGCCTCTTGGCAAACGGTGCGGACGGTGTGACTACAAACGGTTATTGACGCTGCCTTTGCCTGGCAGCAAACCCTGATGAAAGACGCGCGCCAGGGGCTCCATTCGTTGGTCGGGATTTGGGGATCTCTCCCTTCATTCCCCCAGAGTTCATCGAGCATTCCCCGGCGCAGGTCCTTACCCTTTGCACATCAACGACTGCCTTCACGCGGTGGTGTGCTGATCTTTGCTGTTCATAGTCTCGATCAGGTCGTGCCAACGGTCGGCGTTGGGTTTCGACACCAAGCCAGCACTGGCCGAAAACGAAGAGCCAGGCACGTGGCCTGGCTTCTGAATGGTGGTGG
>JADLIA010000128.1 GCA_020848515.1 Rubrivivax sp. | reverse complement strand
TGGGACGCCGCCGCCTGGGCCTGCGTGGCCGCCAGCGGCCTGCTGCATGTGCTGTACTACGTCACCCTGCTGCGCGGCTATCGCGTGGCCGACCTGACCGTGGTCTACCCGCTGGCGCGCGGCTCGGGGCCGCTGCTGTCGTCGCTGGTGGCCGTCACCCTGCTGGGCGAGCGCCTGAGCCCGCTGGCGGCGGCCGGCATCGGCGCCGTGGTGCTGGGGGTGTTCCTGATCGCCGGTGGCCCGCGCCTGCTGCGCCGGCGCGACGACCCGCAGGCACGTGCGCGCGTGCGCCAGGGCCTGCGCTACGGCCTGCTGACCGGCGTCTGGATCGCCAGCTACACCGTGGTCGACGGCTACGCCGTGCGCTGGTTGGCGCTGTCGCCGATTCTGCTGGACTACATGGGCAACTGGGTGCGCATCGGCCTGCTGCTGCCGGTGGCGCTGCGCGACCGCGCCGCCACCGCGCAGCTGTGGCGCCGCCAGTGGCGCGGCGCGCTGGTGGTGGCGCTGTGCAGCCCGGTGGCCTACGTGCTGGTGCTGTTCGCCATGCAGCAGGCGCCGCTGTCGCTGGTGGCGCCGGCGCGCGAGGTGTCGATGCTGTTCGCCGCCCTGATCGGCGGCCAGCTGTTGGGCGAGGGCGACCGGGGGGTGCGCGTGGCCGGCGCGCTGTGCATCGCCGCCGGCGTGGCGGCGCTCGGGCTGGGTTGAAAGCGCTACTGAATCAATAGCTGCTGGCGCTTGCTGTGCCTGCGCCGGAGGCACATTCAGCCTGGTTCCGAGTTCAGGATTCCGAAGCCAAGGGCTCAAGCCTCAGATGGCGGCGGCGGCGATGTCGGCCGGGGGCTCCTCCAGGCGCGCCAGCGCGGCCAGCGCCTCGGCGTCGGTGCGGACCATCTGCAGCAGCGGCCACTCTCCCAGCGCGCCGGCCGCGCGCAGCACCCGTTCGGCCGGCAGCTTGAGGCCGACGATGAGCAGCGTCACACGCCGCTCGTGCAACTGGCCCAGCACGCGCGCGAACACCTCGGCGCCGGTGGCGTCGATGCGGTTGATGGGCTGGGCGAACAGGCAGACATGCTGTGTCGTCGGGTGCTCGGCCAGGTATTCGGTCACGTGGCGCTCGAACTGCCCGGCCGAGGCGAAGTCCAGCGCCGCGTCCAGCCGCAGCGCCAGCGTGCGCGGCGCCAGCGGCGCCAGCTGCCACAGGTGACGGTCGCGCAGGCTGCCGTCGGCGTGCAGACCGACTTCGATGATGCGCGGGTGCAGGCGCTGGTAGAGGAACAGCGACAGCGCCATCAGCACCCCCGTCAGCACGCCCCAGTACAGCGCCGGCGCCGCCGCCAGCGTGACCGCGAAGGTCAGCGCGGCGATCACCGTCTCCACCCGCGACACCCGCCACAGGCGCAGGAACTCGCGCGGCTTGATCAGCCCCAGCACCGCCGCCACCACGATGGCCGCCAGCACCGCCTGCGGCACGAAGCGCAGCACCGGCGTGAACAGCAGCAGCGCCAGCAGCACCACCGCCACCGACACCACCGTGGCCCAGCCGGTCTGTGCGCCAGCGTACAGGTTGAGCGCCGAACGCGAAAACGACGAGCTGGTGGCAAAGGCGCCGCACAGGCCGGAGGCGATCTTGGCCAGACCCTGACCGATCAGGTCCTGGTCCTGGTCCCAGCGCTCGCCCTTGCGCTGGCTGTCGACCTTGGCGCTGGCGGCGGTTTCCAGAAAGCTCACCAGCGTCACCACCAGGGTCGGCAGCAGCAACTGGCCCAGCAGCTGCCAGCCGGGCCAGGGCGGCAGGTAGGGCGCCGGCAGCCCCTGCGGCAGCGCGCCCACCACGGCGCCGCCGCCGGCTTCGAAGCCGAGCGCCCAGCTCAGCGCGGCCGCCGCCACCACGATCACCAGCACGCCAGGGAAGGTCGGCTTCCAGCGCCGCCCCAGCAGCAGCAGCGCCAGCGCGCCCAGGCCGAAGGCGCTGGCCAGCGGATCGAAGGCCGGCTGGCGCAGCATGTCGGCCCAGCCGGCGCGAAAACCCAGCAGTGCCGGCAGCTGCGAGCCGATGATCAGCACCGCCGCCGCCTGCGTGAAGGCCATCAGCACCGGCGCGTTGACCAGGTTCAGCAGCCAGCCGAAGCGCACCAGGCCCAGCGCCACCTGCAGCAGGCCCGACAGCAGCGCCAGCCACACCGCCAGCGCCACCCATTCGGCGCTGCCGGGCGTGGCCAGCGGCGTCAGGGCGGCGGCGATCATCAGGCTGGTCAGCGCCGTCGGCCCCACCGACAGCCGCGCCGAGGCCGAAAACAGCACCGCCACCAGCGCCGGCAGCATGGAGGCGTAGATGCCGGTGATCAGCGGCATGCCCGCCAGCTGGGCGTAGGCCACGCCCTGCGGGATCACCATCAGCCCCACCGTCAGGCCGGCCATGGCTTCCCCTTGCAGCAGGCGCGCGGTCGGGCGCGGCCAGCGCAGAAACGGCAGGTGGCGGGCGAGCTGCGGGGGCATCAGGTCAGCATGGTAGCGGGGCGGCGCCGGTCGGCGGCGCGGGCGGCTCGGGCGTTGAACCTAGAAACCGCAGTTGACCGCTTGCAACCCTTGGGAATGCCGCATGAACGCTGATCTTGCGCCACTTGGGAGCCTTCACCTTCTGGGTGAAGGCGCTATGCACCTGCCAGCACCGCTGCTG
>JADLIA010000127.1 GCA_020848515.1 Rubrivivax sp. | reverse complement strand
TGGTGTGTGGCGGCGCGCTGCCGGGCGACGCCAGCGCAGCCGTGCTGCTGACCGGTGACGACCCCTGGATCCACCTGCCCATCGCTGCCGACACCCTGCAGCAGGCCGCGGCGGCCGGCCCGCTGCTGCTGGAAGTGCAGCTCGACTGGCCGATGTCGGCCGACTACCTGAGCCTGGCCAGCGTGGTTGGCCCGCTGCAGGCCGAGCAGCAGCGGCTGCGCGAGCAGCACGCTGCCGACGCCGGGCGCCTCGCCGAACTCCACCAGGACCACGAGCGCCTGGCGCTGGAAAACGCCCACCTCAGGCACGACCGCGACGCGCTGTTCGCCGCCGGCCAGAGCGCGCAGCAGCAGCTGGCCGAGCTGCACCAGCAACTGCACGGCATGGCCGAGCACGTGGACAACCTGCGCAACCTGCGCGCCGTGCGCTACACCCGCCTGCTGGCCGAGCTGGTCAACGGCGTGCGTCGCCCACCCGGCCGCACCCCGGCGCCCGCCGGCGCCGCCCCGGCCGAGGCCGAGGCCGGCGCCCCCGTGCCGCCGCCACTCAGCCCCACGGTGGACATCATCGTGCCGGTCTACCGCGGCCTGCGCGACACCCAGGTGTGCATCGACGCCGTGCTGGCCGGCGGCCCGCGCACCGACTGGCGCCTGATCGTCATCAACGACTGCAGCCCCGAGCCCGAGGTCACCGCCTGGCTGCGCGACAAGGCGGCCGCCGAGCCGCGCATCACGCTGCTCGAAAACGAGCACAACCTGGGCTTCGTCGGCACCGTCAACCGCGGCATGCGCCAGTCCGAACACAACGACGTGCTGCTGCTCAACAGCGACACCGAAGTGGCCGGCGACTGGCTCGATCGCCTGCGCGCCGCCGCCTACCGACAGGCGCGGGCCGGCACGGTGACGCCGTTCTCCGGCAACGCCACCATCTGCAGCTACCCGGTGTTCTGCGCCGACAACCCGCTGCCGCCCGGCCACAGCACGGCCAGCCTGGACCGGCTGTTCGCCCAGGTCAACGCCGGCCAGAGCGTACCGGTGCCCACCGGCGTCGGCTTCTGCATGTACATCCGGCGCGACTGCCTGCAGGCCGTGGGCCTGTTCGACGAAGCGCATTTCGGCAAGGGCTACGGCGAAGAAAACGACTTCTGCCAGCGCGCCATCGGCCTGGGCTGGCACAACCTGCACGCGCTCGACACCTACGTGCTGCACACCGGCGGCGTCAGCTTCGGCGACAGCAAAAGCCCGCGCGAGCAAGCCGCCATGGAAACCCTGCGCCGCCTGCACCCCGGCTACGACGCCCAGGTCCAGCGCTTCCTGCAGCTCGACCCGGCGCGCCCGGCGCGCCTGGCCGTCGACTGGCTGCGCCACACCGACGGCGGGCGCCGCCAGGTGGTGCTGGTGGTGCAGCACCAGCGTGGCGGCGGCACCGAGCGCCACATTCTGGAGCTGGCCGCCACGCTGGCCGACACCGCCGTCCTGGTGTCGCTGCGCCCGGCCGGCGGGCAGCGGGTGCAGCTGCAGCTGATCGAGCAGGACGCGGGCCGCTGGGCACCGTCGCGGCGCTGGGCCGCCAGTTTCGATCTCGGGCACGACGGGGACGCCCTGCTGCGCCTGCTGCGCGACATGGCGGTCAGCCACGTGCACTACCACCACCTGCTCGGCCACGCGCCGCGCGTCTGGACGCTGGCGCACGAGCTGGGCGTGGCCTACGACGTCACCTGCCACGACTTCTACAGCTTCTGCACCCACATCACCCTGACCGGCAGGCACGGCCGCTACCGGATGGACGCGCAGGGCGAATGCTGCGGCGGTGACCACCCGCCCTCGCTGCCCGAGACCCGCGAGCCGATCGACGCCTGGCGCATCCGCAACCGCCGCTTTCTGCAGCAGGCGCGTTTCGTGCTCACGCCCAGCCTGGACACCGCCGAGCGCATGCGCCGCGCCATGCCGGGCGCCACCCTCCGCTGCGCGCCCCACACCGACATCCTGCCCGGCACCCTGCCCATGCCCCAGCCGCCGCGACTGGCGGCCCAGGAGCCGCTGCGCATCGTCGCCATCGGCGCGCTCAGCGTCATCAAGGGCGCCGACGTGCTGGAAGAAACCGCACGCCTGGCGCGGCGCGCCGGCGCACCGCTCGAATTTCACCTGATCGGCTACGGCTATCGCCACCTGCAGACCGCCCCCGGCACTGCCCTCACCGTGCACGGCCAGTACGCCGACGAAGACCTGCCGGCCCTGCTGCAGCGGCTGGCGCCGCACCTGGCGTGGTTCCCGGCGCAGTGGCCGGAAACCTACAGCTACACCCTCAGCGCCGCCCTGCAGGCCGGGCTGCCGGTCGCCGTGCCCGACCTCGGCGCCTTTGCCGAACGGGTGGCCGAGCGCCCCTGGAGTTGGGTGCAGGCCTGGGACAGCAGCGCCTCGCAGTGGCTCGAACTGTTCCTGCGCATCCGGCAGCAGGCGTTCGTCGACGGGCAGGTGCAGGCCGCCCCGCCGCTGTCCGCGCCGCTGCAGGCGCTGCGCCGGCAACTGGGCGACTGGCAGTACGCCAGCGACTACCTGCCGGCGGCGGCGCCGGCGCCCTGGCCCGAGCAGCTCGAACGCGCCCGCCGCGTGGCCGCGGCGCTGGCCCAGGCCGCGCCGGCCGACGCGGCGGCAGCGCCACTCGGCGCGGACCGCCTGTACGCCCTGGCCCTGCGCCTGCAGCGCCTGCCGCTGCTGGGCCGGGCACTGCGGGCCGTGCCGCGCTCCTGGCGCTACCGCGTGCGCCAGCTGCTCAGCCGCTGAAGGGCCGCCCATGGACCGCGTGGTGGCCGTGCTCGTCACCTACCACCCCGACCGCCAGCGCCTGGCGCAGGCGCTGCAACGCCTGCACGCTCAGGTGGCGGCCTGCGTGGTGGTCGACAACACCGAAGGCGGCCCGCCAGCGGACGCCGCCGCGGCCGGCGACGGCGAATGGATCGCCAACGGCCGCAACCTGGGCATCGGCCAGGCGCAGAACCTGGGCATCGCCCGCGCGCGCGCACTGGGCGCCAGCCATGTGCTGCTGCTGGACCAGGACAGCCTGGCGCCAGCCGATCTGGTGCCGGCACTGCTGCGCACGCTCAGCCAGGCCGCCGCAGCCCACGCGGTGGCCGCCGTCGGGCCGCTGTGCCGCGACGTCAAGACCGGCGCCACGTTGCCGCTGATCCGCCACAGCGGCTGGCGCGTGCGCCGCCTGCGCCCCGGCCGCAGCGACGGCGCGGTGGCGGTCGACTACCTGCCCGCCTCCGGCACCCTGATCCCGCTGCACGCGCTGGACCGCGTGGGCCCGCTGCGCGAGGACTACTTCATCGACCGCGTCGACGTCGAATGGTGCCTGCGCGCCCGCCACCAGGGCTGGACCATCCTGGTCGACCCCGCGGTCGAGCTGCAGCACGACCTGGGCCGGCGCGCGCTGCGGCTGCTGGGGCGCACGGTCTACGTAGGGCAGGACTGGCGGGCCTGCCTGCACGTGCGCAACTCGCTCGCCATGGCGCTGCGCGCCCCCATCGCGCTGCGCTGGCGCATCGACCAGTGGCTCAAGACCCCGCTGTACCTGCTGTTCTATGCCGCCGTGGCCGAAGGCGGCCGGCTGCGCCAGGCGCGCCGCCTGCTGCACGCGGCGTGGGACGGTGTGATGGGCCGCCTGGGTCCCCCACCGAACGCACGCGCCTCCATCAAACGATAAAACGACCTGTGGCGCCCACCTGGCAAGCGCAAGCAGCTATTGTTTTTATAGCTTTCTGGTGCGGCGCTCACGCCCGTCGCAGCACCCAGGCATCCTGGTGGTTCCAGAACCACACGGGCGCAAAATGGATCAGCGCCGCCTCGCCCGCCAGCGTCGCCACCTGTTCGCGCACGAAGGCTTCGCTGGTGAAGCTGGTGCCGTACTCCTGCGCATCGATGGCGCTGGACTCGCTGGAGGCGGCAAAAAAGAACCCACGGTCATCCAGCACCACGCCGGCGCGGCGCGCGGCCTCCGCGCCGTGGGTCGACAGCACCAGCAGCCCGCCCGGCGCCACCGCCCGCCAGATGCTGGCCAGCCAGCGCGCCCAGCTGTGGCGCGGCAGGTGGCTGAACAGCGACAGCACGAACACCAGCTCGTAGCGGCGCGGCCACGGCACCGCCTCGGGCTGCGGGTCCGACACGAAGCCTTGCACGCCAAACGTGTCGCGCGCAAAGCCCACCGCGTCGGCCACCACATCGCTCACCGTCACCCGCTGCGGCCCGATCGCCTTCACCAGGTGGCGCGTGAAGCGCCCGTGACCACTGGCAAACTCCAGCACCGATGCCAGCTTCAGCAGCGGCCGATCCACCGCTTCCAGAAGCTGCATCAGCTCAGCCAGCGTGCGCCAGCCGTCGGCCAGGTAGTCGCGCAGCGGATTGGTCGAGGTCGGGTGGCCGGCAAAAAAGTGAAAGATGTCGTCGCGTGGCGCAATGCGGCAGTCCAGACCGAACATCTGGGCAAACGCCCCATCCAGCCCACGCCGCTCGATCAGGTTGTGCGCCGCCAGCCGCGTGGCCGGCACCTCGCGTGCGGCGCGAATCGCCGCCGCCGCGCCCGGCTCGCCCGCGTCCAGCGCCGCTTCGTGCGCCCGCATCCAGGCGTCGTATTCGCTTGGTGTCACTGGCGTGCTCATGCAGCCTCCGCACGCTGCAGCACCCAGGCGTCCTGGTGGGCCCAGAACCAGGCCGGCTCGAAATCGACCCGCGTTGGCGCCGGCCTGAGCAAGCCAAGCTCGGCCTCGACGAAGCCACGGCTGGTGTAGCTGGTGCCGTATTCCGCGACGTCGATCGCGTGCGATTCGCTTTCGGGGTGAAAGTGAAAGCCCTCGGCATCGAGCGTCACGCCGGCGCGCTCGGCCGCCAGGGCTCCGTGCGTGGTGAACACCAGCACGCCGCCCGGCGCCACCGCCTCCCACAGCCGCGCCAGCCAGGCGCTCCAGGTGGCGCGCGGCAGATGCGTGAACAGCGACAGCACGAACACCAGCCCGTAGCGGCGCGGCCAGTGCAGCTGCGCCGGCCGCGCCGCCGACACAAAGCCCTGCACGCCGAAATGCGTGGTCGAAAACGCCACCGCGCCCGGCACCACGTCCGACACCGTCACGCGCCCCGGCCCCAGCGCCTTGGCCAGATGGCGCGTGAAGCGGCCGTGGCCACTGGCAAACTCCAGCACCGCGTCGAAGCCCGCCAGCGTGCGCCCGCCGCGCTCGAGCAGCAGCATCAACTCCGACAGCGTGCGCCAGCCATCGGCCAGGTAGTCGCGCAGCGGGCTGGACCAGCTGCCGTGCCCATTGAAGAAGCCGAACACGTCGTCCTGCGGGTCGATGCGCGCATCCAGCCCCATCCAGGGCGCAAACGCACCCGGCAGACCCTGCGATTCGATCAGGTTGTGCGCCGCCAGCTGCGTCTCGCGCGTCAGCGCCGCCTGGCGCAGCGCGGTGGCGGCGCCGTCGCGATCCCCGGCGGCCAGCAGCGCCTGCCCACGCGCCAGCGCCGCGCGCGCCTGCTCGGGCGGCAGCGGGCCGGCGGCGGTGACATCCAGCAATTCCTTCAAGCCCATCGCTCAACTCCAGCGGTGCGGCAGCCGCACCAGCCCCGGCATCAGTGTCGGTGAAACGATCCGAATCACCTTGAACTGAAACCACAGGTCATAGGTCACCAACCCGGTCTCGTCGAACAGGAACACACTGATCACGTAGTCGCCGCTGTGCAGCGGCAGGTCGGGAAACGTCAGCGTCGAGCGCCACACCCCCGGCTCGACCTCGGTCGGCGCGGCGTCTTCCTCGTGGGTGGCCAGCGAGGTGATGCCCACGCCGCGCTCCTGCTCGATCATGAAGCCGATGTTGGGCCGCTCGGCACCCTTGCCGCGCACCGTGATGGTGGCCACCAGATCGGGGCTGTGCAGCGTGGGCGGATCGCCGTCGCCCAGGTCGGCGATGTCGCACGACAGGATCAGGGCCGAATCGGGGCCGCGCTCGTAAGGCAGCGGCGCCGCGGCGGTCTCGGCGCGCTCGCCGCCCAGCAGGCGGGAATGCTTTTCATAGGCGCCCAGCACCGCCTCGGTGCTGCCGAACTCCATCATCCGCCCATGGTCCAGCCACAGCGCCACATCGCACAGGTGGCGCACGTGGTAGGGGCTGTGCGAGCAGAACAGGATGGTGCAGCCATGGTCGCGGAAGGACTGGATGCGCTCGATGCACTTCTTCTGGAAGTGCTGGTCACCCACCGCCAGCGCCTCGTCGATGATCAGCAGGTCCGGCTCCAGCGCCGTCACCAGCGCGAACGCCAGCCGCACCACCATGCCGGACGAATAGGTCTTGACCGGCCGGTCGATCGCCTCGCCGATCTCGGCAAAGGCCAGCACCGAAGCCTCCAGCTCGGCCATCTGCGGGTGCGAAATGCCGATCAGGCTGCCACCGAAGTACAGGTTCTGGCGCCCCGTGAAATCGGGGTGAAAGCCCGCACCCAGCTCCAGGATGGCGGTCACCCGCCCGCTGCGTTCGACGCGGCCCTGGCTCGGCTGCAGCGTGCCGCAGATCAGCTTCAGCAGCGTGCTCTTGCCCGCGCCGTTGTGGCCCACCACGCCCAGGCACTGGCCGCGCGCCAGCTCCAGGCTGACGTCCTGCAGCGCCCAGTGGCTGCGGTGCAGGGCGCGCCCGGTCAGCAGCGCCTTCAGGCGCGCGCGTGGCGAGTCGTAGAGCCGGTACTCCTTGCCCACCCCGACCAGCCGCAGTGGCAGGGCGGCGGCATGCGCGACGGGTGCGTTCACAGCCAGTCCACCAGTTGGTCGCGGCTGCGCGCGACGGCCAGCGACAGCAGCAGCGCCAGCAGCCCGATCCAGGCCGCCAGCGCCAGCCACACCGCCGGCGGCGGCCACTGGCCCTGCAGCAGGGCGGCCTGATAGCCCAGCACCGGTGCCGTCATCGGGTTGAGCCACAGCAGCCAGCGCCAGCGCTCGGGAAACAGCGTGAGCGGAAACAGCACCGGCGACAGAAACACCCCCAGCGACAGCAGCAACTGCACCCCCTGCACCACATCGCGCAGCGCCGCCGCCAGAATGGCCAGCAGGTAGGCCAGCAG
>JADLIA010000126.1 GCA_020848515.1 Rubrivivax sp. | reverse complement strand
GGCGGCCGCGGACGCCCCGGCGGCAGGCGCGGCCGTGCTCGCCGCGTCGACGGCCGGCGTCGCCGGTGCGCTGGGGGTCGCCTGCTCCTGCTTGCCGCAGTACGCCAGACCGATCAACGCCGCGGCCGCCACAATCACCCAGGGCAGCCACCGGAGCATGCCGGGCTGGCCCGTCGCCACCGGCGCGCTGGCCGCGGCAGGCGCGGTCAGCAGATCGCGCCCTGCCGCCGCCAGACTGAGCACCTCGGGCGGCAGCGACGACGGCAGGCTGCCCCCAGGCGTCAGGCGCCCGACGAAGGCAGGCAGCAGGTAGCCGATGGCGGTGGTGACGTTGTCGCGCGGGGCGTCCAGCAGCCCCGTCAGGCGCGACAGCAGCCCGCCACTGGCGCCCAGCACGGTTTCCAGCTGGCTGTTGCTGATCGGCTGTGCGCTCGGGCCACCGCCGAGCCAGGACTGGATGACGGGCCCCAGACCGGCGGATTTGAAACGCTCCAGAAAACCCATCAACCCGCCGGTGTCGGGGCTGGTCATGTCGGCCAGCAGCATCTGGGCCACGGTCAGGGCCTGCTCGCCCAGGCCAAAACGGGCACCGGCTTCACGAATGTAGACGTCGAACATGGAGATCCTTCAATGGTGGCTTGTGGGGATGGGCCGCACGCAAGCGCGCCGGCGTTTCGGGCGGGCGTCTGGCCCGTGGTGGATCGCAAAAATTATAGGAAGCCGCCGCCCACGGCCTGTGACCGCCTGCTTCCGCCGGCCGGTGGCCGCTGTGTACACTGCCCTGCGGCGCGTCGTGCCCGCCGGGCCGACAAAAGCGTGCCCGCCGCGCCATTGGCGGCCACCCCGGATTCATGAGCCTGACCCAAAGCCTGCTGCTGATCGCACTTCTCATTGCCGTCAGCGCGTTTTTTTCGCTGGCCGAGATCGCCCTGGCCGCCTCGCGTCGTCTGCGCCTGCGTCAGCTGGCCGACGACGGGGATGCGCGTGCGCTGCGCGTGCTGCGGGTGCAGGAGCAGCCGGGGTTTTACTTCACCACGGTGCAGATCGGCCTGAACGCCGTCGCCATCCTGGGCGGCATCGTGGGTGAAGGTCTGCTGGGACCGTACCTGGCCGAGCTGCTGCGGCTGTGGTTGCCCGAACGGACGGCGGCGAACCTGTCGCTGGTCGGCTCGGTGGCGGCGGTGACCTCGCTGTTCGTGGTGTTTGCCGACCTGGTGCCCAAACGCCTGGGCATGGCCGAGCCCGAACGCGTGGCCATGGCCATGGTGGGGCCGATGGGGCATGTGCTGCTGCTGTTCAAGCCCATCGTCTGGCTCTACACCGCCTGCACCGACCTGGTGATGCGCCTGCTGGGTCTGCCCATGCAGCGCGACGAGCGCATCACGCCGGATGACATCCTGGCGCTGGCCGAAGCCGGCACGCAGGCCGGCGTGCTGGACCGGCCCGGGCAGCAGGTGATCGAGAACGTGTTCGAGCTGGACACGCGCACCGTCACCAGCGCCATGACGCCGCGCGACCGCATCGCCTGGCTGCGCCACGACGCCGACGACGCCGAAATCCGCCTGCGCATAGCGGCCGAGCCGTTTTCCACCTACCCGGTGTGCGAAGGCGAACTGGACCGGGTGCTGGGCTACGTGGACGCCAAGGACCTGTTTCAGCGCGTGCTCCACCAGCGCCCGATCGAGCTGACCGAACCGGCGCTGCTGCACAAGGTGGTGGTGGTGCCCGACAGCCTGAGCCTGTCGGAGGTGCTGCACCAGTTCCGCCAGCAGCACGAGGATTTCGCCCTGATCGTCAACGAATACAGCACCGTCGTCGGCGTGGTCACGCTCAACGACGTCATGAGCACGGTGATGGGCGAGCTGGTCACGCCCGAGGACGAGGAGCCGATCGTGCTGCGCGACGACGGCTCCTGGCTGATCGACGGCCACACGCCAATGGCCGACGTGCAGCGCGCGCTGAACCTGGACGAGCCGCCCAGCGCCGAGGCCTACGACACCCTGGCCGGCTTTCTGATGGTGATGCTGCGCCGCGTGCCGCGCCGCACCGACAGCGTGCAGTGGGGCGGCCACCGCTTCGAGGTGATGGACGTGGACAACTACCGGATCGACCAGGTGCTGGTCACCCGCAGTGAGCGTTCAGCCCCGGAGTGACTACTATTTTGATAGCTGCTGGCGCAAGCCAGACAAGCGTCAGGCCGACAAAACCCATCTTTTCTGGGCCCCGAACACGGCGTTCGGATACTGCGGTCGGCCGCGCGAGCCGTTGTAGCGACCCAGCGCCATGAACAGGTCGCCGCGCTCACGCTCCAGGTAGTGGCGCAGGATCACGCAGCCGAAGCGCAGGTTGGTCTGCATGTGAAACAGCTTGCCGGCGTCGCCGTCACCGATCACCCGGCTCCAGAACGGCATCACCTGCATGTAGCCACGCGCGCCCACGCTGGACACCGCGTATTTGCGAAACGCGCTTTCGACCTGGATCAGCCCCAGCACCAGCGAGGTCTCGAGCCCGGCGCGCTGCGATTCATACCAGACCGTCTGCAGAAATTCGATGCGGGTGTTGAAGTCCTTCTTGCGGCTGTAGAGGCGGTCGCTCATGCCCGACAGCCAGCGCAGGTAGCGCAGGCGCGCGTCGGTGGAAGCAAACACCGGCAGCGGCGGCGCATCGTTGGCGATGGCCGAGGACAGCGCCGTGCGCACCGCGTCGGCCAGCGGCTCCTCCAGCTGGCCTCCGGCCAGCGCGCGCTCCTGAAAAATGAGCGCGCCGGGCACGGCCATCAAGCCTCGGATGAGCTGCCTACGATCCACGCCCGACGCACCTCCAGACCGCTCGGCCCCGGCGTTCACACCGCCAGCCGGCCCGTCACGAAGGCGGCGATGCCGTCCACCGGCACCCGAGTGGCGGTGCTGTCGCGGCGATGCTGGTATTCCACCTGTCCGTCCTTGAGGCCTTTGTCACCGATGGTGACACGGTGCGGCACACCGATCAACTCCCAGTCGGCAAACATCACACCCGGTCGCTCGCCGCGATCGTCCAGGATCACGTCCACCCCGGCGGCCAGCAGTTCGGCGTACAGGGCTTCGGCGGCGGTCTTGACGGACTCGCTGCGGTCCATGCCGACCGGGCAGATGACCACCGTGAAGGGGGCGATGGCATCGGGCCAGATGATGCCGCGCGCGTCGTGGTTCTGCTCGATGGCGGCCGCCGGCAGGCGCGTGATGCCGATGCCGTAGCAACCCATCTCGAACGGTTTGGGCTTGCCGTCCTCGTCCAGGAAGGTGGCGTTCATGGCGCGGCTGTACTTGGTGCCCAGGTAGAAGATGTGGCCGATCTCGATGCCGCGCTCGATCGCCAGCACGCCGCGCCCGTCGGGCGAGGCATCGCCGGCGACCACATTGCGCAGGTCGGCCACCACATCCGGCTCGGGCAGGTCGCGCCCCCAGTTCACGCCTGTCAGGTGATGGCCCTCCGCATTGGCGCCGCACACCCAGTCGGCCATCAGCGCCACCTCGCGGTCGGCCACCACCTTGACCGGCCGCTTCAGGCCGATCGGGCCCAGGTAGCCGGGCGGCGTGCCAAAGTGCGCCTGGATCTCGGGCACGGTGGCAAAGCGAAAGCCCGCATTCAGCCCCGGCACCTTGGCGGCCTTGATCTCGTTCATGTCGTGGTCGCCGCGCAGCAGCAGCAGCCAGATCTGGGTCTTGGCCACGGCACCTTGCGCGTCCAGCTCGTCGGTGGCCAGCACCAGCGACTTGACGGTGCGCGCCAGCGGCAGGTGCAGCAGCTCGGCCACTTCGGCGCAGGTGGCCTTGCCGGGCGTGGGCGTGTTCGTCAGGGCCTGCGCGGGCGCCGGGCGCGGGCCGGCGGGCGCCAGCGCCTCGGCCTTCTCCATGTTGGCGGCGTAGTCGCTGCCGGGGCAGTAGACGATGGCGTCTTCGCCGGTGGTGGCGATGACCTGGAATTCCTCGCTCAGATCGCCGCCGATGGCCCCGGAATCGGCCGCCACCGCGCGGTAGCGCAGGCCAAAGCGGTCAAAGATGGCGCGGTAGGCGCGCGCCATGGCCTGATAGCTCCTTTTGGCGCCCGGTTCGTCGCGGTCGAAGCTGTAGGCGTCCTTCATGATGAATTCGCGCCCGCGCATCAGGCCGAAGCGCGGCCGGCGCTCGTCGCGGAACTTGGTCTGGATCTGGTAGAGGTTGCGCGGCAGCTGCTTGTAGCTGCGCAGGTCCTGGCGGGCGATGTCGGTCACCGCCTCCTCGCTGGTGGGCTGCACCACGAAGTCGCGCTCGTGGCGGTCCCGGATGCGCATCAGCTCCGGGCCCATGGTCTGGAAGCGCCCACTTTCACTCCACAGCTCGCCCGGCTGAACCACCGGCATCACGCACTCGACCGCGCCGGCGCGGTTCATCTCGTCGCGCACGATGGCCTCGACCTTGCGGACCACGCGCATCGCGGCGAATGAACCGGTCTGGCACCTCGTAGCGCAACCAGTCACGGGTTCGGGCGACGATGCGCACATGCTCCGGCTGCAGTCCCACTTCCTCGTGCAGTTCCCGGTACATGGCCTGCTCGGGCGATTCGCCCCGGTC
>JADLIA010000125.1 GCA_020848515.1 Rubrivivax sp. | reverse complement strand
CGTTGCCGCGCCGCGCCGTCAGCATCAGCGCGGTGCGGCCGGCGCTGTCGGTGGCGTTGACGGCGGCGCCCTGTTCCAGCGCGGCGCGGGCGGCGTCCGCCTGGCCGGCGGCGGCGGCGGCCAGCAGGCGTTGCGGCGGGGTCAGGACGGGCGCTGGCGCCGCCGGTGCCGCCGGCGCGGCGGTGGGCTCGGCGCCGATGCCGTTGGGGCTGGCGGTGCCGTTGGGGCTGGCGATGCCGTTGGGGCTGGCGGTGCCGTTGGGGCTGGCGGTGCCGGTGCGGGCGGCGGCGCGGTCGGGCGGGACAGGCGACGGCGCCTCGCTGGCCTGCGGCGGGCGGGGGGCGGGTGCGCCGGCCTCGGCCTCGGGGTGTTCGGCGCGCGCGGGTGCGGTGGGCGGCGGTCGGTCGGGGCGCGCATCGGCGGCGGGCCGACGCAGGTCCGGGCGAGCCGCGGGTTCGCGGGCGCGCGGCTCGGCTTTCGGCCTGGCCGCGCGGGGATCGGGCGCTCGCGCGGCGGTGGCTGGCGTGGCGGCGTCGGCGGCGGGCGGGGGCAGGTGCGGCGTGGCCGGCGGCGTGGTCTCGGGAGGATGGGGCGCTGCGGGCGCAGGCGCGGGCTGGATGGTTTCGGGCTTCGGCGCTGCGGCCGGGGGCGCGGCCGTCGCTGCGGCCGGCGTGGGGGCCAGCGGAGCCGCCGCTGTGGCGGGCGGGGCGGGCGGCGGCGCCGCGTCCACCAGCGCCGTCGGGCCGGCCTGCGGGGCCGCTTCGCGCAGGCCCTGCGGACTGCGCTCGAACTGCAGGGCCAGCAGGCCGGCCAGACCCAGCACCGCCACGCTGGCAGCGGTGGAGATCAGCCAGCGCCGGTCGTTGGCCGCGCCGCGCGGCCGGCGGGGACTGCCGGCTTCAGCATCAAAAACGGCTGCAGCGCTTGCTGGATCGTCGCCACCAGCTATGCTTTCGGTAGCGTTCGACGGCCCGTCGTCGGCCGCTTCGGGATGGCGCCAGGCCAGCATCCGGGCCTGGGCCAGCACGGCCGCGCGCAGCTCGGGCGCGGGGCCGCGGTCTTCGAGCGCGGCGGCTTCGTGGTAGCGCTCGACCAGATCGTCGTCGGTCGGGCGCGGCAGGGCGGGCGGCGCGTTCATGCGAGGTGCTCCAGCTTGCGGCGCAGCGCGGCGCGGGCGTAGCGCAGGCGGCTCCTGGCGGTTTCCAGGCCGACGCCGGTGGTGCTGGCGATTTCGGCCACGCTCATTTCGCCCTCGGCCTGCAGCAGGAAGGCGGTGCGCTGCTCGGGCGGCAGCGCGTCCAGCGCCGCCAGCAGCTGCACGGCCTGCTGGCGGGTTTCGATCTGGCGCAGCGGGCCGAAGCCCGAGGGCGCTGCCAGCGTGTCGGCCAGCGTGAGCTCGTCGTGCAGCGGCTCGTCCAGGCTGAGGGTCGGCCGCTGGCGCCGCAGGTGATCGACCACCCGATGGTGGGCCAGGGTGAACAGCCAGGTGGTGAAGCGCGCCGGCGGGCGGCCCGGGGCGGCGGCGCTGGGGGTGTAGCGGGGCGCTTCGCGGGCCACGCGCAGCCACACGTCCTGCGCCAGCTCGTCGGCCGTGGCGGCGTCGCCCACGCTGCGCAGGAGGTAGCGCCAGAGGCGCAGCTGGTGCCGGTCATACAGGGTCTCGAAGGCGCTGGCGTCGCCTGCGGCGTAGGCACGCATGAGCGGTTCGTCGGCGCTGGCCACTGGCGCGGGCATGGGCTGGATTATGGCCAGCGGCGCGCGCCAGGCGCCAGCGCCGGGGAGCGTTCAGCGCCAGGCCGGCGGGTCGGGCGTGTAGCCCGGGCCGGGCGGCGCGTCGGGAAACGGCCGCGGTGCCTGCGCCTGGCGCGGGTGCTGCGGGATCACGCCCATGGCCAGCAGGTTTTCGCGGCTGTCGTAGCGGATGGCGATCACCTCGTTAGGCTGGCTGCTGCGGCGCTCGAACCGGGTGCGGGTGACCCAGGCCGGCTCGCGTGCGCCATGGCCGGTGCCCAGGCGCGGTGCGGCGGCCTGGGCTTCGCGCCGGCTGGCGGCGCCGGATTCGGAATCGGCAGCGGCCGCTGCCGGCGCCGCCGGGCTGGGGGGCGCTTCGCCGGCCGCCGGCGCGCGGCGGTGCTCCGACCACTCGGGCGGGGGCGGTGCGGGCGTGCGTTCGCGAAACACCGCCACGCCGATCACTCCCACGTGCTCGGGCCGGCCGGTGCGGGTGGCGTAGGCGTGCGGCAGGGCGGTGAAGTGGAACGCCGCCACCTCGGCCTCGCTCTTGCGCCAGCCGGTGATCTGTGCCCGCTGGTGCGGCGCCAGCACGTAGCCGCTCTGCTGCCAGTCGGCGGTTTCGCCGCTGATGACGTTGACGCCGTCCACGCTCACCACGCCCAGCAGGCGCGTGCCGCTGGTGTTGCGCAGTTCGATGGCGTAGCGCGCGCCGGGGCGCCCGGCGACCCACCACTGGCCGTCATGGCGGTACAGCGGCAGCCGGCTGCCGCTGTCGCGGTCGATCACGTGGACGTCGAACCACTGGCCGGCGGCCTGCGCCGGGCTGGCCAGCAGCACGCCGCCGCTCAGGGCGAGGGCACCCAGCAGGGTGGCAAGAGCTTTCATGCGGAACTCCAGGTTGAGAAGATGGAGTGCACTGAAACGTCGGTCCGAGCCCGACGGGGTTGCGCCGGCGCCATGCAAGCGTGAGCAAATGTGTGCGCACGCGCCGCTCTACACTGCCTGGCCATGACCACGCTGACCCTGACCACGCTCTACACCGGCCCCGATGGCCGGGCGCGCTTTCGTGACGATCGGCTGGCGCTGCCCGATGGCACGCCCGCGGCCCGCCTGTCGGCGCTGCAGGCCTCGGGCGGCTGCCAGTTCCGGCACAGCCCGGTGGGTTTTCGCAGCGACTTCCACTGCACCACCACGCCGCAGTGGCTGGTGGTGCTGCAGGGGCGCATGGAAATCGGGCTGCAGGACGGCAGCACGCGCGTGTTCGGGCCGGGGCAGTGCTTCTACTCCAACGACACGCTGCCGCCGGGCGCTGCGTTCGACCCGTCCGTGCACGGCCACTGCAGCCGTCAGCTGGGCGACGAGCCGCTGGTCACATTGTTCGTGCGCGCCTGACGGCGGCTCATCACTCCTGCGCGGCATCGTTGCCAAGCCGGCGCCAGGCGTCGACGCAGTGCGCCGCCAGTGCGGTCACCCAGTCGGGTTCGGTGGGCACGAAGGCCAGGCCAAGGCGCGGGCTGACCAGAAAGCCGCCACGCTCGAACGCCCGCGCGTCGTGCGTGCGCACGTAGCCGGCCAGGGCGGCAAAGGGCACATCGACCACGCTGTCGCCGCGGAGCAGGTACAGCACCGGCGCGCGGCGCGTCACCTCCTCCAGCCGGCCGCTGCTGTCCTGCAGGCGGAACACCACATCGCCATAGTCCAGCGCCGTCAGGCCGACGGCGTTGGGTTCGACGCGCAGCGGCTGGCCGCGCGCGCGCTCGATGTCGGTGCGGCGAGCGGAAAACGGGGTGTCGTCCACCCGCCGGAAGGGATCGAGCCTCATGCCGCGGGCCTGCTCCGGCGCCCGGCCAGGGCGCCACCTTGACCCATAAAAAAGCCCGCTGGCGCTTGTCCAGCGGGCGCAGGCAGCTGCAAAACTTGCAGCAACCGGGCGGGTGCGATCACATGCGCTCGAAGATCGCGGCAATGCCCTGACCGCCGCCGATGCACATGGTCACCAGCGCGTAGCGGCCCTGGATGCGCTGCAGCTCATACAGCGCCTTGACGGTGATCAGCGCGCCCGTGGCGCCGATGGGGTGGCCCAGCGAGATGCCCGAGCCATTCGGGTTGACCTTGGCCGGGTCGGCGCCCAGGCCCTTGGTGACGGCGCAGGCCTGGGCGGCAAAGGCCTCGTTGGCCTCGATGACGTCCATCTGGTCTATGGTCAGGCCGAGCTTTTTCAGCAGCATCTGCGTGGCCGGCACCGGGCCTATGCCCATGGTCTTGGGCTCGACGCCCGCGTGCGCGTAGCCCACCAGGCGCGCCAGCGGCTTGGCGCCGCGCGCCTTGGCGACGCCGGCCTCCATCAGCACCACTGCGGCGGCCGCGTCATTGATGCCGCTGGCGTTGCCGGCCGTGACGGTGCCGTTTTCCTTGAGGAACACCGGCTTCATCTTCTGGAAGTCCTCCAGCTTGGCGCCGGGGCGGAAATGTTCGTCCTTGTCGAAGGCCACCTCGCCCTTGCGGGTCTTGAGCATCACCGGGACGATCTGGTCCTTGAAGCGGCCCTCGGCCCAGGCGACCTCGGCGCGGCGGTGGCTCTCGAGCGCCAGCGCGTCCTGCGCCTCGCGCGTGATGCCGTGCTCGACGGCCACGTTCTCGGCCGTCACGCCCATGTGGATGGTGTGGAAGGGGTCGTGCAGCGCCCCGACCATCATGTCCACCATCTTGGCGTCGCCCATGCGCGCGCCAAAGCGGGTGGCCAGGCTGGCATAGGGGGCGCGGCTCATGTTCTCGGCGCCGCCGCCAATGGCGATGTCGCAGTCGCCCAGCAAGATGGCCTGGCTGGCGCTGACGATGGCCTGCAGGCCCGAGCCGCAAAGGCGGTTGACGTTCATGGCCGGCGTTTCCTTGGCGCAGCCGCCGTTGATGGCCGCCACGCGCGAGAGGTACATGTCGCGCGGCTCGGTGTTCACGACATGGCCGAACACCACATGGCCCACGTCCTTGCCGTCCACGTTGGCGCGCGCCAGCGCCTCCTTGACCACCAGCGCGCCCAGATCGACGGTGGGGGTGTCCTTCAGGCTGCCGCCAAAGGTTCCGATGGCGGTGCGCACACCGCTGACGACGACGACTTCACGGGACATGATGGATGCTCCTTGCAAGGGTGGAATGAAAAAACGACAGCTCGGGACAGGCAGGCAGTATGCCGCACCGGGGCGTGCGTGGGCGGTCGGGCGGGCCTGGCCGGGCGGCGCCGGCGCGCCGCAGCCCCGGGAAACTTCGAGATGCTATCGACACGATAGCTGGTGGCGCTTACGGGAAGCGGACGAGAGGCCAGTTTGATTCAGATCATGCGCGATCGCTTGGCCTAGGCTCCGAGCACCTCGCGCACGTCGGCCACCGGGTGCTGGCCGAAATCGGGCCGTGCCAGGTAGGCCAGCACACGGCGCGCGGCGTCGGCCGGCGAGCTCAGCGCGCCGCCGCGCTTGAGCTGCTCGAAGCTGTCGCGGTCCGGGAAGGCCGCGGCGTCGGCGCCGCGCAGCTGCACTTGCATGTCGGTGTCGATCACGCCCGGCGCCAGCGAACACACGCGCGCTCCCTGGGGCAGGCGCGCTTCTTCCAGCGCCAGGCAGCGCGTGAAGTGGTCCATGCCGGCCTTGGCGGCGCAGTAGGCGGCCTGCGAGGCCATGGCGCGCCGCCCCAGGCCGGAGGAGATGTTGAGCACCCGGCGCGTGCCGGGCCAGTCGCGCGTGGCCGACAGGAAGGCGGCGCACAGCTGCATCGGTGCTTCCAGGCCCAGGCGCAGGGCGGCCGCCAGCGCCGGCGGGTCGGCGTCGCGCAGCGGCACGATGGCCGGGATGGCGCCGGCGTTGTTGATCAGGGTGGCGCTGGTCAGGGCCTTGCCGTCCTGCGCGCGCAGCCAGTCGGCCAGCCGCGCCGCCACCGGGGCGGCGTCGCCCAGGTCGACCGCCCACTGGGTCAGCGTGGCGCCGGCCGCACCGGCCTGGCTGGCCAGCGCTTCATCGGGCCGGCGCGACAGCGTCAGCAGCTGGTGGCCGGGGGCCAGCAACTGCTGCGCCATGGCACGGCCCATGCCGCGCGAAGCGCCGGTGAGGACGTACAGCTGACGGGTCGGTTTGCGGTTCATGGGACGGCGGTGGGCGGCGCCCGATCAGAAGGCGGGCATGAAGGGGTGCGCGTGCGCAGCTCCTCAGGGCAGGGCGATCGGCACGATGCGGCTGCCGCCGACCGACACCCCGGCCTCCAGCCCGACGTTGGTCAGCACGAAGCTGGCGATGGGCTGCTGCACGGTGTGCGAATCGACGCGGCCGTTGGCCCCCACGTTGCCGATCGCCACGGTGGCGTCGGCGTCGGCGGTCCAGCCGTTGCTGGCACGGAAGCTCTGCAGCGCCTCGCGCGTGTTGAACACGTAGATCACCGAGCGCGACTGGCCGCCGGCCTGAAAGCCGATCGATGCGCCGGTGGTGCTGTAGTAGCTGGTGGTCTGGCCACCGACGCGCAGCGCCCCCTTGCCATGTTCGGCGCCGACCACGAAGGAGCCGCCCAGCACGGAGGGAAACACCAGCACCCCGGCGGCGCGCGACACCATGTCCTGCGTGCCTGGCACCAGGTGGTACAGACGCGACAGGGTTTCATTCACCGCCGCATCGATGGCGGCGCGGGTGGCGGCCGGCGCCGCCTGCGATTGCGGCGTGCTGGTGATGGTGCAGCCCGACAGCCACGGGCCGCCCAGCGCCAGCGACAGCGCCAGGCCCAGGCCTTGCAGGTTCCTACGTGTCATGTCAATCAACCTTTCTGCGGGATCGCGCCCGCGACTCACACTGTAGCGCGCCGGGCGGGCCGTCGGCAGGTGCGTCAGAACGGCGCCGCGCTGTCCAATGCGAGCGGCTGGCCGGTGACCGGGTGCGTCAGCCGCAGCGCGCAGGCGTGCAGCATCAGGCGCGGCGCGCCGTCGGGCGGGCCGTACAGGGTGTCGCCCACGATCGGGTGGCCGATCGCCAGCAGATGCACACGCAACTGATGCGAGCGGCCGGTGAGCGGCTCCAGCGCCAGTCTTGTGCGCCGGGTCTGCGCGTCATGCGCCAGCGGGCGCCAGCGCGTCTGGCTGGGCTTGCCGGCCACGTGATCGACCTTGCTGCGCGGGCGCTGCGGCCAGTCGACGATCAGCGGCAGGTCGATCCGCGCCCAGCCGTCGGTGGCGTCGGCCGGCAGGGTCAGCCGGCCGTGCACCAGCGCCTCATAGCGCTTGTGCACCTGGCGCTGGGCAAAGGCCTGGCTGAGCGCACGCTGCATCGCGGGCCCGCGCGCCAGCAGCAGCAGGCCGCTGGTGGCCTGATCGAGCCGGTGCACGACGAGCGCATCGGGCCAGCGCGCCTGGGCGCGGCGGCTCAGGCAGTCGCTCTTGTCGGTCCCGCGACCGGGCACGGTCAGCAGGCCGGCCGGCTTGTCGAGCGCGATCAGGTGGGCGTCTTCGTAGCGCACCTGCAGCGGCGGATCGGCGGTTGTGGCGGCTGCGCTGGCAGGGTGCCTGGGCTGTGCGCTCATGCGCCGCTGGGTGACCCCGAAAACATGAGCCAAATATCGGTTTTGCGCTTATCCAGACTGCGCAGCAAGCTATCTAAAACAATAGCAATGGATCACATCACCTTGCACAGCTCGAACACCAGCGCCGGGCCCAGCGCCTGATTGAGCGAGCCGGCGGCGATGTGGCCGGTGGACACCGAACCGACGGTGGAGGTGCGGAAATCGGAGGCGCTGTCGTCGTCGTGAATCTCGATGAAGGCGGCCGGTGTGCCAGCGCGCGCCTCCAGGCTCTCGCGCAGACCTGCGACCGCACTCGGGTTGACGCTGCCGTCGTAGACCACGGCGTCGGGCAGGTGCCGCGTGGCCAGGCGCTCGGCCTCGGTCATGTCGCCCGCGCTGTCGAGAATCAGGCCGTAGCCGGTCAGCGCCTGCAGGCTCTGGGCGCGCCGTTGCGCGTTGCCCGAGACGATGAGCACGCGACAGCCCTGGATCACCGCCGACACGCTGGACGGGCCGACCGATTCTTCGATCCCGGTGGCCAGTTGTTCCTCGGTGACGGCGCTCAGGCTGAGCGTGACACGCACATGGTCGGTCTGCGTGTCCACGCGCGCGCTGGCACCCAGCGAGCGGGCCAGCTGGTGCCACAGCATCCAGCGCATGCCGCGCCAGGCGGCCTCGGGCACCTGTGCCGGATCGCACCAGGCCAACACGCTCAGGCGTGGGCGCCCGCTGCGGCTGGAGCGGTCCACCATGATGGCGATCTGGGGTGCCATCTGGGCTGCCCACAGCAGCAGTTCGTCGACCAGCATGTACAGCATGCTGGAGTCGGCATAGACCTGAGTCTGCGCCAGGCCATGCCGCACGCCGACCTGGTGACGCTGCAGCCACTCGGCGCGCGTGGTCAGCACGGCGCGCACCACGTCGTCCAGGCCCAGCAACTCGCGATGCTGCACCGGCGGGTCTTCGGTCAGGCGCAGCACTTGCTGGGCGGCCATGCCGGCCTGGCGTGCACGCTCGACGGCGTCGGTCACGGTTTGCAGGCTGCCCACCAGGCTGGGTTCCAGCCGGCTCAGGCGTTCCAGCTGGTCGGCGGCGGTGTTCAGCGCCATCGCCACTTCCTGACCGAAATGGCGCACCACCTCGGGCCAGCGCAGCTCCTGATCGTCGGCGTTGGCCTCAGCCTCGGCCGCACGGCCGTCGGGCCGCTGGGCGCCGTCGCCCTCGGTTTGCGGACGGGCCCGCTTGGACATGAGCCAGTTCAGCGCCATGGTGGTTCGTTCCTCCCCAGTGTTTGCGCCGCAACCCGACCTGAGCAGGCACCGGATGGTGCTGTGGGGGCGTCACGGCTGACGCCGCAGTATAGGGCGCGAACCGTCACAAATCGTTGCCGTTGCGGTTCAAGCGTAACCAATGTCACGGAAGACCCGAATGGTTGACGTGGCGCATGCGCACCACGTCGAGTGGGGCCACTTCGCCGGCATCATTGCCCCAGGCGCCGCGAATGTAGCTCAGCACCGCCGCGATCTCGGCATCGCTCAGGGTCAGGGCGAACGGCGGCATGCCGAAGGGCTGCGGGCGGCCCGCGGTGGCCGGTCCGAAACCGCCGAACAGCACGATCTGCAGCAGGTTCTGGGTGTTGGCCATGGTGACGCTGCGGTTGCCGGACAGCGGGGGATAGGCGCCAGGCACGCCCTGGCCGTCTTCGCCATGGCAGGCCGCGCAGTGCTGCCCGTACAGCCGCTCGCCGGCCGCGCTGGGGCGCTGGCGTGGCGCCGGCGCGTCCTGCCGGCCCGGCTGTGGCGGCAGGTGCTGCAGGTAGGCCGCCACGGCCTGCAGATCGGCGCCGCTCAGGTGCTGCGTGCCCTGATAGACCACTTCGGCCATCGGCCCGCTGGCGACCCCTTGTGGGGCGGCGCCGGTGGCCAGCAGCTGGACGATCTGCTCGGCCGGCCAGTGCCCCACGGCGCCTTCGTCGCGTGCCGTCAGCGAGGGCGCGTACCAGCCGGTGCCGGGCACCGTGCCACCGCTCAGGCTCTGCCAGTCGGCGCCGCCCAGGCGGTCGCGCGGGGTGTGGCAGGCCGAGCAGTGAGCCACCGCCTGCACCAGGTAGGCGCCGCGGTTGAGCTGCTCACTGCGGGCCGGGTCGGGCTGAAAGCTGCCGGGCCGGAAGTACAGCGCGCGCCACAGCGCCAGCGCCGCCTGGGTGCCGAAGGGCCAGCGCAGCTCGTGGGCCGGCACCGCGGTGGCGCTGGGCGGCAGGCCGAGGAAGTAGCTGAACAGGGCGTCGCTGTCGGCGCGCGTGAGCCCGGTGGTGTGGGTGTAGGGGAACACCGGGTTGAGCAGCCGCCCGTCGGCCGAGCGGCCATGGTGCAGCGCGCGCCAGAAGGTGGCGGCGTTCCAGCCGCCAATGCCGGCGCGCGCATCGGGCGTCAGGTTGCTGCTGTAGACGGTGCCGAAGGGCGTGGCGATGGGCCGGCCGCCGGCCGCCGCCGGGCCGCCGCGCGCCGTGTGGCAGGCCAGGCAGTTGCCTGCCCGGGCCAGGTAGGCGCCGCGCGCGCGCGTGGCCGCGTCGCTGGCGACCGGTGCGCTGGACCTGGTGTCGACACCGTCGTTGAAGTTGATCTGCCACAGCAGGCCCGCCCCCAGCAGCGCCAGCCCGGCCAGCCCCAGCAGCAGGCGGCGCAGCGCGCTCACCTGGCGACCTCTGGCTCGGGGGCGCGGCCACAGCGCAGGTCGGCCCACTCGGCAGGCAGGGGCGGGCGTGCGGGGGCGGGGCGGGGGTCGGCCGGCACCGGCTGGCTGGCCAGCCAGCTGACCACGGCGTGGGCATCGCGATCGGACAGGCGCTGCACGATGCGGGCCATGCAGTCGGGCGCGTGGGCGCGCCGCTGGCCGGTGCGCCAGCCGCCCAGCTGCGCGCTCAGGTAGTCGGCCGGCAGCCCGAGCAGGCCGGGCACATCGGGCAGGGCGCCGGTCAGTGTCCGGCCGTGGCATTGCACGCAGGCCGGCACGCCCTGGGCGGCATCGCCCTGCAGCGCCAGCGCGCGGCCGCGTTCGAGCACCGCCGGCGGCGGCGGGCTGGCCGGCGGTGCCGGGGGCGGATAGGGCACCTGCAGGGCGGCGAAGTGGCGCGCGATGTCCATCAGGTAGGCGTCGCTCAGCACGTCCACCATGCGCGTCATCAGGCCGTAGTGGCGCCTTCCATCACGGAAATGGAGCAGTTGGTGGTACAGGTAGCCTGCCGGCTTGCCCGCCAGGCGCGGGTAGTAGCCGTCGGGGCCGGCGCGGCCCTGCTCGCCGTGGCAGGCGGTGCAGGCCTGGGTGCGCTGCGCCATGTCGTCACGGAACGGCGCCGCCTGCACCGTGTGGGCCAGCAGCAGCGCGCCGGCCAACAGCCAGGTTCGCGACTTCGGGCGCATGCGCGAAGGATGGGTGGCCGGCGGTGATGCTCAGCGCACCACGATCTCGACGCGCCGGTTGCGCGGCTCGTCGACGTCGTCCTCGGTGGGCACCTGCGGTTCGCGCTCGCCGCGCCCGACGGCGCGCACACGCGCCGCCTCGAAGCCGCGCTCGACGATCAGGGCGCGCACCGCTTCGGCGCGGCGCAGCGAAAGCGCGTCGTTCGCCTCCAGCGTGCCGACCCGGTCGGTGTGACCGATGACGACGATCTCACCGCCCGCGCGCGCGATGGCGCTCGCCAGCACATCGCTCAGTTCGGCGGTGGATTCGGGCGTCAGTCGAGTGCCACCGGTGATGAACTTCAGCTCGAAACGCTCGGCCGGCGGTGGCATCACGGCCAGCAGGGCAGGGTAGCGCTTGTGCACCGTGGCGGCGTCGAGTTGCTCCAGCTCCGGGCCCTGCTGGCGCACCGCCGCCGAGGCGTAGGGCTGCGCCAGCCGCGTGCTGCGCTGGCGCGCCGTGACCTCGACCGCGGCCTGCGGGTGGTCGGCCTGCGGCAGCAGGGTGACGCGGGTGGTCGGTGCGCAACCGGCCGCCAGCAGGGCCACGGCCGTCAGCAAGGGGGCCAGCCTCATGGGTTTTCCTCCACGATGAAGTCGGTGCCGCGCACGCCGATGACGCTGGTCGGCGTGGTGACCTTGACCTGCTCGGGCTTGAGCTTGGCGATCAGCCCGGTGACCATGCGCAGCGAGCCGCGCATCAGGTTGACCAGCACGCTGCCTTCCTGCGTGGTGGGGTTGAACTGGTACTGGCTCAGGTCCAGCGCGCTGTCGGGCCCGATGGTCAGCACCGTGCCGTCGAGCAGCGTGACGGCGGCGGCGCTTTCGGCGCCGCTCAGGATGCGGTCGGTCGATCGCACGCCTGCACCCACGATGGCCGCCACGCGGGTGTTGTCGCGCACCACGGTGACGTCGCCGCGCACCGTCTTGAAGGTGCCCTGGCGCCCGTCACCGGCCGGCGCCTCGGGCGCCTGGGCCATGGCGGCGGCCGCGCACATCAGACCGACGCAGGCCAGGGCGCGGCCGGCGATGCGGGTCAGGAGCAGGGGCATGGGCGTGTTCTCCTAGGGTTTCGGAATCCTGAAATCTGAACCGCCCAACCTGAGCTTGTCGAAGGGCTCGGACGAGCTCAGCGCGAAAGATGTTCAAGACATCCAAAGGCCGAATCAATGAAGGCTGTGGTGCGGCCCGAGGGCCAACCTGCAATGGTACCCCACGGTTTTCAGGCGCCGACTTGCCCGGGTGGCGGGCACGCGGCGCGGAGATAATCGCCGCCTGCCGAGGGGTTGGCGCTCGGGCGGCGTGCCAGGCCCGATGGCCTGCCGGCCCCGGGTTCGACGTACCGACCCCGCATTCTTCGCCTTTTCCCGGAAAGCCTTCATGGCCACCAGCCTGCTCGCCCTGCTCGACGACATCGCCACCGTGCTCGACGACGTCGCCGTCATGTCCAAGATCGCTGCGCGCAAGAGCGCCGCCATGGCCGACGACGTGGCGGTGCTGACCAAGGTGTCGGCGCAGAAGACCGCCGGCGTGCTGGGCGACGACCTGGCCCTGAACGCCCAGCAGGTGACCGGCGTCAGCGCCCACCGCGAGATCCCGGTGGTGTGGGCGGTGGCCAGAGGGTCGTTCGTCAACAAGGCCATCCTGGTGCCGGTGGCCCTGCTCGTCAGCGCCTTTGCGCCCTGGGCGGTGACGCCACTGTTGATGCTGGGTGGCGCCTTTCTGTGCTTCGAGGGCTGCGAGAAGCTGCTGCACAAGCTGCTGCATACCCGTGCTGAGGACCAGGCCCACGAGGCCGAGCTGGAGGCGGCGCTGGCCGACCCGCAGGTCGATCTGGCGGCGCTGGAAAAAGACAAGATCAAGGGCGCCGTGCGGACCGACTTCATCCTCTCGGCCGAGATCATCGCCATCACCCTGGGCGCCGTGGCGCAGGCCGATTTCTGGACCCAGGTGGCCGTGCTGGTCGGTATCGCGATCCTGATGACGGTGGGCGTCTATGGCCTGGTGGGCGGCATCGTCAAGCTGGACGACCTGGGCCTGTGGCTGAGCCGGCGCGCCGGCGCCGGCGCGCAGGCGCTGGGCCGCGGCATCCTGGCGCTGGCGCCCTGGCTGATGAAGGGGCTGTCGGTGGCCGGCACGGCCGCCATGTTCCTGGTGGGCGGCGGCATCATCGTGCATGGCGTGCCGGCGCTGCACCACCTGCTGGAAGGCTGGGCCGCTGGCCTGGGCGGCGTGCTGCGCGTGCTGGCCGACATGGGCTTCAACGCCGCCGTGGGCATGCTGGTCGGCGCGGTGGTGGTGGCGGCGGTGACGCTGTTTCAGCGCCTGCGCGGCACCCCGCGAACCGCTTGAATACTATGAATTCGATAGCTGCTCGCGCTTGATGGGTGCGCGCCGGGGCCTAGAATGACTTGAAGGTCTGGAGGCCCCGGCGCCCGGTCGGCGCGCACCACGGTCACCGCTGTCGCACACTCGCCGGCGGGGCGCGGCGGTCAGACGAAGGTCTGGCGCAACTGGCGCTTGAGCAGCTTGCCGCTGGGGTTCTTGGGCAACTGGTCGGTGAAGATCACGCGCTTGGGCGCCTTGAAGGTCGCCATGTGTGCGTTGCAGTGGGCGATCACCTGCGCTTCGGTCAGCTCCTGCCCGGCCTTGACGACCACCACCGCCGTCACCGCCTCGACCCACTTGGGGTCGGGCAGGCCGATCACCGCCACTTCGCTCACTTCGGGCAGGCGGTAGATCATTTCCTCGACCTCGCGGCTGGCGACGTTCTCGCCTCCGGTCTTGATCATGTCCTTCTTGCGATCGACCACGGTGATGTAGCCCTCGGCGTCGATGGTGCCCAGATCGCCCGAGTGAAACCACTCGCCCTCGAAGGCCGCCGCCGTGCGCTCGTCGTCGTGAAAGTAGCCCAGCATCAGGTGCGGCGAGCGGTGCACGATTTCGCCCACCTCGCCCACGGCAACGTCGCGCAGGGCGTCGTCGACCACCCGCGTCTCCACGTTCAGCACCGCGCGGCCGGCCGAGCCGGGCTTGCGCAACTGGTCGTCGGGGCCCAGCATGGTGGCCAGCGGCGCGATTTCGGTCTGGCCGTACAGGTTCCACAGGCGCACGGCGGGCAGGCGGCGCGCGATTTCCTTGAGCACCTCGACCGGCATGATGGAAGCGCCGTAGTAGCCCTTGGCCAGCTTGCTCAGATCGGTCTGATCGAACAGCGGCGAGCGCAGCAGCGCGATCCACACCGTGGGCGGGGCGAAGAAGCTGGTGATGCCGTGCGCCGCCATCATCGGCAGCAGGTTGTCGGGCGTGGGCTTGCTGGTGATGAAGTTGGTCGAGCCGATGTAGACGGCGGGGCCGAAAAACACGTCGAGCTGGGCGCAGTGGTACAGCGGCAGCGCGTGCAGCGCCACGTCGTGCTCGGCCACCTCGGCGTTGATGCAGCAGCTGACGTACTGCCACAGCACGGCGTCGTGCGTCAGCATGGCGCCCTTGGGGCTGGACTCGGTGCCGCTGGTGTAGACGATCTGCGCCAGGTCGGTGCTGGCAAGCGGCGTGTCGGGCAGCGGCGCGGTGCAGGCGGCCAGGTCGTGAAAGCTGGCCATGCCCGCCACCGGTTCGCTCGGGTCTTCCGAAGGCAGCCACACGAAGTCCGTCACCTGCGTGTCCAGCGCGGCGGCGGCGCGCGCCAGCTCGGCCAGCCCGCTGTCGGTGGCCAGCAGCTTGGCGCCGGCGTGGCGCAGGATGAACGCCACCTCGTCGGCTTTCAGCATGAAGTTGATCGGCACCAGCACCGCGCCCAGGCGCGCCAGGGCAAAGCGCATGGCGGCAAAGCCGTGCGAATTGCGCGCCAGGATGGCCACCCGGTCGCCATGCGCCACCCCGCGGCCGGCCAGGCCGGCGGCCAGGCGGGTGACCAGGGCGTCGAACTCGGCATAGCTCCAGCGCGTGGCGCCGCACTGCACCGCCAGCTTGGCGGGCAGGCGCTGGGCGGTGCGGCGCAGCAGATCGGCGATGGTCTGGCGGCGGACGGCGGGATGCATCGGGAGGTCTCCGGTTTGGGATGGCATTTCGGGCGCTGAGGCAGTCGGGGCAAGCGCCAGCAGCTATTAATTTGATAGTTTCTCAGGGTGTCTTGGCTCAGTCCAGGAACGGCCCGAAACCCTGTGGCGGCTCGAAACGCTTGCCTCGCCACACCACGCGCGTGGGCACCGGCTCGGGCAGCGCGCGTGCCGCGACGCTGTGCGCCGCGTCGCCGGGGTAGCACAGCACGCGCGTGTCGCCCTGCTCGATCGGTTCCGGCTCGATCAGCGGTGGGCGGCGCGTGCGCGCATCCTGCATGGCATGCGCCAGGTCGCGGTAGTGCAGCAGGTGCAGCAGGCTGACGATCTGCGGCGGCGCCATGTCGATCTGGTGCTCGCGGTATTGCCGCAGCGCCTCGCGTGGCGTCAGCCAGCGCGCTTCCGTGACCTCGAAGTCGTCGTGGCGCGCCTGCTGCGCCGGCGGCACGCCGGCCAGGAAAAAGCGCGTGTCGAAGCGCTTGTTCATCACCGAGGGCCGGCGCGGCGTGATCCAGCGCGACCAGGGGGCGAGGGCGTCGCTGTCCAGCAGCGCGCCGTGCTCGGCCAGCAGGGCGGCAAACGGTTCGCCGGCGCGCAGGCGCGCGCAGGTGGCGGCGCTGTGGCGGGCCACCTCGTCGGCGCCCACCTGCAGGTACAGCACGCCCGATTCCTCGGCCGCCTCGCGTGCCGCAGCGACGTAGAACGCCGCCGCCTGCGCCGGCGTCAGCGCCGGCTCGCCCAGGCGCGCATGCAGCTCGGTCGGCGCGCGGTCCAGCAGGGCCAGCGTGTCGGCGCTGGCATCGGCCGCGTCCACCTTGCCGCCGGGAAACACGTAGGCGCCGCCCAGCACCGACGAGTTGGCGTGGCGGCGCAGCAGCAGCACTTCCAGTCCCCGGGCGCCGTCGCGCAGCATCACCACGCTGGCTGCGTCGAGCGGCGGGGTGTCGATGGTTTCGTGGTTCAGTTCCATGGCGCGCATTGTGAACCGGGGCCGCGGGGCGCCGCTGTCACCTGCGTCCGCCCACGGGCGCATACGGCCTGGCCGGTTGGTTACAGTCGGCATCGACGGGATTCTTTCAACAGGAGTGAGCACAGCATGAGCAAGATCGACTTCAACGGCCGCGTGGCCATCGTCACCGGCGCCGGCGGCGGCCTGGGGCGCCTGCACGCGCTGGCGCTGGCCGAGCGCGGCGCCAGGGTGGTGGTCAACGACCTGGGCGGCGCGGTGGACGGCAGCGGCGGCTCGGCGACCGCGGCCGAGCGCGTGGTCGAGGAAATCCGCGCCCGCGGCGGCCAGGCGATCGCCAGCGGCGCTTCGGTGACCGATGCCCAGGCCATGCAGGCCATGGTGCAGCAGGCGCTGGATACCTGGGGCCGGGTCGATGTGCTGGTGTGCAACGCCGGCATCCTGCGCGACAAGAGCTTTGCCAAGATGGATCTGGCCGACTTCCGCCTGGTGCTGGACGTGCACCTGATGGGCGCGGTGCACCTGGTCAAGGCGGCCTGGCCGCACCTGGTGGCGCAGAAATACGGGCGCATCCTGATGACCACCTCGTCCACCGGTCTCTACGGCAACTTCGGCCAGAGCAACTACGGCGCCGCCAAGCTGGCGCTGGTCGGCCTGATGCAGACGCTGGCGCTGGAAGGCGCCAAGCACGACATCCGCGTCAACTGCCTGGCGCCCACGGCGGCCACCCGCATGACCGAGGGCCTGCTGCCGCCCGACGTGCTGGAGCTGCTGCGGCCCGAGGCGGTGGTGCCGGCCATGCTGGTGGGCGTGTGCCAGGACGCGCCCACGCGCGCCATCCTGTGCGCCGGCGCCGGCACCTACGAGGCCGCGCACATCACCCTGACCCAGGGCGTGCATCTGGGCCTGACCGCCGACACACCCGAGCGCCTGCTGGCCGCGCTGGATCAGGTGCGCGATCGCAGCGGCGAGAGCGTGCCGCAAAGCGGCGCCGAACAGGGCGGCAACGAGGTGCGCCAGGCGCTGGCCGCACGGCGCTGAACGCCCGGCGCGGCGGATTCCCGTGCCCGAAGACGGGAATGGCGGGCCTGTGATACCTTCGCCACCCCGGCAAGACAAGGACAAGAGCACATGGATTCGCTGAGCGATCGCGTGGCGGCGCTGTCGCCCGACCGACTGCGAGGTATCCGCCGCGGCATCGAGAAAGAAAGCCTGCGCGCCCAGCCCGACGGCGAACTGGCGCTGACCCCGCACCCGGCGGCGCTGGGCTCGCCGCTGACGCACCCGCACATCACCACCGACTTCAGCGAATCGCAGCTGGAGCTGGTGACCGGCGCGCACCCCAGCGTCGAAGCCACGCTGGCCGAGCTGACCGAGATCCACCAGTTCGTCTACCACGAGCTGGCGGCCCTGGGCGACGAGATGCTGTGGGTGTCGAGCATGCCCTGCGGCCTGCCGACCGACGAGACCATTCCGCTGGGCCGCTACGGCACCTCCAACGTCGGGCGCGCCAAGAGCGTCTACCGCATGGGCCTGGGCCACCGCTACGGCCGGCGCATGCAGACCATCTCGGGCATCCACTACAACTGGTCGCTGCCCGGCTTGGACAACGACGGCCACTTCGCGCTGATCCGCAACTTCCGCCGCCACGCCTTCCTGCTGCTGTACCTGTTCGGCGCCTCGCCGGCGGTGTGCGCCAGCTTCGTGGCCGGCCGCGCGCACGAGCTGCAGCCGCTGGGCGCGCACGCCATGCACCTGCCCTGGGCGACTTCGCTGCGCATGGGGCGGCTGGGCTACCAGAGCGATGCCCAGGCCACGCTGGCGGTCAGCTACAACGGCCTGGAAAGCTACGCCACCACCCTGGAAGAGGCGCTGACACGGCCCTACCCGGCCTACGAAGCGGTCGGCATCCGCAACCCGGGCGGCGACTACAACCAGCTGGCCACCACGCTGCTGCAGATCGAAAACGAGTTCTACGGCACCATTCGCCCCAAGCGCGTGATCCGCACCGGCGAGCGCCCGCTGCATGCGCTGCGCGAGCGCGGCGTCGAATACCTCGAAGTGCGCCTGATGGACCTGAACCCGTTCGAGCCGATCGGCATCGACGCGGCGACGGCGCGCTTTCTCGACCTTTTCCTGCTGCACTGCCTGCTCACCGACAGCCCGCCCGACACACCGCAGGAAATCGCCGCGCTCAAGGCCAACCAGCACCTGACCGCCGCGCGCGGGCGCGAGCCCGGCCTGTGCCTGGATCGCCGTGGCGAGTCGGTGCGGCTGAGCGACTGGGCCGCGCAGCTCGTCGGCGAGCTGGCACCCATCGCCGACGCCATGGACGCCGTGCATGGTGGCCGTGCGCACGCCCAGGCACTGGTGCAGGCCCGCCAGCGCCTGGCGGCGCCTGGCGAGCTGCCCTCGGCGCGCGTGCTGCAGGCGGTGCGCGACCAGCACGGCAGCAGTTTCGTGGCCTTCACGCGGCAGCAGGCGCTCGCCACCCGCGCGCACCTGCTGGCGCTGGACTACCCGGCCACCATCAAGCAGCGCTTTGACGCCCTGGCGGTCGAGTCGGTGCAGGCCCAGGCCGACATCGAAGCGGCCGACCGCGTGCCGTTCGAAACCTTCCGGCGCGAATACCTGTCGTCACGGCATCTGCGGCCCGCCGCAAGCTCGTCCGCCATGCCGGGCAGCTCCGGCGCCTGACCGCTGCCGGCCCCCATCCTCGAGACGTCCGGTCCCGATCCGGTTGCCGGCCGTGACGGGCACGCGTGCCTGTCGTGTCCAGGCCGGCGCCGCCGTCGGGCCCAAGTGCAGTGTTTCGCGCCGTCGGGTGCTTGTAGCGAGTCGCCAAGGGGCCAGCTGCGCGGCGCCTGGCCGCAGGCATGGTGGAGCCATGTCAAGGCCACGCAACAAGGCAGATGGCTCCTTGGCGGCGCGCCCTGCGGGAAGCCGGAAAACGGCTTGCGGCCAAGGCCGCCAGCATGGGCTGCGAGCCGCGCGTTGCCGCAAGCCTTGTTCTGGCTTCCATAGGTGCCTCACAGCGCGAAACACTGCAGTAGGAACAAAACAGAGCTCCAGCGCACAACCATCAAGCGCCAGCAGCTCATGATTTGATAGTATCTCGCCCGTGATCACCGCCGCCGAATTCATTGCCAAATGGGGCCCTGGCGGCAGCGCCGCGCAGCTCAACGAAGAGCAGGGCGCGCAAAGCCACTTTCTCGACCTGTGCCAGCTGCTGGGCGTGCCCCGGCCGGGCGACGACGTGGGCGACGAATACCTGTTCGAGCGCCAGTCGCTGGTGCTCGGCCAGGCGCGCGGCTACGCCGACGTCTTCTACCGCAACCACTTCGCCTGGGAAAACAAAGCCCCCGGCAAAAACCTCGACGCCGCGCTGCGCCAGCTGCAGCAATACAGCCTGGCGCTGTCCAACCCGCCGCTGCTGGTGGTGTGCGACCGTCTCACCCTGCGCATCCACACCCAGTTCAACGGCCACCCCAGCGAGACGCACACCGTCCGCATCGACCAGCTCGACCAGCCCGACAAGCAGCAACTGCTGCGCCGCCTGTGGCTCGATCCCGGCAGCTTTCGTCCGCGCCAGACCAACCGCGACATCACCGAAGCCGCCGCCCGCAGCTTTGCCACCCTGGCCGAGCAACTGCGCCGCCGCGGCCACCACGCCGACGCCGTGGCGCACTTCCTCACGCAATGCCTGTTCTGCTTCTTCGCCGAAGACGTGGGCCTGCTGCCCGGCCGCATGTTCGAGCGCCTGGTCGGCAACCGCCAGCTCACCAGCGACAAACTCAGCGCCGGCCTGCAAAGCCTGTTTGCCACCATGCAGACCGGCGGCCTGTACGGGCCCGACGACATCCCCTGGTTCAACGGCGGGCTGTTTGCGCACATCGCCGTGCCCAAGCTGGAAATCATCGACATCACCGAACTGCGCAACGCCGCCAGCCTGAACTGGAGCGCCATCGACGTCAGCATCTTCGGCACCCTGTTCGAGCGCGGGCTCGACCCCGCCAAGCGCAGCCAGCTCGGCGCCCACTACACCGACCCGGCCACCATCGAACGCATCATCGGCCCCGTCATCACCCGCCCGTTGCTACAACAATGGGAGCTGGTGGCGCACGACCTGCAAGCGCTGGCGGCCAAAATCAAGCGCAAGGGCGACGCCGCCTACCACAAGGCCCACCAGCGCTTCGTGCAGTGGCTCGAACAGCTGCGCGCCTTCCGCGTGCTCGACCCCGCCTGCGGCAGCGGCAACTTTCTGTTTCTGGGCCTGAAGGCGCTCAAGGACATCGAGCTGCACACCATCACCGAAGCCACCCGCCTGGGGCTGGACCGCGAGCAGGACCTGGTCACCGGCCCGCACAACCTGCTGGGCATCGAGCTCAACGAATACGCCGCCGAGCTGGCCCGCGTCAGCGTCTGGATCGGCGAAATCCAGTGGCGCATCGCCCACGGCTACGCGCCCAAGACCAACCCCGTGCTGGAGCCGCTGGAGCAGATCGAATGCCGCGACGCGCTGCTGACCTTCTTCCCACACCTTCCCCCGCCGGGGGAAGGCAGGGATGGGGGCCAGCCGGCGCCCGCACCGGCAGCAACCGCCAGCGGCCCCCACCCCAACCCTCCCCCAGCGGGGGAGGGAGCCACCGCGCACGACGCCAAGGCCGCCGCCTCTGCGCCCCTTCCCCCGCTGGGGGAAGGCAGGGATGGGGGCCAGCCCGCAGCCGCGCCAGGGGCTACCGCCAGCGGCCCCCACCCCAACCCTCCCCCAGCGGGGGAGGGAGCCACCGCCGCGCCGCGCGAGGCCGACTGGCCCCGGGCCGATGTGGTGGTGGGCAATCCGCCGTTTCTGGGCGACAAATGGATGCGCAGCGAACTCGGCGATGCCTACACCGATGCCTTGCGTGCCACCTACGCCGGGCAGGTGCCCGGCGGCGCGGATTTCGTCACCTATTGGTTCCACAAGGCCGGGCAGGCCATGCGTGCCCAGACGCTGCAGCGCGCCGGGCTGGTGGCCACCAACTCCATCCGGCAGCGCAAGAACCGGCAGGTGCTGGCCCAGGCCAGCGCCCAGGCCCCTATCTTTGCCGCCTGGTCCGACCTGCCGTGGGTCAACGAAGGCGCGGCGGTGCGCGTCTCGCTGGTGTGCTGGGGCGCACCGTCAGATGCCCCCGCGCTGCTGGACGGCGCGCCCGTGCAAAGCATTCACCCCGACCTGACGGGGCAGGCCGTCGGCACGGTGTCGTTTGATCTCACCCAGGCGCAGCCCTTGCCCGAGAACGCGCAGGCCTCGTACTTCGGGCTCTGCCTGGCCGGCCCGTTCAAGGTGCCCGCCGCCACGGCGGCCGAGTGGCTGCGCAAACCCAATGTGCATGGCCGCCCCAACAGCGACGTACTCAAGCCCATCTTCAACGGCCGCGACGTCACCGACCGCTGGAGCGGCCAATGGGTGGTGGACTTTGGCGCCCGCATGAGCGAACAGGACGCGGCGCTGTACGAGGCCCCGTTTCAGTACGTGCAGCAGCATGTGCTACCGGTTCGGGCGAGCAACAAGCGTGCCGCACGCGCAAAGTACTGGTGGCGGCATGGCGAAGCGCGCCCCGGACTGCGCGACAAATGGGAGGGCTTGAGCCACTACATCGCCACCGTCGAGACGGCCAAGCACCGCGTGTTTGTGCGTATGCCGAT
>JADLIA010000124.1 GCA_020848515.1 Rubrivivax sp. | reverse complement strand
CGGTATGGCTGAGTCCATCGACACCTGCGCAGCGGAGCTTGACTGGTGACGTGGCGCGTCGTCTTCACAAAGCAGGCTCAGAAAGACGCACACAAGCTCGCTTCTTCCGAACTCAAGGACAAAGCTCAAGCACTGCTCGCTGTTGTTTCACAGAACCCTTTCCAAAATCCACCGCCATACGAAAAGCTTGTCGGCGATCTGGCTGGCGCTTACTCCAGGCGGATCAACATTCAGCACCGGCTTGTCTATGAGGTGGTGCAATCAGAGCACACCGTCAAAGTGCTGCGCATGTGGACACACTACGAGTAGCAGCTAACATTTCGTCGCAGCCGACCGCCTATGGCGGCGGCTGAGCTCCGGGCTACAAGGGCTTCCACAACGGTTTTCCACTTCTCAAGCGCTGGTCGGCAACACGTGGTCTCGCTGGGGCCGACTCTCGCTGTCGGCGCTTCAGGGCCGACAGCCACCTGGCCGGCGCAGCCAACACGGCCGCCGGGGCGCCCAGCCACCCCACGGACGCTATCGTTAGCATAGCTGCTGGCGCTTGCCGATTGGGCGCCAGAGGCCAAAAACGTTCTCAACACCGCAGCGAGCCGGCGGCAAAGCGGCCTAGAATCGCGCGCCATGCACATTCACATTCTGGGCATCTGTGGCACCTTCATGGGCGGTCTGGCGGCGCTGGCGCGCGAGGCCGGCCACCGCGTCACCGGCTGCGACGCCGGCGTCTACCCGCCGATGAGCGACCAGCTGCGCGCGCTGGGCATCGAGCTGATCGAGGGCTACGGCGCCGACCAGCTGGCGCTGCGGCCCGACATGTTCGTGATCGGCAACGTGGTGAGCCGGGCGCGGCTGCCCGACGGTTCGCCCAAGTACCCGCTGATGGAGGCGATCCTCGACGCCGGCGCGCCCTACACCAGCGGCCCGCAGTGGCTGGCCGAGCATGTGCTGGCCGGCCGCCACGTGCTGGCGGTGGCCGGCACGCACGGCAAGACCACCACCACGTCGATGCTGGCGTGGATTCTGGAAAGCGCCGGGCTGTCACCCGGCTTTCTGGTGGGCGGGGTGCCGCTGAACTTCGGCATTTCGGCGCGTTTGCAGGGTCAGGCCCCCGGCCAGCCGCGACCGCTGTTCGTCATCGAGGCGGACGAATACGACACCGCCTTCTTCGACAAGCGCAGCAAGTTCGTGCACTACCGCCCGCGCACGGCGGTGCTGAACAACCTGGAGTTCGACCACGCCGACATCTTTGACGACCTGGCGGCGATCGAGCGCCAGTTCCACCACCTGGTGCGCACCGTGCCGCCTTCGGGCCGCGTCATCGTCAACGACCTGGAAGAAAGCCTGACGCGGGTGCTGGCCCAGGGCTGCTGGAGCGAGCGGCGCGGCTTTGGTGGCGCGATCAGCGATTTCATGGCGCTGGGCGAGGCCTCGGACTTCGAGGTGCAGCAGCGCGGGCGCCCCGTCGGCCGCGTGCGCTGGTCGCTGTCGGGTCAGCACAACCAGCTCAATGCGCTGGCCGCGATTGCCGCGGCCGAGCACGTGGGGGTGGATCCGGCCACCGCCTGCGCGGCGCTGGCGCAGTTCCAGAACGTGCGCCGGCGCATGGAGGTGCGCGGCCGCGTGGCGGTGGCGGGCGGCGAGGTGACGGTGTACGACGACTTTGCCCACCATCCGACCGCCATTCGCACCACGGTCGACGGCCTGCGCCGCCAGCTCGACGCCGCCGGCCAGGCCGGGCAGCGCATCCTGGCGGTGTTCGAGCCGCGCAGCAACACCATGAAGCTGGGCACCATGAAGTCGCAACTGCCCTGGGCACTGGAACACGCCGACCTGAGCGTCTGCCACACCGGCGGGCTGGACTGGGATGCCGCAGCGGCGCTGTCGCCGCTGGGCGCGCGCGCCCAGCTGGCAGGCAGCATCGATGAGGTCGTGCAGCAGGTCAGCCAGGCCGCGCGGGCCGGTGACCACGTGCTGTGCATGAGCAACGGCGGCTTCGGCGGCGTGCACGGCCGGCTGCTTGAATCGCTTCAAAAAAGATAGCTGCTGGCGCGCGCTGGACAGGCGTTATCGCCTGATTTGACTTGCGATTCAGTACGACACCGTCATCGCCGCCAGATCGATGCGCACCACCGGCTTGGCCAGCGCGGCGCTGGCGGCACGGGCGAAGTCCTGGCCCCACTGCGGGTCATCCAGCCGACGCGCGCCGGCTTCGCGCGCCACCACCAGCACCTTGTCGGCCAGCAGCAGCTTGCCCGTGGGGCGCAGCGGCTCGCCGCCCAGCTGGATGAACTGCGCGTCCAGCCAGGCGCGGGCCTGGGCGTTGTCCATGGGGGCGGCGTGGTCGAGGTCGAATCGCCATTCGGTGCGTTCGTCCTGGATGACGCGTACTTCACTCTGCATGATGGGCTGGCCTCCTGAGTTCTGACGGGTGCGCGGGTGGCGGCGCCATGCCGCGTGCCGCGCGCCCACCGACTGTAGTCGATCGGCGGCGGCCGACCTTGACCGGCCTCAGCGGCCGCGTCGCGCCCGCACGGCGTCGGACAGCACCTGCAGGATGGTCTGCGTGCCGTCCCAGCCGATGCAGGCGTCGGTGATGCTCTTGCCGTACTCCAGGCTGGCCACCTGGTCCTTGCCGGGCGTGAACTTCTGCGCCCCGCCGTGGATGTGGCTTTCCACCATCACACCGAACACGCCGCGCGAGCCGGCGCTGACCTGCGCCGCCACGTCGCGCGCCACGTCGAGCTGCTTTTCGTGCTGCTTGCTGCTGTTGGCGTGGCTGCAATCGACCATCAGCGAGGCGTGCAGCTTGCTGGCCGCCAGCTCCTTGCAGGCGGTGTCGACGCTGGCGGCGTCGTAGTTGGGCGCCTTGCCGCCGCGCAGGATGACGTGGCAGTCCTTGTTGCCGTCGGTGTGCACGATGGCCACCTGGCCGTTCTTGTGCACCGACAGAAAGTGGTGCCCGCGCGCCGCCGCCTGGATGGCGTCGGTGGCGATGCGGATGTTGCCGTCGGTGCCGTTCTTGAAGCCGATCGGTGCCGACAGGCCGCTGGCCAGCTCGCGGTGCACCTGGCTTTCGGTGGTGCGCGCGCCGATCGCGCCCCAGCTGATCAGGTCGCCGATGTACTGGGGCGAGATGACATCGAGGAACTCGCTGCCCGCCGGCAGGCCCAGGCGGTTGATGTCGATCAGCAGCTGGCGCGCGATGCGCAGGCCCTCGTCGATGCGGTAGCTCTCGTCCAGGTAAGGGTCGTTGATCAGGCCCTTCCAGCCCACCGTGGTGCGGGGTTTTTCGAAGTACACCCGCATCACCACCTCCAGCGTGTCGGCGTAGTGTT
>JADLIA010000123.1 GCA_020848515.1 Rubrivivax sp. | reverse complement strand
GCCAGCTCGAAGGCCGCGTCCTCGCGCGCCAGCTGCAGCTTGCCGTCGGCGTCCTGCCGCATCAGGCGCACCGACACCATCAGGCGGTTGCCGCTGATCTCGGGGATCAGCTGCGTCGATGCCTCGATGCGCAGGCGCAGCAGCTGAAAGCTCCGGCCTTGCGGCAGCGTCTGCTGAAACTGGCCGGCGCTGGCCATCACCTTCTGTGGCGCGCCGGAATCGCGCAGGATCTGCAGCAGCAGCGCGATGGCGCGCGCCATCGGCGCCAGCGTGGCGGCCCAGCGGTGCAGCTCGGTGCGCCGCGCCGCCGCCTGGCCGTGCTGCCAGGCGTGGTAGGCCGGCAGGTCGAAGCCGCAGGTGCCGCCAGGAATGACGGCGCGGCTGCGGATGGCCATCAGCCACTCGTTGTCGGTCAGCTCGTGGCCCGGCTTGCCGTGCTGCTGGTTGAGCTGTTCAAACGCCTCTTCCAGGCTGGCCAGCATGGTCTCCAGCGAGGCCTCGGAGACTGCCGGGTTGCCGCGAAAGCTGGCCAGATGGGTCTTCTGCTTGTCCAGGTCCTTGAGCACGTCGGACTTCAGGTCCGAACGGGCACACACGTCCAGTGCCTCGAACAGGGTGATGAGGGCGAAGTGATGGTCCAGCGGCGCGTCGCGCGGCATCAGCTGGGCCAGACGGCCGAACAGGTGCTCCAGCCGAAGGTAGGTGCGGATGCGTTCGTTGAAAGGGTACTCGTACAGGATCACGCGTGGCGCCTTGTCAGGGTCGCCCGCATCATATCCCGAAGGCATCGACCAGTTGACGCACCTGGGCGCGCAGCGCCTGCAGCGTCACGTCGGCACCGTTGAAGATCACCGCATCGGCCACCGCCAGCCGTTGTGCGCGGCTGGCCTGCGCCGCCAGGATCTGCTCGACCTGGGCCCGCGGCAGCTGGTTGCGCGCCATCACGCGGGCGATCTGGGTCTCGGGTTCGCAGTCGACCACCACGATGCGATCCACCCGCTGGCGCCAGCGCTCGATCGACTCGACCAGCAGCGGCACGTCGAACACCAGCAGGCGGCGCCCCTGGGCCAGCGCCTGCCGGGCCTGGCGCTCGGTTTCGGCGCCGACCAGTGGGTGGACGATGGCTTCCAGCCGCTGGCGCGCGCCGGGGTCACGGAACACCAGCTCGCGCATGGCGGCGCGGTCCAGTGCGCCATCGGCCGCGATCAGCTGCGGGCCGAATTCGCGCGCGATGGCGGGCAGGGCCGCGCCACCGGCGGCGGTGCAGGCGCGCGAGATGGCGTCGGCGTCGATCAGGGCGGCGCCCTGTTCGACCAGCATGGCCGCCACCGTGCTCTTGCCGCTGCCGATGCCCCCGGTCAGGCCGATGCGCAGCGCCATGGCTACAGGCCGACCGCGCGCAGGATGGTCTGCGGCCCCAGCACCATGGCGGTGATGCCGCCCAGGGCCAGAAACGGCCCGAAGGGCACCACCCCGCCTTCGCGCAGCGCGCTGAGCAGCTTCATGCCGATGCCCACCAGCGCGCCGATGACCGAGGCCATCAGGATGATCGGCACCAGGGCCTGCCAGCCGAACCAGGCGCCCAGTGCGGCGAACAGCTTGAAGTCGCCAAAGCCCATGCCTTCCTTGCCGGTGGCCAGCTTGAAGCCCCAGTACACCAGCCACAGCGACAGGTAGCCGGCCACCGCGCCCCACACCGCGTCGCTCAGGCGCACGCCCGTCAGGCCCAGGGTGGCGGCGATCAGGCCCAGCCACAGCAGCGGCAGCGTCAGGTCGTCGGGCAGCAGGGTGGTGTCCCAGTCGATCAGCGTCAGCGCCACCAGCATGGCCGCGAACAGGCACCAGGCGGCGGCCGTCCAGCTCCAGCCCCAGCGCCACACGCACCAGCCGAACAGCAGACCGGTCGCCAGCTCCACCAGCGGGTAGCGCAGGCCGATCGGCGTGCCGCAGGCCGAGCACTTGCCGCGCAGCGCCAGGTAGCTCAGCACAGGGATGTTTTCGTACCAGCGGATCGGGTGCCCGCAATGGCCGCAGCGCGAGCGTGGCACCAGCAGGTTGAACGGCGCCTGCGGGGCGGCGGGCTGGCCGTTCAGTTCGGCACATTCGGCCGCCCACTGCCGCTCCATCATCTGAGGCAGGCGGTGGATGACCACGTTCAGGAAGCTGCCGACGAGCAGACCGAACAGGCCGCCCACGGCGGCCATGACCACCAGACCGTCGGGCATCAGACCACCTGGCCGAGCTTGAAGATCGGCAGGTACATCGACACCACGATGCCGCCGATCACGGTGCCCAGCACGACGATGATGATGGGCTCCATCAGGCTGGACAGGCCGGCCACCATCTCGTCGACCTCGGCCTCGTAGAAGTCGGCTGCCTTGCCCAGCATGTGGTCGAGCGCGCCGGATTCCTCGCCGATGGCGGTCATCTGCAGCACCATGCTGGGAAACACGTTGGCGTTGGTCATGGCGGCGGTCAGACTGGTACCGGTGGCCACCTCGGTCTGGATCTTGTCGGTGGCGATCTTGTAGACCGAATTGCCGGCAGCGCCGCCCACCGAGTCGAGCGATTCGACCAGCGGCACGCCGGCGGCGAACATGGTCGACAGCGTGCGCGTCCAGCGCGCCACCACGGCCTTGTCGATCAATTCACCGAAGATCGGGATCTTCAGCAGCAGACGGTCCATGAACATCTGCATCTTCTCGTTGCGCTTCCAGGCCTGCATGAAGAAGTAGACGCCGAAACCCAGCCCGCCGAAGATCAGCCACCACCACTGGACGAAGAACTCGCTCATGGCAATGACGAACAGCGTGGGCGCCGGCAGGTCGGCGCCGAAGGAGCTGAACACCTCCTTGAACGCCGGAATGACGAAAATCATGATGATGGCCACCACCACGAAGGCCACCACGATCACCGCGATCGGGTACATCAGCGCCGACTTGATCTTGGACTTGATGGCCTCGGTCTTCTCCATGTAGGTGGCCAGCCGATCCAGCAGGTCTTCCAGGATACCGGCCGCCTCGCCGGCTTCGACCAGGTTGCAGTACAGGCTGTTGAAGTACAGCGGGTACTTGCGGAACGCCGCCGACAGCGAGGTGCCGGTTTCGACGTCGGCGCGGATGTCGTTGAGCAGCTTGGTGACGCTGGGGTTGGGGTTGCCGCGGGCCACGATGTCGAACGACTGCAGCAGCGGCACGCCGGCCTTCATCATGGTGGCCAGCTGGCGCGTGAAGATGGCGATGTCCTTGGGCTTGATGCGCTTGCCCGCGCGCATGCGCCGCTTCTTGATCTTGGTGACGAAGATGCCCTGTCGACGCAGCGTGGCCTGGACCTGGTTCTCGCCCCCGGCCCGGGTTTCGCCGCGCACCACCCGGCCGTTGCGGTCCTTGCCTTCCCACTCGAAGACGAATTCCTTGACGCCCTTGGCGCCAGCGACTTGAGTTGCCATGAAATGCCCTGTGTTCAGTCCTGGTCAGGGGTGCCGACTCTACTGGTTGGTCACGCCCAGCACTTCCTCCAGTGACGTCACTCCCGTTTTCACCTTGTGCAGTCCCGCCGCGCGCAGCGAGCGCACGCCTTCGCGCCGCGCCTGCTCGGCGATCTCGAGCTCGCTGCCATCGGCCAGGATGATGCGCTGGATTTCTTCGCTGATCGGCATGACTTCGTAGATGCCGACGCGCCCCTTGTAGCCGTTGTG
>JADLIA010000122.1 GCA_020848515.1 Rubrivivax sp. | reverse complement strand
GCCGGGCGCGGGGGCGGCTCGCGCCACTGCACGGCGCCGCGGTAGGCATGCCAGCTGGCGTGCCCCAGCAGCGGCCCCACCAGCAGCAGGCCCAGACCCAGGCTGAGCAGCGACAGCGCGATCAGCAGCGTGATCAGCAGGCCCCACCACAGCAGCGTCAGCGGGTTGGCGAACACCACGCGGATGCTGGTGATGGCGGCGCCGATGGCGTCGGCGTCGCGGTCCAGGATCATCGGGATCGACACCACCGTGGTGGAAAACACCAGCAGCGCGAACAGCCCGCCCACCATCAGGTAGACCAGCACGAATTCCAGGTTGTCGGGGTTGAAGATGGCCTGCACGACGCCGGTGGTGGACGGCATGCCGGTATTGAAGAACACCGCGAACACCACCAGCGAGGCGCGGCCCCACAGCAGCTCCAGCACGATCAGCACCAGCACCAGCATGCCCATGCTGCGCACATGCCGGTCCCAGCAGGTCAGCGACGCGCCCAACTCGGGCACCAGGCCCTGCTCGCGCCGGCGGCTGACCTCGTACAGCCCCATGGCCAGAAAGGGGCCGACCAGCAGGCAGCCGGAGGCGATCGACATCACGTATTCGGGCTTGCTGCGAAACACCAGCGCCAGCAGCGCCGCCATCAGCCAGAAGCACACGCCGTAGAACAGGCCGATGCCCGGCGCGGCCATGAAGTCGCGCCAGCCGCGCCCCAGCCAGCGCAGCGGGTCGGACAGGCCCAGCGGCACCATGATGGCCTGCGGGGTGGTGACCGGGGGCGGCACGTAGGGCTGATAGGCCGGCGCCGGGGCGGCGGCCGGCGGGGCGGCGGTGGGATCGGTGTCGGGCTGGCTCATGGGTGACCGGGTGACCGCCGAAGGGCGGTGCTCGGGCGGCAAGATAGCCAAAAAACCATGCCCACTCAATGGGTAATGACCCGGGCGCCTGCTTGACACCGGCGACGCAGCATCAAATCGCACTCTGGCGCCCGCCCAACAAGCGCCAACAGCTACATAAACTATAGCTTCAGGACGGCAGGGCGCGGTTCAGCGCCTGCTGCAGATCGGCCTGCAGGTCGACCAGCGCCTCCAGGCCGGTGGAAAAGCGCACCAGCGTGCCGCGCCTGAGGTGCGCCGGCCAGCCGCGCGCGCGCAGGGCCGCCAGGTCGTAGGGCACCACCAGGCTGATCGGCCCGCCCCAGCTGTAGCCGAGCTTGAACCGCTTGAGCGTGTCGCAGAAGGCGTCGACCTGGGCCTGGCTGTAGCGCTCGTGCACGATCGCGCTGAACAGGCCGGCCGCCGCGCCCTGCCCGCGAGCGTCGGCGGCGCCGCACACCTGCTGCCAGTGGGCATGGCCGGGCGCATCGGCCAGCGCCGGGTGCAGCACCTGGGCGAACGCCGACTGCTGCGCGCACCAGCCGGCCAGTGCCCGCGCGGCCTGGTCCTGCGCCCGGTAGCGCAGGGCCACGCTGGGCAGGGCGCGCAGCACCGCTTCGGCGTCGTTGGCGGCCACGCCCAGGCCCAGCCGCATGTGGGTCAGCTTGAGCTTCAGGTGCAGCGCCTCGTCGCGCGTGGTGACGCTGCCCATCAGCACGTCGCCGCCGCCGCTGGGGTACTTGGTCAGCGCGTGCGCGCTCAGGTCCACCCCCAGGCCCTGACCGTCCAGATCGAACGGGTTGAAGGCCAGGCCGGCGCCCCAGGTGTTGTCCAGCGCGCACGGCACGCCACGCGCGCGGCACAGGCGCACCTGCCCGATCAGGTCGGGAAACTCCAGCGTCAGCGAGCCGGCCGCTTCCAGCCACACCAGGCGTGTGCGCTCGCCGATGCGCGCCGCCAGATCGGCCAGATCCATCGGGTCGTAGTACTGGTGCGTGATGCCCCAGGCCGCCAGTTCGCCCTCGGCCAGCGCCTTGTTGGGGCCGTAGGCGTTGTCGGGGATCAACACCTCGTCGCCGGTCTGCAGCAGCGCCAGCGCCACGTTGGCGATGGCGGCCAGGCCACTGGGCACCAGCACGCACTGCAGCCCCCCTTCCAGGGTGGCGATGCGCTCTTCCAGCAGGAAGGTGGTGGGCGTGCCGTGCAGGCCGTAGGTGTAGCCGCTCTTGTGCTTCCAGTCGCGCTCGCGCATGGCGGCCACGTTCGGGAAGAACACCGTCGAGGCCTTGTGCACGGCCGGCTGCGGCGCCGCAAAGCCGGCCGGCGGCTGGTAGGGGTGGTGGATCAGCTGGGTGATGGGGTCGGTCATGGGGCGATCGTGGGGCAGGGGCAACTCAGGACTGGTGACCACGCGGTCTCGAATTTGACTCAGATCATGCACCGAGACTCGCGAGCGCCAGAGCCGATTTGTCCGCGACACTATTTGATACCATTAAACAGTTCAGCCTAACGCATCGGTCGAACGATCGCAATTCGTCGGCCCTTGCCACGCCCTGGTGAAGCCTGCGCCAAGACGCAGGGCACAAGTATTGTCATTCCAATTGTTTCCAAGGAGGTTTCATGTTTGACAGAACCAGATTCCGCACGCTGCTGGGTGCGACCGCGCTGACTTGGGCAGCCTGGGCTCAGGCAGTGCCACTCAGCGTCTCGTTCGACAACTTCACCTACAGCGGTACGGTCACCCGCTACGCCACGCTGGCCGATGCCCAGAATCAAACCAATCCGACCGGCGGGCCCTACACCATTCAAACGGCGACCAACGGCGCCAACTCAACCCTGCCCAACGCGCGCGACGGGCAGATCTCGGTGACCAGCCAGGCACCGTCCGCATATGGGTCGGACCTGACCTACATGTCGACTCCCTGGTACTTCACCCTGGTGCCCGCCAGTGGCAACGGCTGGGGCAACCCGAACAACACCAACGACGGCTTCATCCAGTACTACCAGGAAAGCAGCCCCACGGTGACAGGCGGCTGGCAGCCCGGTCACACTCAATTCCGGCTGACCGTCAGCGGTGGCCATGGCGACGATCTCGACGCCGGTCGCCTGTGGCCCGCACCGGACAGCGGTGCGGCTGCGATTTCGCGTGGCGCGTTCGCCGACTTCCATCTGGACGTGACTGCCAACTTTGCCAGCCCCGCCACGCTGAACGGAAGCACCGGCTGGTACGAAACCAGTGCCATGCCCAGCAGCTTCAGCGGCACGCTCAGAGGCATCTTCCTGAATGACCAGCCCAGCAATCCGACCTACAACGGCTACTACCGCTTCAACTACACGGTGACCGGGCCGGGCAGCTGGGCCGCCAACAACGGCGCCACCTGGAGCAGCGGTGCCACGAGTTACGGTCCATCGAGCGAGTGGGCCGCGCCCCAGGCTGCTGCCCTGGCGGCTCCGGCCCCCGTGCCCGGACCAGGCAAGATCGCCCTGCTGGGGCTCAGCCTGTTGCTGGGGGTGATGGCGATGCGTCGATCTGGCATGAGGCTGGGTCGGGGCTTCTAATCAGACCTGCTGGTGCGGCGCGCCAGCAGGCGCTGAACTTCATAGCCCGGCACGCAGGCATTCAGACCAGCGTGCCCGGGGTCAGCAACCCGCAACGAGCACACGGCGCAGGTCATCGATGGCGGGCGACAGGTAACTCCCGTCGCCCCGCCTGCCCTGCAGCTCACACCTTCCATTTGGCCAGCAGCTTGTCGGGCGTCAGGCCGTCGTAGCTCTCGAAGGGCTGGTGGATCCAGGGGTTGGTGGGCAGGTGCTCGACCGAGTAGTCGGCCTGAAAGCTGGAGCTGCCCTTGGTCCAGATCACGGCGGTGCGCAATTCGGTGATGGGCGGGTAGTCGTTGCGCAGGCGCTCGACCACCGCCTGCAGCGTGACGCCGGTGTCGGCCAGGTCGTCCACCAGCAGCACCCGACCGGCGATCTGGCCCTGGGGCGTGGTGATGTAGTGCGCGATGTCCAGATGGCCCTGCACCTTGCCGGCCTCGGCGCGGTAGCTGCTGGTGGACATGATGGCCAGCGGCACGTCGAAGATGCGGCTCAGGATGTCGCCCGGGCGCATGCCGCCGCGCGCCAGACACAGGATGGTGTCGAACCGCCAGCCCGACTGGTGCACCTTGAGCGCCAGCTTCTCGATCAGGGCGTGGTACTCGTCGTAGCTCACGTACAAGTGTTTGCCGTCTTCGGTCAACATGCGGGTCTCTCCTCTTTTGATAGCTGGTGGCGCCGTTCTGGCGGGCGCTGCAAGGTGATTTGGCCTGTATCAGGTAGGCAGGAAGGGGTGCCGCAGCATGATCGTGTGGTCGCGATCGGGGCTGGTGGAAACGACGTGGATCGGCACCCCGGTGACATGCTCGATGCGCTGCAGGTACAGCCGCGCGTGGATCGGCAGCTGCTCGTAGCGGGTGGCGCCGACCGTGCTTTCGCTCCAGCCGGGCATGGTTTCGTAGATCGGCTTGCAGCGCGCGATGTCGTCGGCGCCCAGCGGCAGGATGTCGATCGTCTCGCCATCCAGTTCGTAGCCGGTGCACAGCTGCAGCTCGGGCAGACCGTCGAGCACGTCCAGCTTGGTGATGCACAGGCCCGACAGGCCGTTGACCTGGGCCGAGCGCTTGAGCAGCGCGGCGTCGAACCAGCCGCAGCGCCGGCTGCGCCCGGTGGTGACGCCTTTTTCGGCGCCGACGGTGCTCATGTGCCAGCCGGGGGTGCCGGGGGTCTGCCAGTCCAGCTCGGTCGGGAACGGCCCGCCGCCGACGCGCGTGCAGTAGGCCTTGGTGATGCCCAGCACGTAGTGCAGCAGGCCCGGGCCGACGCCGGCGCCGGCGGCGGCGTTGCCGGCCACGGTGTTGCTGCTGGTGACGAACGGGTAGGTGCCGTGGTCGACGTCCAGCAGCGTGCCCTGGGCGCCTTCGAACAGCAGGTTGGCGCCCTGCTGGTGGGCCTCGTTCAGCTCGCGCGAGACGTCGGCCAGCATGGGGCGCACCTGCTCGGCCTGGCGCATGGCCTCGTCGTAGATGGGCTCGAACTGCAGTGCGCCGTCTTTCAGGTAGGGCGTCAGCGCCTCGTTGAAGGCGATGCGCGCCGAACCCAGATAGCCCAGCAGCTCATGGTTGTACAGCGCCAGCAGCTCGCGCAGCTTGACGGCGAAGCGCTCGGGGTGTTTCAGGTCCTGTGCGCGCAGGGCGCGGCGGGCGATCTTGTCCTCGTAGGCCGGACCGATGCCGCGGCCGGTGGTGCCGATCTTCTCGCTGCCGCCCTGCTCGCGCGCGGCTTCGCGCGCCACGTCCATGGCGGCGTGCAGCGGCAGGATCAGCGGGCAGCCTTCGCTGATGCGCAGGCGCTCGCGCACCTGCACGCCGGCGCGCTCCAGGCCGGCGATCTCCTCCAGCAGCTTGGCGATGGACAGCACCACGCCGTTGCCGATGTAGCAGGTGACGCCCGGGCGCATGATGCCGCTGGGGATCAGGTGCAGCGCCGTCTTGACGCCATTGATGACCAGCGTGTGGCCGGCGTTGTGGCCGCCCTGGAAGCGCACCACGCCCTGCGCGCTCTCGGTCAGCCAGTCGACCAGCTTGCCCTTGCCTTCGTCACCCCACTGGGTGCCGACGACGACGACGTTGCGTCCGGTGGTGGAGGGTTTCATGCTTTGCCTTGATTGCTGTGGATTCGGGGGTCGGGATCGGGCCGGCCGGCCAGCGGCGTGGCCCGGCGCGCACCGCCGTGGCGGCGCGCAGCGGATCGGGCAGGCGGGCTCATCCGAGCGCCTGGATCACCCACTGCCCGCCGGCCTCGATGAGCTCGCGGTCGCAGTGAAATTCGTCGATCTGGTCGGCGTGGCCCGGCAGGGCGCAGACCACGGTTTCGCCGCGCCGGCGCAGCCCCGCCACCGCCTTGCGCAAGCCCGGGGCATCGCCCCAGGGGGCGCGGATGGCGGCACGCAGCGGGCGCGGCGCGGCCACGCCCACCAG
>JADLIA010000121.1 GCA_020848515.1 Rubrivivax sp. | reverse complement strand
TGGCGCACCTGCAGCGCGCCGGCTTGCGCCTGATCGAGCGCAATTATCGAACCCCAGGGCGCGGGGGCGGCGAAATCGATCTGGTGATGCGTGCACCCGACGGCACGCTGGTGTTCGTCGAGGTGCGTGCGCGCGCCAGCGCCACGCATGGCGGGGCGGCGGCCAGCGTGGGCGCGGTCAAGCAGCGGCGCATCGTGCTGGCGGCGCGCCACTACCTGCTGCGCTTCGGTGCGCCGCCGCGCTGCCGCTTCGACGTGGTGGCGATCGAGGGAGCGCACATCGACTGGCTGCCGGCGGCCTTCGATGCCGGCTGACGGGGTCGCCGCCCTCGCCGCAACACCTGCTTGCTACCAAATTTGCACCGCGGCGGGGCGGCGCGGTTATGATCGGCGCCGATGCCCGAACCCCGCACGTCACAGCAGTTCATCGACAGCGCCGACCTGAAGTATCAGTGGGCGCAGACCCTGGCGCGGCCCATCGACGAGGCCACGCAGGCGCTGCTGGCCTGCATCACCGGCGGCGGCAAGCTGATGGTGTGTGGCAATGGCGCGTCCGGCGCGCTGGCGCAGTACTTGGTGGCCTTGCTGGTGGGCGGTCTGGAGCGTGCCCGTCCCGAACTGCCGGCACTGGCGCTGGGCGCCGATGCCGCCACCCTGACCGCGGTGGCGCGGCGCGGTGAGTACGCCGATGTCTTTGCGGCCCAGGTGCGCGCGCTGGGCAACCCGGGCGACGCGCTGCTGCTGCTGTCCACCAACGGCAACGCGGTCAACCTGGTGCGCGCCGCGCAGGCCGCGCACGAGCGCGACATGTGCGTGATCGCGCTCACCGGGCGCGGGGGCGGCGAGCTGGGTCGGTTGCTGCGCGACACCGACGTTCACGTGTGCGTGCCGCACGAGCGCACGCCGCGCATCCATGAGGCGCACCAGCTGGTGCTGCATTGCGTGTGTGATGGGCTGGACCTGCAACTGCTGGGTCACGAGGAGAGTTCCGAATGAAATCGTTCTGCATGCGCGGGGTGGGCATGGCGCTGGCCGCCGCCCTGCTGAGCGGCTGCGCGGCGGCCGTGGTGGGTGGTGCGGTGGGCACCGGGGTCCTGCTGAGTTCGGCCGACCGCCGCAGTGGCGACACCCAGCAGGCCGACCAGGCGATCGAGACGGCGGCGCGCGAGGTCGTGGCCCAGACGCTGGCGGGGCGCGGCCACGTCAACGTCGCCAGCTACTACCGCAAGGCCCTGATCACCGGCGAAGTCGGCAGCACGCAGGATCGGCTGCAGGTGGAAGCGCGCGTGCGCGCCATCCCGGGCGTGCAGGGCGTGGTCAATGAGCTGGCGGTGATGCCCGAATCCAGCGCCTTCCAGCGTTCCAACGACGCCTTCATCACCAGCAAGGTGCGCGGCCGCCTGGTGGGCACCAATGGCGTGCCTTCGGGCGCCCTCAAGGTGCTGACCGAGCGCGGCACAACCTACCTGATGGGCCGCCTGACGGCCACCGAACTGGCGCTGGCCACCGACGCCGTGCGCCAGACCGAAGGCGTGCAGCGCGTGGTGCGGGTGGTCGATCTGATCGTCGAGCCGGCATCCGGCGCGCTGGCGCCGCCGGTCCAGGGTGCCACCCCGCCGGCGCCGGCCACGGAGGCGGCCAACGGCGTGCAGACCCACCCGGTCACGCAGCCGGCCATCGTCCACGCGCCGGCACCGATCCAGGTGCAGACGCTGCCCCCGGTCAAGTAGACGGTCGGGGCCTGGGGCGGTCCCAGGCGCGGGCGTTACTTCAGGCGCCGGATCAGGCTGGAGGTGTCCCAGCGGCCGCCGCCCAGCTGTTGCACGTCGGCATAGAACTGATCGACCAGCGCCGTCACCGGCAGGCGGGCGCCGTTGCGCTTGGCTTCGTCCAGCACCAGCCCCAGGTCCTTGCGCATCCAGTCCACCGCAAAGCCGAAATCAAAGCGGTCCTGCACCATGGTCGGACCACGGTGGTCGAGCTGCCAGCTCTGCGCCGCGCCCTTGCCGATGACCTCGATCACCTGCGCCATGTCCAGGCCGGCGCGCTGGCCGAAGGCGATCGCTTCCGACAGGCCCTGCACCAGCCCCGCAATGCAGATCTGATTGACCATCTTGGTCAGCTGCCCGGCGCCGCTCGGCCCCATCAGGGTGAAGGCGCGCGAGAACGCCATGGCCACCGGCCGCACGCGCTCGAACGCCGCCGGATCGCCGCCGCACATCACGGTCAGCTGGCCGTTCTGCGCCCCGGCCTGGCCACCCGAGACCGGCGCGTCGATGAAGTGCAGGCCGCGGCTGCGCGCCAGCGCGTCCAGCTCGCGCGCCACGGTGGCCGAGGCGGTGGTGTGATCGACGAACACCGCCCCCGGCGCCATGCCGGCAAAGGCGCCATGCTCGCCCAGCACCACCTGACGCAGGTCGTCGTCGTTGCCCACGCAGGCCAGCACGATCTCGGCACCGGCCGCCGCGGTCGCCGGAGTCTGTGCACGTTTTACGGTGCCGGCGCCCGCCAGTTGTGCGCAGAAAGCTTCTGATTTTGTAGCATTCCGGTTGTACACGGTGACCTCGTGGCCGGCCAGTGCCAGGTGGCCAGCCATGGGATAGCCCATCACGCCCAGGCCGAGAAAGGCCACACGGCGGGCCGGGGTGGGGTCGTAGCTGCGGGCGTGGATGGTGGTGTTCATGCGGCAAATTTTAGGAGCCTGTCGCACCTGGCGC
>JADLIA010000120.1 GCA_020848515.1 Rubrivivax sp. | reverse complement strand
GAAGACCGGATCAATGTCCTGCCAACAGGTGCCGACGGCGCCGGCGTTTAACCCCTATCCCCGATCAGTTCAGGTGGGGGAGTTTGAGGTGGCCATAGGCGGGGGAATTTGGGTGGCCATCGGGGTCCTGACCGTCGGCAAGGCGGCGGTGCTGGGCGAGATCGCCGCCAACCCCGACTTTTCGCTGCGCATGCTGGCCGGGCTGGCGCGCCGCCTGCACGGGCTGGTCAAGGACGTGGAGGCCTACACCCTGCACAGCGGCGTGCAGCGGGTCATCGGCTACCTGCTGGGCGACCGGGTGAGCGAGAGCGAGGTGGCGTCCGAATCGATCACGGTGTCGCTGCCGGTGAGCAAGGCGGCCATCGCGTCGCGCCTGTCGCTGACGCCGGAATATTTCTCGCGCGTGCTCAACGAGCTCGAAACCGCCGGCCTGATCCAGGTGGACAAGCGCGACATCCGCATCCCGGACACCGCCCGGCTGGCCAACCACCAGCCGCTGTGACGGCCGTCGACGCCCTCAGTGCGAGGTGCCTTCGGAGCGCGTGATCTTGTTGAACACGTTGTACTTGCCCACCGGTTTGCGCATGGGCAGGCGCTTGACTTCCTTGAAGCTGGCGGCGTCGTAGACGATCAGGGCGCCATCGTCCTCCCACAGGCTGGCCAGGGCGTACCTGCCGTCCTTGGTGAATTCGATGTGCGCCAGCGTCTTGCCCGGCGTGCCCTCGATGCGGGCCACCGGCGCCAGCGTGCGCTTGTCGATGATGGTCAGGATGTGCTTGGCCTTGGGGCTCATCATCGAATCGGTCCAGGCGTAGGGGGTCTTTTCGTGGCTGCGCATGAAAAAGCCCGGACCGGGGGTGGCAATGTTCTTGACCAGCTGCCAGCTCTTCATGTCGATCACGCTGATCACGCCGTCCTGCAGGTTGGGGCTGGCCAACACGCGCGTGTCGCCGCGGTCGAAGGTGATGCCCGAGCCCAGGTGCGGCATGCCGGCGATCGGCAGAGTGGCGATCTTGCGCCGCACGTCCAGGTTGACCACCTGGCCGCTGGGCGAGCCGTCGGCGTGCGGGCGCGAGGCGCCCAGCGCGTAGGCGTAGTTCTGGCTGAAGAAGAAGTCGTCCAGCGGTTCGTCCAGCACCGTGCGGCGCACGCCCAGAAAGCCGTCCTTGGGCAGGCCTTCCTTCATCTTGTAGTCGTGCACGAAGCCGTCGTAGATCGGCTCGGCCTTGGGGTCGTAGCTGATTTCCCACAGTTCGGGGATGTCCTTGAGCGCCACCACGAAGCTGCGCCGCGGCTCGGCGTCGTACACGGCCGACACGCGCGAGCTCTGGCTGCCGTCGAGCGAGCGCGCCGCATAGGTGCGCCGGTGCTTCAGTTCGGCGTCGAACAGCACCACGGTGTGCGGCAGGTAGTTGGCGGCCATCACCCACTTGCCGTCGCCCGAGACGGCGATGTTGCGCATGTTGATGCCGGCGCGCACCTCGGCCACCACCTTCAGGTTCCACAGGTCGTACTTGGTGATCCAGCCGTCGCGCGAGCCGAAGTAGACGTAGCGCCCGTCCGGTGTGAACTTGGGCCCGCCGTGCAGGGCAAAGCGGCTGGCAAAGCGGTGGATGACCTCGAAGCGGTCGCCGTCGAGCAGCGAGACGTGGTGGTCGCCGCCTTCGACCACCACGAACAGGTTCATCGGGTCGGCCTGCCACCGCGGGCGGGCCGGCCAGTCGCGCCAGCCTGCGGTTTCCTCGCGGCTGGCGGCGATGTCGGCGTCGCTCCAGCGCGGCGGCGGCGTGACCGGGGTGTAGATCCACTCGGCCAGGGCGGCGATTTCGTCGGCCTTCAGGGCGCTGGCAAACGGCAGCATCTGGGTTGCCGCGCGGCCGTCGCGGATCACCTTGAGCGCTTCCGGCTTGCGCAGTCGCGCCAGGCTTTCGGGCAGCAACGCGGGGCCCATGCCGCCCAGGCGCTGCTCGCCGTGGCAGCTGGCGCAGTGCTGCTGGTAGAGCGCCGCCGCGTCGATGCTGGGCGCGGCGGCCGGGGCCGGCGCCTGGGCCGCCAGCGGGCCGCCCAGCAGCGCCAGAACGAGCAGGCCAGTGCCTTTGATTACTTCAAAAATCATAGCTGCTTGCGCACGTCAGTCGGGCGCTGGAGTGCTTTTTCTTTCTGATGTTCAGTGGACGACGTTGATGACCCGCTTCTTGCTCTGGAAGGCGGTGGTTTCGATGCGCGTGGCGCTGGGCTCGACGCCGATCTCTTCGTCCGTCAGGTAGCAGCCCGGGTCTTCGGCCCAGGCGTCGCCGGTGACCTGCTGCGCCCGCACGCGGGTGTTGCCGCCGCAGATCGCCAGGTGTCGGCAGGCGCCGCAGCGCCCGTGCACCGGGCGCGGTCGTGCCTTCAGGCCGGCCATCAGCGGGTCGGACAGGTCGGTCCAGATGGCGGAGAACGGGCGCGACTTGACGTTGCCCAGCTTGTGGTGCCACCACATGGTGTCGGGGTGCACGTCGCCCAGGTTGTCGATGTTGGCCACGTTCACGCCCGAGCTGTTGCCACCCCAGGCGATCAGGCGCTGGCGCACCGGCTCGGTCCAGCGCGGCAGGTGCTGCTGCACCCACTGCAGCAGGTACACGCCGTCGGCGTCGTTGTTGCCGGTCACGTATTCGTGCCGGCCGCCGGCCTGCGCGTCCTGCCAGGCGCAGTCGTACAGCAGATCCAGCGCCTGGCGCGTGGCCAGGTGGTGGGCATCCTTGCCGCGGTGGATGTTGCCGCGGCCGGCGTAGTTCAGGTGGCTGAAATAGAACTTGTCCACCCCCTCGTCGCGCATCAGGCGCAGCAGGTTGGGCAGATCGAAGGCGTTCAGCTCGGTCATGGTGAAGCGCAGGCCCACCTTGGTGCCCAGCTTCTGCAGGTGGCGCACGGCGCCCAGCGAGCGGTCGAAGGCGCCATCGAGCCGGCGGAACTTGTCGTGCGTGGCGCCGATGCCGTCCAGGCTGATGCCCACGTAGTCGAAGCCGGTGGCGTGGATGCGTTCGGCCAGCGGTTGGTCGATCAGCGTGCCGTTGGTCGACAGGCCGACGTAGAACTTGAGCGCCTTGGCGCGTTCGGCCACCTCGAAGATGTCGGGCCGCAGCAGCGGCTCGCCACCCGACAGGATGAGCGCCGGCACCTTGAAGGCCTTGAGATCGTCCATGACCTCGAACACCTGCGACGTGCTCAGTTCGCCGGGGTAGTCGTGGTCGGCGCTGAAGGCGTAGCAGTGCTTGCAGGTCAGGTTGCAGCGGCGGATCAGGTTCCAGATCACCACCGGGCCGGGCGGGCCGCCGCGGCGCGCCGGCTCGGGGAAGGTGCCGGTGGCCTCGGCGCGCGCCAGCTCGTGCATGAATTGGGAGATGCGGAACATGAGGAAACCTTCCAGAACAGCCAGGGTCGATGATAGGCAGCCTGCCGGCGTTGGCCATGACATGTGTCAATTCCAGCCGGTGCCGCGGGCCGGCAGACGCTGGCGCGGGCCAGGCGCTATGCTTCGTCTCCCATGAGCCAAACCACCCCTGACTGGATGAGCCTCGAGGCGATCGCCGCCCTGGCGCGTGCCGACGTGCGTCGCGCACTGGACGAAGACGTGGGCAGCGGCGACCTGACCGCCGCCCTGGTGCCGGCGGGCCGCCGCGCCCGCGCCCGCGTGCTGGCGCGCGAGGCCGCCGTGATCTGCGGCGCGCCCTGGGTCGAGGCGACGCTGCGCGCGCTCGACCCGCAGGTGCAGCTGCGCTGGCAGGTGACCGAAGGTCAGCGCTGCGCCGCCGATGAGGTGGTGCTGGAGGCCGAAGGCGATGCGCGCGCGCTGCTGTCGGCCGAGCGCACCGCGCTCAACTTCCTGCAGCTGCTGTCGGCGGTGGCCAGCAAGACCGCCAGCTACGTGCAGGCGGTCGCGGGCACGCGCGCGCAGATCGTCGACACCCGCAAAACCCTGCCCGGCCTGCGCCTGGCGCAGAAGTACGCCGTGCGCGTGGGCGGTGGCGTGAACCACCGCATCGGCCTGCACGACGCCGTGCTGATCAAGGAAAACCACATTGCCGCCGCCGGCGGGGTGACCGCCGTGTTGCGCGCCGCACAGGCGGTGGCGGCGCGGGCGGCGTTTATCGAGATCGAGGTCGAGACGCTGGCGCAGCTGCGCGAGGCGCTGGACGCCGGCGCCCGCATGGTGCTGCTGGACAACATGCCGCTGCCCATGCTGCGCGAGGCGGTGGCCCTGAACGCCGGGCGCGCGGTGCTCGAAATCTCCGGCGGCGTCACCCTGGACAGCCTGCGTGCCCTTGCGGAAACCGGGGTCGACCGCATCTCCGTCGGAGCATTGACCAAGGACGTGAAGGCCACGGACTTTTCCATGCGTCTGCAGGAGCTGCCATGAGCACCACCATCGACGTCGAATACGAGCGCCCCGAAGGCGCGGCCGCGTGTTCCACCCACGTCGCCTGGGCGCGCGTGCCGGCCGAACCGTCGCCGCAGGAGCGCACCGCGCTGAAGGCGCGCATCCGCAGCCTGCTGCAGCAAAAGAACGCCGTCATGGTGTCGCACTTCTACGTGCACCCCGACCTGCAGGACCTGGCCGAAGAGACCGGCGGCATCGTCAGCGACTCGCTGGAGATGGCGCGCTTCGGGCGCGATCACGCGGCGCGCACGCTGGTGGTCAGCGGCGTGCGCTTCATGGGCGAGACGGCCAAGATCCTGAGCCCCGAAAAAACCGTGCTCATGCCCGACCTGGGCGCCACCTGCTCGCTCGACCTGGGCTGCCCGGTGGAGGAGTTCAGCGCCTTCTGTGACGAGCACCCCGGGCGCACGGTGGTGGTTTACGCCAACACCAGCGCGGCCGTGAAGGCGCGCGCCGACTGGGTGGTGACCTCGAGCTGCGCGCTCGACATCGTGCGCGCGCTCAAGGACGCGGGCCAGAAGATCCTGTGGGGGCCGGACCGCCACCTGGGCGACTACATCCGGCGCGAGACCGGCGCCGACATGGTGTTCTGGAGCGGCGCCTGCATCGTGCACGACGAATTCAAGGCGCTGGAGCTGGAGCTGCTGAAGGCGCAGCGCCCGCAGGCCAGGGTGCTGGTGCACCCTGAAAGCCCGGCCGGCGTGATCGCCCTGGCCGACGCCGTGGGTTCCACCAGCGCCATCCTGCGCGCGGCGCAGGAGATGGACGCCACCGAATTCATCGTCGCCACCGACAAGGGCATGATGCACAAGCTGCGCCAGCTCAACCCCGGCAAGACGTTTCACGAGGCCCCCACCGCCGGCAACAGCGCCACCTGCAAGAGCTGCGCCCACTGCCCCTGGATGGCCATGAACAGCCTGGCCGGCGTGGTGCATGCGCTGGAAACCGGCGCCAACGCCATCCATGTCGATCCGGCCCTGATCCCGCGCGCCCGCCGGCCCATCGACCGCATGCTGGCGTTCACCGCAGGCCTGCGCCAGGGCGTCCCGGCGGCACGCCTGGTGCCCGATCTGGGTGCCGTCTGATGCTATCGTAAACATAGCTGCTGGCGCTTTCTGGGTCTGCGCTGCAGCCGTTTTTAACCATCCTCATCGAGGCCGGCCGAACCCCCTGCGCCGGCATGACCGATGCCTTCTTTGTCATCGACGCGCAGCGAGGTTGTCGGTCATCTGTCATCCTGAGGGCGAGATCCCGTCAGAGCCGCTCCTTGACGTAGGACGGCCGGTCCATGTCGACGATCTCCACGCTCAGCTGCACCATCACGCCGTCCGGGCGCGGGGTGACGCGGCGCAGCACGCTGGCCACGCGGCCTGCCAGGTCCTGCTTGGCCTCGGGGCTGCGGCCGGCCAGCAGGCGCAGCTGGGCATGCACGAAGGCGCGGCCGGCCAGCACGGTGCCGATCTGAAACGTGGGTGCGCAGCGCACGAAGCGGGTCTTGAGGTCGGCCTCGTCCAGCACTTCGGGACTGGCGCAGACGCTTGCGTTGAGCTCGGCGGCGGCCTGGGCTTCGGGGAAGGCGCCGAGGTTGGGGCTGTATTCGATGGTCAGGTGGGGCATGGGGCAGCGCTCCGGTGGTTGACGAGCGTCCAGCTCAGGGTGAAGCCGGCGGCACCAGGATGGTGGGCGCCGCCGGTGCGGCCAGCTCGGGCCAGTCGCGGCTGAAGTGCAGGCCGCGGCTTTCGTGGCGCATCTGGGCGCTGCGCACGATCAGGTCGGCCACCAGCACCAGGTTGCGCAGCTCCAGCAGGTCGCGGGTGACGTGAAAGCGGGCGTAGAACTCGTGGATCTCGCCGCGCAGCAGCGCGATGCGGTGCGCCGCGCGCTCCAGGCGCTTGTTGGTGCGCACGATGCCCACGTAGTCCCACATGAAGCGGCGCAGCTCGTCCCAGTTGTGCGAGATGACGACCGATTCGTCGGCGTCCGTCACGCGGCTGTCGTCCCAGGGCGGCAGGGCAGGCAGGGGCGCCGGCGTGGCGGCGTCGATCGACTGCGCGGCCGCGCGCGCAAACACCAGGCATTCCAGCAGCGAGTTGCTGGCCAGCCGGTTGGCGCCGTGCAGGCCGGTGTAGGCCACCTCGCCGACGGCGTACAGGCCAGCCAGGTCGGTGCGGCCGGCCAGGTCGGTGAGCACGCCGCCGCAGGTGAAGTGCGCCGTGGGCACCACCGGGATGGGCTGCCGGGTGATGTCGATGCCCAGGCTGGCGCAGGTGGCCAGGATGTTGGGGAAGTGTTCGCGCAGGAACTGCGGGCTCTGGTGCGAGATGTCCAGGTGCACGCAGTCCAGGCCGTGCTTCTTCATTTCGAAATCGATGGCGCGCGCCACCACGTCGCGCGGCGCCAGCTCGGCGCGCTCGTCGTGCATGGGCATGAAGCGCGTGCCCCCGGCCGAGGGGGGCAGCAGCAGGCGCCCGCCTTCGCCGCGCACCGCCTCGCTGATCAGAAAGGACTTGGCTTGCGGGTGGTACAGGCCGGTGGGATGGAACTGGATGAATTCCATGTTCGCCACCCGGCAGCCGGCGCGCCAGGCGGCGGCGATGCCGTCGCCGGTGGCGGTGTCGGGGTTGGTGGTGTAGAGGTAGACCTTGCCCGCGCCGCCGGTGGCCAGGATGGTTTGCGGGGCGCGGAAGGTCACCACCTCGTCGCGCGCCTCGTCGAGCGCGTACAGGCCCAGGCAGCGCTGGCCGGCCAGGCCCAGCTTGCGGCTGGTGATCAGGTCCACCAGGGTGTGGTGCTCGAACACGCGGATGCCGGGCGTTTCGCGCACCACGTCGATCAGCGTTTTCTGCACCGCGGCGCCGGTGGCGTCGGTGGCGTGCACGATGCGCCGCGCGCTGTGGCCGCCTTCGCGCGTCAGGTGCAGTTCCTCGCCTTCGAGCGTGAAGGGCACGCCCAGCGCGCGCAGCCAGCCGATGGCGGCGGGGGCGTTCTCGACCACGAAGCGGGTGGTGGCCAGATCGCACAGGCCGGCGCCGGCCACCTGGGTGTCCTGAATGTGGGCGGCAAAACTGTCGTCGTTGGCCAGCACGGCGGCGATGCCGCCTTGCGCCCAGCGGCTGGAGCCTTCCTGCAGCTCGCGCTTGGTGATCACCGCCACACGCCGCGTGGGCGCCAGGTGCAAGGCGGCCGACAGGCCGGCCAGGCCGCTGCCCACGATCAGTACGTCGAATTCCAGTGTGGCCATGGCGCATGGTAATCGGTCGACTGCGCCGGCCGCAGCCGGGCTTCAGACGTTCTGGCGCAGCCGCAGACCGGTTTTCTTGAGGATGGCGCTGGAAAACAGCACGTCGTGCGCGCGGCAGGCAGGCCCGAGCAGGGCGGCCACCTGCTCGGCCTGGGCCAGCACCTGTTCGCGCGAGTGGCCGTGCAGCATGGCAAACAGGTTGTAGCGCCACACGCCGGGCTTGCGCGGGCGGCGGTAGCAGTGACTGACGCCCGGCTGGCTGCCCAGCAGCTCGCCCAGGCGATCGACCTCGGCGTCGTCGACGTCCCACACGCTCATGCCATTGGCGGTGTAGCCCAGGCGATAGTGGTTGGGCACGGCGGCGATGCGGCGCACCACGCCGGCGGCCAGCAGCGCCGCCAGGCGCTCGCGCACCGCCGCGCTGCTGCTGCCCAGCATGGCCGCCACGGCGTCGTAGGGACGTGGCACCAGCGGCAGGCCGGACTGGGTGGCGGCGATCAGCGCGCGATCGAATTCGGTCAGCACCAGCGCGGTCGCAGCCGGCGCCGCCTGCGCGGCGGGCGGCGCCGGGTCAGGGCGGTCCAGCAGCGGCAGGTACAGGCCGACGAAGTATTCGCGCTCCTTCGGGAAGGCATGCACCGGCAGGCCGGTGGCGGCTTCGATCTGGTCGCAGGTGGCCCAGGCGACGGCCGGGGTCTCGGCGGCAACCACGAACCACATGTTGAGCGCGTGCTCGCGACGATAGTTGTGGGCCACCTCGGGCAGGGCGTTGACCTGGGCCGTGACTTCGGCGTAGCGCTGCTGCGGCACCTGCAGCGCCGCCAGGATGAACTGGCCGCCGGCGCGCTCGATCTGGTAGAGCGGGCCCAGGCGCGTCAGCACGCCCGAACCGAGCAGCTGCGTCAGGCGATCGAGCACCGCCGCCTCGCTCAGGCCCAGTTCGGTGCCCAGATCGGAGAACGGGCGCTCGGTCAGTGGCACGCTGCGTTGCAGGCGATCGATCAGGCGGGCGTCCTGCAGGTCGATGTCGGCCGGCAGACGTGGCGCGTCGCGGTGCGTGTCAGCGGCCATCGGCGGGTGCTTCCAGCGGGCGGAAATAGCGGGCCCCGGTCTGCTTGAAGCGGCGGCGGCTGAACAGCACCTGGCGCGGCCGTTCGCCCAGGCCGGCGCCGGCGATGGCGGCGTTCAGCAGCGCCAGGGTCTGCTCGCGGTTGCGGCCGTGCACCATGCAGTACAGGTTGTAGGGCCAGCCCTGGGCGCGCTCGCGCCGGTAGCACAGGGTGACGCCAGGCTGCGTGGCCAGGCGCTCGCCCAGGGCATCGACCTGCGCGTCCTCGATATCGAACACCGTCATGGCGTTGGCGGCAAAGCCGACCTCGTGGTGGCGTACCACCAGGCCGAAGCGGCGCAGCGTGCCGGCGTCCAGCCACGCCTGCAGCTGCGCATGCAGTTGCGCGGGGCTGCTGCCCAGGCGTGCGGCCCAGAGGTCGTAGGGCCGCGGCAGCAGCGGCAGGCCCTGCTCGACGCAGGCGGCCAGGGGGATGTCGGTCTCGGCGACGCGGGGCGGGCGCTGCCGCAGTGCGGTGCCGGCGCGCGCCGGGCGGTGCAGGTCGAAGCCGAGGTCGATGCGGTAGGGCCGCACCATGCGCAGGCGCAGCACCGGCAGCCCGGTGTCGGATTCGATGGCTGCCAGCGCCTGTTCGGTCTGCGTCGCGTCGTGGCCGGTGATCACGAACCAGAGGTTGAGCGCATGCTCGCGTTCGTAGTTGTGGTTCACCCCCGGGTGGGCCGAAACCCGGGCGGCGACCGCTTCGAGCCGAGCGGGCGGCACGGCCATGGCGCACAGCAGCGCGCTGCCGCCCACCCCCGGTGCCCAGACGCCACCGATGCGGCTGATGATGCCCAGCCGTGACAGCTCGGCGCACGCCTGGATAACTTCAGATTCCGTAGCGCCCAGCGCTTGCCCGATCTGCGCAAACGGCCTGTCAGACAGGGGAAACCCACGTTGCCATTCGTTCAGCAGGCGAGCCTGCATGCCGGGGTCGTTGTCCCACGACGACGTGGACCACTCGGACGCTGCGGCCGGGTCCGCGCGCTGCGACAGCTGGGGCAGAACCCGGGGCACGGCGTCAGAACCCGGTGCGCGCGGCGCGCGAGGCAAAGAAGATGCCGCTGGGTGACTTGGCCGGCAGCACGGCCAGCGTTCTGAAGCTGGCGGTGTCGATGACCGACACATGGTGGTCGTCGCGTGCGCTGATCCACACCGTGTCGCCGCGCGGTGTGAATTCCATGTGCAGCACCGCCTTGCCGGGCTTGAGGCTGTGCACCACCTGGCGCGTCTGGGTGTCGATGACCTGCACCGTGTCGTAGTCGGGCACGGCGAAGTTGACCCACACCTGGCGGCCGTCGGGCCGCGCCATCACGAACACCGGCTGGCCGGCCACCGGGATGCGGCCGACCTCCTGCCAGCTGTCGGTGTCCACCACCAGCACCTCGCGCCGCCCGATGGCGGGCAGGTAGGCGTGGCGCCCGGCGATCGACCAGCCGCGCAGGTGCGGCATCTTGAACACCGGCAGCGGCTGTTCACCCTTGCCGTAGCCGGGCAGGATGCGCTGCACGCGCGGCTGCGGCGCCCACAGATCGATCATGGCCAGGCCGTCCTCGCCGAACAGGCCGGCGATGTAGTGGCGGCCGTTCGGGGAAACCAGCGCGTCGTAGGGCTGCTTGCCGATCTGCTCGAACTTGGTCAACACCGGGCGCGTGGGCTGCGACAGGTCGGCGATCCAGATCTGACCCGCATCGAACAGCGAGAAAATGAAGCGCTGGCCCGGCAGATCGGCCAGGCCAACCACGCGCGAGGCCTTGCCGTCGACCAGTGCCGGAATGTCGGCCAGCGGCGCCAGCGTGCGTGCGTCGAACACCTTGATGCCGCCCGGCTGATAGTTCTGTGCCACCACCAGCGTGCCGTCCTGAGAGATGGCGCCGCCGATCGAGTTGCCGGCCTGCATCACGCGGCCTTCGATGCGGCCGGTGCGCAGGTTGACCTTGGTGAGCGCGCCATCGCGCCCGAAGATGTAGGCGCGCGCGCCGTCGCGGGCAAACACCACCGAGGCGTGCGACAGGTCGCCCAGCCCATCGATGGTGCCCAGGCGGGTGCGCGCCGAGGTGTCGAGCACGCCGATGGAGCCGCTTTCACGTTCGATCACCAGCCCCAGATCGCTGCCGCCGCGCTCCGGCGGCACCAGCAGGGCGGGCGCGCAGCCGGCCAGCAGGGAAGTGGAGAAGGCGAGGCCGAGCACCGCTCGGCGTGTGGGAAACGTCATCGTGAAGGGCCCGATTCAAGAGGAAAACCGGCCTGCAGCTGGTGGGCGATCCAGGTGGCGTCGGCCTCCGAGATCATGCTTTTCCAGCCCGGCATGGGGGTGCCGGGGCGGCCGTTGTAGATGGTGGCGAGCAGGCTGTCGAAGGGTATGTCGAGCATGCGTTCGCGGGAGAGCGCCGGCCCCAGCCCGCCGGTCAGGCGGATGCCATGACACGAGCCGCAATCCTGGCGCACCATGCGGATCAGCTGCGCCTGGCGTTCAGGTCCGGGCTCGGCGGCCGGCGCCCAGGCGGGCAGCCAGGCCAGGGACAAGACGAAGAGCAACAGGGGGCGTCGGGACATCGGGCGAAGATAGCAAAAACGGGGCGCCACAAACACCAAGGGCCGCCGGGGCGGCGGCCCTTGGTGCGGGGCTAGGCCATCAGTACACGTCGTGCTGGGTGTTCCAGACGTTGAACTTGCCGGTCGGCGTGATCAGCTTGGGATCCTTGATCGCCGTCTTGCAGGTGCGCGTCTTGTCGTCCACCACCACCACGGCGGATTCCTTGTTCTTGGCGCTCCACACGGAGAACCAGACTTCGTCACCTTTCTGGTTGTATTCCGGCTGCACCACGCGCTTGGCGCCGTCGTCCTTCAGGTTGGCGCAGGCGGCGATGTCGATCACCTGCGGCGGCTTGCTCAGGTCGCGGATGTCGAACACCGCCACGCTCTGGCTGATCTTGGGATCGGGGTTGAGCGCCGTATCGACCCACAGGTTGGTCGACTTCGGGTGCGTCTTGATGAACAGCGAACCACCACCCTGGCCCTTGAGCGTCTGCACCACCTTCCAGGCGTGCTGCTTGTTCTTGGCCGGGTCGGTACCGATGATGTCGATGCGCTCGTCACCCAGACCCGAGGTGGCCCACACCGGACCGAACTTCGGATGTTTGAAGTTGGCGCCGCGGCCGGGGTGCGGGGTCTTGCCCACGTCCACGATGGCTTCCAGCTTGCTGGTCTTGGTGTCGACCACCACGATCTTGTCGGACGCATTGGCGGCCGTCAGGAAGTAGCGGCGGGTCGAGTCGAAGCCACCGTCGTGCAGGAACTTGGCGGTGTCGATCTGCGTCGTCTTCAGGTTCTTCAGGTCGGTGTAGTCGACCATCCAGATCTTGCCCGTTTCCTTGGCGTTGACCAGGAATTCGGGTTTCTGGTGGCTGGCCACGATGGCGGCCACGCGCGGCTCGGGGTGGTATTCGTTGTTGACGTCCATGCCACGCGTGCCGACGATCTTGCGCGGCTTGAGCGTGTCACCGTCCATCAGCACGAACTGCGGCGGCCAGTAGGTACCGGCGATCGCCACCTTGTCTTCCCAGCCCTTGAACTTGCTGGTCTCGACCGAGCGCGCTTCCAGTCCAACCTTGATTTCAGCCACGTTGTCGGGCTTTTCCATCCACAGGTCGATCAGGTTCAGACGGGCGTCGCGGCCGATCACGTACAGGTAGCGCCCCGAAGCCGACAGGCGCGAGATGTGCACCGCGTAGCCGGTCTTGACGATGTTGATGATCTGCTTGGTGTCGCCGTCGATCAACGCCACCTCGCCGGAATCACGCAAGGTGACCGACATGATGTTGTTGATGTTGTAGTTGTTCATCTTCTTCTTGGGACGCTGCGCCACCGGCACGTATTCCTTGCGCGACTTCTCCATGTCCTCCAGCGAGAATTCGGGCGGCGTCGGCGCGTCGTGCTGGATGTAGCGGGCCATCAGGTCGACCGTCTTTTCGTCCATTTCGCCGCTGGTCAGCCAGTTCGGCATGCCGGCCGGCGAACCGTAGGCAATGAAGACTTTCAGGTACTCGGTGCCTTTGCCGACGGTCAGGTCGGGCGTCAGCGCCTTGCCGGTGGCGCCCTTGCGCAGCACGCCGTGGCAACCAGCGCAGCGCTCGAAGTAGATCTGGCGGGCGCGGGTGAATTCGGCCTCCGTCATGGGCGGCGCCTTGGGGTTGCTGGACTGGTGCATGGTCGAAGGGTCGACCGCATAGGGCGCGCCCTCGTACTTGGCTTCAGCGCTGGAGGGCGAGGTGGTGGGGCCGCCCGGCTTCGCGGGTTCGCCGCCCGCCTGGGCGTACGCACCGCTGACACCGAGCAGCAGCGCCGTGCTCAGTACGGCAGTCAGCGGCGAAAGTTTGGACTTCCTCTTGAAGGTGTTCATCATGTTGTTCCGTGTCACCGCAGCAGCCGGATTCGAGGGCCGGGTGATGGCTGCTGGATATCACTCCCGGTCAGCGCAATCTTGCAGGCACAGCCCGGTTTGAACCTTGACTTGGTTCAAATTGCGTGCATTGCCCGCCGCTGGGGCACCGGGCGGGTCTCGCTCAGCCGCCGATCTCGGGCCAGCGCCGGCGCAGCCACAGCCAGGCCACCAGGCCGACCAGCATGAAGGCGGCCGACATCACGGCCAGCCCGAGCGCCGAATGCATGACCAGTGGGGCCACCGCGCCGGCCACGATGCCGTTGGCGGTCGAGCCCACCACCGCCTGCAGCGACGACGCCATGCCACGCCGATCGGGGTGCAGGTCGAGCACCAGCAGAGTCACCACCGGCACCATCAGCGCCCAGCCGAAGGCGAACACCGTCATCGGCCACATCGACCACAGCGGGTGAGGGTCGAACAGGGCGTTGGCCACGAGGTTGATCAGCGACACCGCCAGCATGATCCGAAAACCCTGCAGGATCTGGTTCTTGGGGCTGACCTTGCCGGCCTTGCGCCCCGACAGCCAGGAGCCGGCCATGATGCCGCTGATGTTCAGCACGAAGAACCAGAAGAACTGCGTCGGCGCCAATTGCAGGATCTCGCCCAGGAAGGCCGGCGCCGACAGCACGTAGAGGAACAGGCCATTGAAGGGCACGCCCGAGGCCAGCGCCAGCAGCATGAAGCGGGGATCGCTGAGCAGCTGGCCGTAGCCGCGCATCAGGTGGCCGACCTGGAACGGCTGGCGGTGGCTGGCGTGCAGGGTTTCGGGCAGCAGGCGCCAGTTGGCCAGCCACAGCAGCACGCCCACGGCGACCAGGAACCAGAAGATGGCGTGCCAGTTCAGGTACTGGGCGATCAGACCGCCGATCATCGGCGCCACCGCCGGGGCGACGCCGAAGAAGATGGTGACCTGGCTCATCACGCGCTGTGCCTCGTGGGGCGGAAACATGTCGCGGATGACCGCGCGCGAGACCACGATGCCGGCGCCGGTGGAAAAGCCCTGCAGCGCGCGAAAGAAGATCAGCTGTCCGACGCTCTGCGACAGCGCGCAGCCGACCGAGGCCAGGGCGAACAGCGCCAGGCCCCACAGAATGACCGGCCGGCGCCCGAAGCTGTCGGACAGCGCGCCATGAAACAGGTTCATGAAGGCGAAGCCGAGCAGGTAGGCGCTCAGGGTCTGCTGCATCTGCACCGGCGTCGCCTGCAGCGACTGGCCGATGGCGGCAAACGCCGGAATGTAGGTGTCGATCGAGAACGGTCCCAGCATGCCCAGCAGCGCCAGCAGAATGGCCAGGGCCCAGCGCGGGGCTGTCCAGAGTCGGGCGGCGTCGGGGTGCATGGGAACCAGTATGCTATAAAAAAAGAAGCTGGCCGCGCAGTCTGGGCGCCGGCCAGCGTAGGTTTTATCGTTGAATCGGCTTACAGCGAATCGATGAAGCTGCGCAGCTTGTCGCTGCGGCTGGGGTGCTTGAGCTTGCGCAGGGCCTTGGCCTCGATCTGACGGATGCGCTCGCGCGTGACGTCGAACTGCTTGCCCACTTCTTCCAGCGTGTGGTCGCTGGTCATCTCAATGCCGAAGCGCATGCGCAGCACCTTGGCCTCGCGCGGGGTCAGGCTGTCGAGGATGTCCTTGACCACGTCGCGCAGGCCGGCTTGCATGGCGGCGTCGACAGGCGCGGTGTTGTTCTGGTCCTCGATGAAGTCGCCCAGGTGGCTGTCGTCGTCGTCGCCGATGGGTGTTTCCATCGAGATCGGCTCCTTGGCGATCTTCATGATCTTGCGGATCTTGTCCTCGGGGATCTCCATCTTCTCGGCCAGCAGGGCGG
>JADLIA010000119.1 GCA_020848515.1 Rubrivivax sp. | reverse complement strand
GATGCTGCGCACCCATTGCCAGACCAGCGGCTGGAGCCTGACCGAGCAGGACCCGTACAACAACGTGGTGCGCACCACCATCGAGGCCATGGCGGCGGTGTTCGGCGGCACGCAGAGCCTGCACACCAACGCGCTCGACGAGGCCATCGCGCTGCCGACCGAGTTCAGCGCCCGCATCGCCCGCAACACCCAGCTCATCATCCAGGAAGAGACGCACATCACCCACGTGGTCGACCCCTGGGCCGGCAGTTACCTGATGGAAAAGCTGACGCAGGACATGGCCGACGCCGCCTGGGCCATCATCGAGGAGGTCGAGGCCATGGGCGGCATGACCAAGGCGGTGGACAGCGGCTGGGCCAAGCTGAAGATCGAGGCCGCCGCGGCCGAGAAGCAGGCGCGCATCGACTCCGGCAAGGACGTCATCGTTGGCGTCAACAAGTACAAGCTGGCCAAGGAAGACCCGGTCGACATCCTGGAGGTGGACAACGTCAAGGTGCGCGAGCAGCAAATCGCCCGGCTCCATGAAATCAAGCAAAAACGCGATTCAACGCGCGTCCAGCAAGCGCTGGAAGCTATTACAAGCATAGCAAAGAGTGGCCAGGGCAACCTGCTGGCCGCCGCCATTGAAGCCATTCGTGCCCGCGCCACCGTGGGCGAAGTGAGCGATGCCATGGAACAGGTCTTCGGGCGCCACCGCGCCGACACGCAGAAAGTCACCGGTGTCTACGCCGCCGCCTACGAAGGTGCCGAGGGCTGGGACAAGCTGAAGCAGGAAATCGACGCCTTCGCCCAGGCCGAGGGCCGCCGCCCGCGCGTGATGATCGCCAAGCTGGGCCAGGACGGCCACGACCGCGGCGCCAAGGTGGTGGCCACCGCCTTTGCCGACCTGGGTTTCGATGTCGACATCGGCAGCCTGTTCCAGACCCCCGAGGAATGCGCGCGCCAGGCGATCGAGAACGACGTGCACGCGGTCGGCGTCAGCACCCTGGCCGCTGGCCACAAGACCCTGGTGCCGGCCATCATCAACGAATTGAAGAAGCAAGGCGCCGACGACATCGTGGTCTTCGTCGGCGGCGTGGTGCCGCGCCAGGACTACGACTTTCTCTACCAGGCCGGCGTCAAGGGCATCTACGGCCCCGGCACACCGATCCCGGCCAGCGCCAAGGATGTGCTGGAGCAGATCAGGATAGCCCGCGCGGCGGCGTGAATGGTGGGGCCGTCCGTCTCCGTCGATGCCCTCGTGAAGGCACGCGGCGCGGTGCAGCGCCGCGCCATCGCCAAGGCCATCACGCTGCTTGAATCCACGCGTGCCGACCACCGTGCCCAGGGCGACGAGCTGCTGACGGCGTTGCTGCCGCACACCGGCCAGTCGCTGCGCCTGGGCATCAGCGGCGTGCCGGGGGTGGGCAAGAGCACCTTCATCGAGGCGCTGGGCGTGTACCTGGTGGAGCGCGGGCTGCGCGTGGCGGTGCTGGCCATCGACCCCTCGTCCACCGTGTCGGGCGGCTCCATCCTGGGCGACAAGACGCGCATGGAGCGTCTGTCGGCGCTGGACAACGCCTACATCCGCCCCAGCCCCAGCAGCGGCACGCTGGGCGGCGTGGCCGAGAAGACGCGCGAGGCCATGCTGGTGTGCGAGGCCGCCGGCTACGACGTGGTGCTGGTCGAGACCGTGGGCGTGGGCCAGAGCGAAACCGCGGTGCACGGCATGACCGACATGTTCTGCGTGCTGCAACTGCCCAACGCCGGCGACGACCTGCAGGCGATCAAGAAGGGCGTGATGGAGCTGGCCGACCTGGTGGTCATCAACAAGGCCGACATCGACCCGGCCGCCGCCACCCGGGCGCGGGCGCAGATCCAGTCGGCGCTGCGCGTGTACGGCCAGCAGGGCAACCCGCAGCACGCCCTGCAGGACGCCAGCGTCTGGCACCCCGAGGTGATCCAGATCAGCGGCCTGAAGGGCGAGGGCCTGGACCGCTTCTGGGACTGCGTGAGCCGCTTTCGTACCCTGCAGACCGCCAGCAGCCGCCTGCAGCAGCGACGCCAGCAGCAGTCGCTGGCCTGGATGTGGGAGCGCATCGACGCCGGACTGAAGGCCGCCTTCCGCGCCCACGCCGGCGTGCGCGAGGCGCTGCCGGCGATGACGCAGGCCGTCGGCCAGGGGCAACTGGCGCCCTCGACCGCGGCGCGCCGCCTGCTGGCGCTGGCGGCGACGGGGACCACGGCGTGAACACCATGACGCTGAGCCCGCATGACCTGCAGCGCATTGCCCGGTCGACCGGCTGGCGCGACCAGCGGGTGGAGGTGTGCGACACGGCGCAAGGCAAGGTCATCGTCAAGGGGCAGCGGCCCACGCGGCACCCGGCGCGCTACCGGCTGCTCAACCGCCTGGCGCGCTGGCTGGGCCTGCCGTTCCTGAAGGCCGCGCCGCTGGCCGGTGGCGCGCAGGCGCAGCAGACCGAGGTGGCGCGCCTGCGCGCGCTGCGCCGCGCCGGCGCGCCAGTGCCCGAGGTGCTGCATGTGGGCGCCGACCATTTCGTGATGCAGTGGCTGGGCCGCGCGCACCTGGGCGACGTGCTGCAGGCCGGGCACCCGCGTGCCGCCGCGCTGTGGCGCGAGGCCGGCGACGCGCTGCTGCGGCTGCACCAGGCCGGCCAGTACCTCAGCCAGGGCTTCGCGCGCAACATGATCGTGACCGACGACGCCGGCGCCGCGCCGCGGCTGGCCGGGTTGATCGACTTCGAGGACGATCCGCTGCAGGTGATGAGCCTGCACGAGGCGCAGGTGCGCGACTGGCTGGCGTTTTTGCACAGCACCTTGTGGACGCTGCCCCTGCCGCCGACCGAGGTGGATGCCTGTCTCGACGCCTGGCTGGCCGCGGAAAGCCCCGCCGTGCGGGCCGGCTTCGCGCAGGCCTGCCGCCGCCTGGCCTGGCTGCGCGTGCTGCCACGCCAGCGCCGCTTTGGCCGCGACACCGTGGCGCTGCAGGCCGCCGCCGCCGCCGCGCACCGCCATGCGCAGCGCTGGCCCCAGGCGCTGGCCGCGCCATCCGAATCCGATTGAACACAAAACCGCAGGAAGAGAAAGAACCGTATGAAGCCGATCCTGGAACAACTGGAGCAAAAGCGCGTCGCCGCCCGCCTGGGCGGGGGGCAAAAGCGCATCGACGCGCAGCACGCCAAGGGCAAGCTCACGGCGCGCGAGCGCATCGAGGTGCTGCTGGACGCCGGCAGCTTCGAAGAGTGGGACATGTTCGTCGAGCACCGCTGTGCCGACTTCGGCATGGACGAGACGCATATCCCGGGCGACGGCGTGGTCACCGGCTACGGCACCATCAACGGCCGCCTGGTGTTCGTCTTCAGCCAGGACTTCACGGTGTTCGGCGGCGCGCTGTCGGAGGCCCATGCCGAGAAAATCTGCAAGGTCATGGACCAGGCCATGAAGGTGGGCGCGCCGGTCATCGGCCTCAACGACTCGGGCGGCGCGCGCATCCAGGAGGGCGTGGCCAGCCTGGGCGGCTATGCCGAGGTGTTCCAGCGCAACGTCATGGCCTCGGGCGTGATTCCGCAGATCAGCATGATCATGGGCCCCTGCGCCGGCGGCGCGGTGTATTCGCCCGCCATGACCGACTTCATCTTCATGGTCAAGGACACCAGCTACATGTTCGTGACCGGCCCCGAAGTGGTCAAGACCGTGACCCACGAGAGCGTAACCTCGGATGAGTTGGGCGGCGCCGTCACCCACACCACGCGCAGCGGCGTGGCCGACCTGGCGTTCGAAAACGACGTCGAGGCGCTGCTCATGCTGCGGCGTTTCTTCAACTACATCCCGGCCAGCAACCGCGAGAAGGCCCCCTACCGGCCGACGCAGGACGCGGCCGATCGCGCCGACCTGAGCCTGGACACCCTGGTGCCCGACAACCCCAACCAGCCCTACGACATCAAGGAAGCCATCGTCAAGACGGTGGACGACGGCGAATTCTTCGAGCTGCAGCCCGACTACGCCGCCAACATCGTGATCGGCATGGCGCGCATGGACGGCCACGTGGTCGGCATCGTCGCCAACCAGCCGCTGGTGCTGGCCGGCTGTCTGGACATCAAGAGCAGCATCAAGGCGGCGCGCTTCGTGCGCTTTTGCGACGCCTTCAACATCCCGGTCATCACCTTCGTCGACGTGCCCGGCTTCATGCCCGGCACCTCGCAGGAGTACGGCGGCATCATCAAGCACGGCGCCAAGCTGCTGTACGCCTATGCCGAGTGCACGGTGCCCAAGGTGACGGTGATCACGCGCAAGGCCTACGGCGGCGCCT
>JADLIA010000118.1 GCA_020848515.1 Rubrivivax sp. | reverse complement strand
GGCATGCAGCGGCACGATCTTGGCCACCGGCTTGTTGTGGCGGGTGATGATCACCTCCTCGCCTCGCTCGGCGCGGGCGACGTACTCGCTGAGGTGGGTCTTGGCCTCGAACAGGCCCACGGCGGTGGCGGACATGGTGGACTCCCTGACATTCAAACTGGTTGAATCAACCAGATTTTAGCCCCATTGCCCGCGCCGAGACTCAGCCCGCGCAGGCGCACCCGCCTCGGGCGTTCCATGGGCCGCGCAGCGCGCTGCACACCGTGCCTCGGCCCGCGCCCGATCCATCAGAAACCATAGCTGCCCGCGCTTGCCCCATGTGCGCTGCAAGCCGATGCCTTTGTCGGCAGCCGATCCTCTGGCAGGGCAGATCATGGGCCGATGCGGGCGGTGCCGCCCGTCAGTCCTGCGACCTTTCGGCGGCGGCAAACAGGCCCAGCCGGTGGTAGCGCGGCGGCCGCGCCAGCAGGTCGGACCAGATCAGCTCGACCGCCTGCACGCGCCAGACGATGGGCGCCGCCAGCGCCGCCAGCGTCACGCGCTCGGCCTGGCGCAGCGCCGTCAGGTGCGGTTTGTACGCGCGCGGCTCGCGTGGCAGGCCGGCCTGCGCCGCCAGTTCGGCGGTGCGTTCATGCAGCGCCGTCAGGGCCGGGTGGGGCGCCACGCGCAGCACCGCCAGGGTGCCATGCGGGGCGTGCCACAGTTCGGCGCGCACCAGGGCGATGTCGAACGGCTCGAAGCGCAGCGTGGCCAGGGCCGCCTGCCAGGCCTGCGCCTGCGGTGGTGCCACCCGGTCGTGAAACTGCAGCGTCAGGTGCATGCGCTCGGGCACCGGCCGCAGGCGGCGCGGCAGGCCAGCCCAGCGCCGGCGCTCGGCGTCGATGGCCGCACAGGCCGCAGGCGGCGGAAACAGCGCCGTGAACAGGCGCTGCGGCGCAGCGGGCGAGGCAGGTTCGGTGGTCACACCGGCATTGTGACGCGCCGACGCCCAGTTCAACCCAGTCCACTGAAACACTGAAATCGGATCGGAGCTGTCCGCTCGATACGGGCACGCTGCGGCTTTGCAAAGGCATCATGGGCAAAACGACGCGGTTTCATGTTCCAGATGGCGCGCAACGCCACACCAGGTTCAATGAAAGTCCCGGCTCGTGGTCAGCCCGGCCAGCCGGCCCAGCAGCGGCGTGAGGTCGCGCAGGCGGCGCGCCACCAGGTGGCGCACCGCGCCGCCGCTGCCGCCGCCCCACTGCCACTGGCCTTCGACCGCCAGCAGGCGCGCGCGCAGCAGGGCGTTGCGCTGGCCCTCGTCTTCGCGCAGGCCGGGCCAGACGATGACGTTGACCGGCCCGGTTTCATCTTCCAGGGTGACGAAGATGGTGCCCTTGGCGGTGGCCGGCCGCTGGCGCCCGACCACCAGGCCGCAGGCGCGCACGCTGCGGCCATGGGGCGTGCGCGCCAGCTGCTCGGCCGTCAGCAGGCGCCAGCGCGAAAGGCGCGCGCGCAGCAGCGCCAGCGGGTGGCGGCGCAGCGTCAGGCCCAGGGCCGCGTAGTCGTGCACGATGGCCTCGCCCTCGGGTGCCGGCGGCAACGCCAGCGGCGCCTCGTCGATCGGCGCTTCGTGCAGCAGCGCCGGGGCGGCGCGCCAGGCGGCGCCCTGCCAGACCTGCTGGCGCCGGTGGCCGGCGAGGCTCGCCAGGGCGTCGGCGGCGGCGAGCCGGTTCAGATCGCCGGCATCCAGGCGCGCCCGGCGCGCTAGGTCATCGACGCTGGCAAAAGCTTGTCCAGCCCGCGCCTCAACGATGCGCCGCGCGGCGGCCTCGGCCAGGCCCGCCACCTGCCGCAGGCCCAGGCGCACGGCCGGGCGCGGCGGGCCGGAATCATCAATTTTGATAGCTGCCTGCGCTTGCTGGATAAGCGCTGGAGGCATATTTTGTTCTTCAATGGTCGATCTGCTCGCCTGCCCCTCCAGCGTGCAGTCCCAGTGGCTGGCCGACACGTCGGCCGGCAGCACCACGACGCCGTGGCGGCGCGCGTCCTGCACCAGCTGCGCCGGGGCGTAGAAGCCCATGGGTTGCGAGTTGAGCAGCGCCGCCAGCCAGGCCTCGGGCTGGTGGCATTTGAGCCAGGCGCTCTCATACGCGATCAGGGCAAAGCTGTAGGCATGGCTTTCGGGAAAGCCGTATTCGCCAAAGCCCTTGATCTGCTCGAAGATGCGGTGCGCGAAATCCTGGCTGTAGCCGCGCGCCAGCATGCCGTCGGTGAGCGCGCGCTCGAACGGCTCGAGCCCGCCCTTGCGCTTCCAGGCCGCCATGGCGCGGCGCAGGCGGTCGGCCTGCTCGGCGGAGAAGCCGGCGGCGAGCATCGACAGCTCCATCACCTGCTCCTGGAAGATCGGCACGCCCAGCGTGCGCGCCAGCGCCCGCGCCAGGCGCGGCGGCTGGCCCGGCGCGTCCAGGCGCGAGCGCTCGTACTCGACCGGCAGGCCGCGGCGGGCGCGCTCGCGCGCCGTCAGGTAGGGGTGCACCATGCCGCCGGTGATCGGCCCCGGGCGCACGATCGCCACCTGCACCACCAGGTCGTAGAAGGTGGTGGGCGCCAGGCGCGGCAGCATGCTCATCTGCGCCCGGCTTTCGATCTGGAACACGCCGACGGTGTCGGCGCGCCGGATCATGGCGTAGGTGGCGGCGTTCTCGGGCACGAGGTGCGCGCGCGTCAGCGGCGCGCCCTGCCAGCGGCTGGCCAGATCGAGGCAGCGGCGGATCGCCGTCAGCATGCCCAGCGCCAGCACGTCGACCTTGAGCATGCCCAGCGCCTCCAGGTCGTCCTTGTCCCACTGGATGACGCTGCGCCCGGCCATGCGGGCGGGCTCGACCGGCACCAGTTGCGTCAGCGGTGTTTCGGTCAGCACGAAGCCGCCCACGTGCTGGCTGAGATGCCGCGGCGCGCCCTTGAGCTGCACCGCCAGTTCCAGCCACAGGCTGATCCGCTCGGGCGCCGGTTGCAGCCCCAGGCCGGCGGCCAGGCCGTCCACGCGCGTGGCCACGCCCTGGGCGTCGAAGCCGTGGTGGTCGCTGGCGACGGCGTCGATCAGGCGCTGGTCCACCCCCAGCGCCGCGCCGACGTCCCGCAGCGCGCTGCGCGTGCGCCAGGTGATGACGGCGGCGGCCAGCGCGGCGCGCGCGCGGCCGTAGCGGGCGTAGATGTACTGGATGATCTCCTCGCGCCGCTCGTGCTCGAAATCGACGTCGATGTCGGGCGGTTCGTGGCGGCGCGCCCGGCTGATGAAGCGCTCGAGCAGCGGGTGCGAGAAGCGCGGGTCGGCCTCGGTGATGCCCAGGCACCAGCAGACCACCGAGTTGGCGGCCGAGCCGCGCCCCTGGCACAGGATGCCCCTGGCCCGCGCCTCGCGCACGATGTCGTGCACGGTGAGGAAGAACATCTCGTAGCGGCACTCGGCGATCAGCGCCAGCTCCTTGGCGACGTAGCGCCAGATCTGCCGCGGCACGCCGCGAGGCAGGCGCCGGCGCGCGCCCTCGATGGTGTGGCGGCGCAGCGTTTCGGTCGGCGTCAGGCCGGGCAGCACGCTCTCCTGCGGGTAGTTGTAGCGCAGCTGCTCGAGCCGCAGGCGGCAGCGCCCGGCCAGCGCCAGCGTGGCGGCCAGGGTGTCCGGCGGGTAGATGCGCGCCAGCCGCGCGCGCGGGCGCAGGTGGCGCTCGGCGTTGGGCTGCAGCGCCAGGCCGCAGTCGTGCAGCGGCCGCCCCAGGCCGATGGCGCACAGCACGTCGTGCAGGCGCTTGCGCGCGCGCACGTGCATCTGCACGTCGCCGGCGGCCACCAGCGGGCAGCCCAGACGATCGGCCAGCGCGCGCAGCTGCGCCAGCCACAGCGCGTCGTCGGCGCCGGCGTGCAGCTCCAGCAGCAGGGCGACGCCTGTCGCCGGCCCCTCACCCCCACCCTCTCCCCAGAGGGGCGAGGGAGCCATCCCGGCCGCGCGCGCCGGCGCCCACAGCCGTTCACAACCCGGCAGCGCCGCCAGCGCCTCGGCCAGCAGCGGCAGCGCGTACTGCCCCTTGGGCGCCGCGCCGCGGCAGCGCGTGATGAAGCCGCACAGCGCGCCCCAGCCCGCCAGGTCGCGCGCCAGCGCCACCAGCGTGCCCTGGCCGGCAAAGCGGAACTCGGCGCCGTAGATCAGCCGCAGCGGCTCGGTCGCGCCCTGCGCCGCGCGCGCGGCGTGCAGCGGGGCGAATTCGGGGTCGGCGTCGGCCGCGGCGAGCGAGCGCTCCAGCTCGCCCAGCGCCTGCCAGGCCCGCACCGCGCCCGCCACCGAGCATTCGTCGGTGATCGCCAGCGCCGTGTAGCCCAGCGCCCAGGCGCGGCGCACCAGCTCTTCGGGGCTGCTGGCGCCGCGCTGGAAGCTGAAGTGGCTCAGACAGTGCAGCTCGGCGTAGGGCGGCCGGTACGCCGGCGCCGGCTGCGCCACCGACCGGCGCGGCAGGCGCCGCACCCGCGCCGCCGCTTCGGCCTGCGCCTCGGGCTGCTTGCGGCTGGGCTCAGGCATAACGGCCGTGCAGAAACCAGCGCGTCTGACCCGCCTGCGAACCGGCGCGGGTCGGGCGCTCGCGAAACACCCACAGCAGCTCGGACGCCGGGTTGCGCGCCACGTAGTAATCACGAGAGACAGGGCCCCCACGCTCCGCAGCTGCGCTTGCTGCGCTGCCCCCCAAGGGGGCCGCCGCCCGCCTTGGGAGCGGCCCGGCGGCGGACTGAGGGCCCCCACGCTCCGCAGCTGCGCTTTCCCCCACATGGGCTGATCCGCCTTGGGGCGGCCCGGCGATGGGTTGCGACGCCTGATCGCGTTCCGGTGCCTGAGCGGACCGGTCGCCGCCATCGGGCCACCAGCCGGCTTCGATGCGGTGCGGCCCGGCCAGCAGGTGCAGCGGGCCGTGGTGGAACGGCCGGCCGTCCTGCTCGGCCAGCGGCAGCGGCTCGGGCAGCAGCCAGGTGGGCGCCAGCGCGTCGGCCCAGCCGGGCACGGCCACGGCTGACGCCTGCTGCGCCGGTCGCCAGCGCTGGCGCTGCTCGGGCCGATGGTCGGCCAGCGGCTCGGCCATCAGCACCTGCTGTGGTCCCAGACGGGCGCTGGCGCGCTCGATGAACACGTGCAGCGGATCGCCGGCGCGCCGCTCCTCGGGCAGCAGGCTGTGGTTGCCGGCCTGCCAGGGCGCGGTCTCCAGCGCCTGCAGGCGCAGCCGCACGGCCGGCGCCCACAAGGACACGCGCGCCAGCCGCTCGGCCAGCAGGCGGCGCAGGTGCTCCATGGCCTGCGCCGGCTGGGCGGTGCGCACCCGCAGCGACTGCACGGGCGGCAGCGGCCGGCCGTCGAGGCGCTTGCCGTCCAGCGTCCATGCCAGCTCCAGCGCCAGCACCCCGAGCTGGCGCGCGCGCAGCCAGTGCTGCAGCGCCGTGAGCAGGCGCGCGGCGGCCCACAGCAGCGCGGGGGCGTTGTCGACCCGGGTGTGCAAATCGAGCGCCTGGTCGAAGCGCTCGGGCGCCGTCAGCCAGGGGTAGCTTTCGGGCGCCAGAGCGAAGGCCACGTCCAGCGCGGCACGCAGCTCGGGCCCGCAGCGGCGCACCAGCCCGGCGCGCGGCAGCGCGTGCGCCTGGCCCCAGGTGCGGCAGCCCAGGCGCACCAGCAGCGGCAGGTGCGGGCGGGCGGCGCTCAGCACGTCCAGCGGCAGCGCCTCGGGCAGCGCCGCCGGCGGTGGCAGCGCCTGCCCGGTGGCGCGCAGACGCAGCATCGCCAATGCTATTAAACCAATAGCTGCTGGCGCTTGCCAGATAAGCGGTGGAGCCGGATTTTGTGCCTCGATACGGTGCATCAGCGCGGGCAACCCGCCCCACAGCCGCAGGGTGCCGGAGACTTCCAGCAGCAGCGCTTCATCGACCCGCGCCACGCGCGGGGTGAATTGCAGCGCCCACCACCCCAGCGCCTCGGCGGGCGTGCCGGGCTGCCCCTGTCCGGGCGCGGCCGGGGCGGCCTCCGCGGCGGGACAGAGGGCCGGTGGCGCCTCAGGCGGCCACTGCAACGCGATCCACGGCATGGTCCACCTCGCGTGCGGCATCGGGTCGATCGGGGCGCGGCGCGAACGGCAGCACCCGGGCGGCGGCCGCCGCCCGGGCCTGCTCGGCCGCCGCCAGCAGCGCCCGCACCGCCGCGGACTGCGCCGGCAGGTGCAGCGGCGCGACCAGCGGCGGCCCGCGCCGCTTGACGACGTGCACCACCAGGGTGCTGGCCACCACGTCCACGCCCAGCCGCAGGCGCAGTGGCGCGGGCGAGGCGGTGCGCGCCGCCTGCGCCGGTCGCAGCACGAACAGCAGGCCATCGCCGCGCCTGGCCGCCGCCAGTTGCAGCCGCCGCAGATCGCTGGCCCGCGCCTGCGGCAGCCAGGCCAGCACGGCCGCCACGTCGGCGCAGCGCAGCGCCTGCTCGGCCGCCCACAGGCGCGCGACGGGCGACGCGCCCGGCAGCCACAGCAGCCGCGCCGGCGACAGGCCGGCCGCCGCCAGTGCCGGCAGGCCGGGCTGCCAGTCGGCGGCCGGCCGTGGCGACGCCGGCGCCCCCACCAGCACCACCGTGCCCGCGCCCTGCCCGACCCGGTGCGCCGCCAGCGCCGGCAGCAGCAGGGGCCAGACCGGCACGCCGCCGTCGTCGGTCGCCGGCAGCAGCTCGACCAACGCGCCCAGCGGCCAGCCCCCGCCCGGCAGCGCGGCATCCAGCGCGGCGTGGCCCGTGGTGAAGGCCGGCGCTGCGCCAGCGTCCAGGGCGTCGGCGCGCCACACCCCGGCGGGCGTCGGCACCGCAGGCTGCGGCCTGTCTGGCGGCGCCGAAACGGCACGCGCGCCCACCCCGTCAGCGCGCCACGCGCGGGCGGTCAGGGACGAATCAAGGGCCATGGCAGACATCGAAAACTGTTTATTTATACAGTTATTTTGGACCCTTCCCGGCCGCCCTGGCAAGCGCTTTCGGGCCCGTCGCGGCAGGCCTTGCGGAGCATGGTGGCGGCGCTCCCGGGTTTGCAGCACGGGGGCGATCCGGGCGTGGCGGGCCGGTCTGGCCGGGGGGTGGCGGCGCCAATCCCCTGGCAGGCGGCGGTCGACCCCACCCTCATAGAATCGAGCCTGTGCGCCCGCCCGCTGGCAGGCGCGGCATTTCACACGCGAGACCGAGGCTCCATGAGCGATTCCCCCCGCCCCCAACGTCCGGTGTCCGGCAGCAAGGTCATCACCATCCACGGCACGCGCGCCGTGCTGGACGGCGTCAAGCCCAGCGCCCTGAGCGAAGTGCCCGACGCCGGGCCCAAGCCGCCCTGGCTGCGCGTGCGCCTGCCCACCGGCGCCAAGTACCAGGACGTGATGGACATCGTGCAATCGCACCGGCTGTCGACCGTGTGCGCCGAATCCAAGTGCCCCAACATCGCCGAATGCTGGGGCCGCGGCACCGCCACCCTGATGCTGATGGGCTCGGTGTGCACGCGCGCCTGCAAGTTCTGCTCGGTCAACACCGGCAACCCCAAGGGCTGGCTGGACCCGCAGGAGCCGGCCAACGTGGCCAACGCCGTGGCGCTGATGGATCTGCGCTACGTGGTGCTGACCTCGGTCGACCGCGACGACCTGCCCGACCTGGGTGCCGGCCACTACGCGGCCTGCATCCGCGCCATCCACGACCGCATGCCCGACACCGCGGTGGAGGCGCTGACGCCCGACTTCCAGGGCCGGCACGAACTGGTGGCGCAGGTGCTGGACGCCGGCCTGGCCACCTACGCGCAGAACCTGGAAACCGTCAAGCGCCTGACCCACCCGGTGCGCGACGCACGCGCCGGCTACGAGCTGACGCTGGATGTGCTGAAGTTCGCCAAGCGCCACGCGCCGGGCACCATCACCAAGACCAGCCTGATGGTGGGGCTGGGCGAAACCGACGACGAAATCGAGCAGGCGCTGGACGACATGCGCGAAGCCGGCGTCGACGTGGTCACCCTGGGCCAGTACATGCGGCCGACCCGCAACCACCTGCCGGTGCAGCGCTTCGTCACGCCCGAGCAGTTCCAGCGCTACCGCGACATGGCCCTGGCCAAGGGCTTTCTGGAAGCGGTCAGCGGCCCGCTGGTGCGCTCCAGCTACCGCGCCGAGCGCGTGCTGGACCAGGACAACGTCGGCCTGGGCCCGCAGGCGGTGCTGGACGCCATCCGCGAATCGGCGGCGGCCGCCGCCACGCCATCGCTGCGCTGCTGACGGCGCCGCGGCCACACAGGGCCGCGCCCCATCCCGCTCCCGGCCGGCAGGGACGCCCCAAGCCCCTGCCTACAATCGTTTGCCCTCCTGAGGAGATCCACGCCATGGCGCCTTGCATCGTCGTCTGCCACTTCCAGCTTCCGGTACCCACCGAAGCGCAATTCATCGACATCGCCAGGCGCTCGGCGCCGATGTTCCGCCAGCTGGGCGAACGCGGCCTGATCAGCAAGGACTACGTGCGCGGCGAAGGCGGCGCCGGCGGCGTCTACGTGTGGGAAAGCCGCGCCGCCGCCGAAGCCTGGTTCACCGAAGCCAAACTTGCCGAATACACCCAGATCTTCGGCGCGCGGCCCACGCTGACCTGGTACGACGCGCACCTGACGGTGGACAACAAGGCGGGCCAGGTGCGCATCAATGGCCAGCCCGTGGCCGGCAGCTGAGACGCGGCGCCCCGCCCAGCACCCGCACCCCGAAGCCACCCACCTGCAGCCGATGTCATGACCGCTGAACCGCGCGCACCTTCCTGCGACCAGTACGAAACCTTCATGCGCCACGTGTACGAGCACGGCGTGGCCAAGGCCGACCGCACCGGCACCGGCACGCGCAGCGTGTTCGGCCACCAGATGCGCTTCGACCTCGCGGCGGGCTTTCCGCTGGTCACCACCAAGAAGGTACACCTGAAAAGCATCATTTATGAATTGCTGTGGTTCCTGCGCGGCGACGGCAACGCCCGCTGGCTGCAAGAGCGCGGCGTGACGATCTGGGACGAATGGGCCAACCCCGACACCGGCGACCTGGGCCCGGTCTACGGCGTGCAGTGGCGCAGCTGGCCCACACCCGACGGTGGCCACATCGACCAGATCGCGCAGGTCGTCGACCAGCTCAAGACCAACCCCGACAGCCGCCGCATCATCGTCAGCAGCTGGAACGTGGCCGAGCTGCCGAAGATGGCGCTGATGCCCTGCCATGCCCTGTTCCAGTTCTACGTCGCCGAGGGGCGCCTGTCGTGCCAGCTCTACCAGCGCAGCGCCGACATCTTTCTGGGTGTGCCGTTCAACATCGCCAGCTACGCGCTGCTCACGCACATGCTGGCGCAGCAGTGCGATCTGCAGGTGGGCGACTTCATCTGGACCGGCGGCGACTGCCACATCTACAGCAACCACTTCGAGCAGGTGCGCGAGCAGCTTGCACGCGCGCCGCGGCCGTATCCGCGCCTGGCCATCAAGCGCCGGCCGGCGTCGATCTTCGACTACGAGTACGAAGACTTCGAGGTGCTCGGCTACGACCCGCATCCGGCAATCAAGGCGCCGGTGGCGGTGTAGCGCAGGGCCTGCGCGGCTCCGTTGCATGAGACGCGCATAGAAGCTACCATGTTGCATGCAACGGCTCAATCACCATCCCGCATGACCGCCACCCACGTCAACGAACGGGTGCAGAAGCACCGCGACGCGCTGCGCGCAGCGGGCCTGCGGCCGGTGCAGCTCTGGGTGCCCGATACGCGCCGCCCCGGTTTTGCCGCGGAATGCCGCCGCCAGTCGCGCCTGATCGCCAAGGCCGATCGCACCGATGCCCAGCTGCAGCGGCTGATGGACGCGGCCCTGGTCGAGCTGGACGGCTGGGCGCCGTGACGCGCGGCGACTTCGTGACCGTCGCCATGCAGGGCGACTTTGGCAAACCCCGGCCGGCGCTGGTGATCCAGGCCGATGCCTTCAGCGCGCACGCCAGCGTCACGGTGCTGCCGGTGAGCAGCCAGATCGTGGCCGCGCCGCTGCTGCGCATCACCGTTGAGCCGAACGCGGAGAACGGCCTGAAGAAGCCGTCGCAGGTGATGGTGGACAAGACGCTGACGATCCGGCGTGACAAGATCGGCCCCGCCTTCGGCCGCATCGACGCCAACACTCTGATCGAGGTAGAGCGTTGTCTGGCGCTGTTCCTGGGCATTGCAAAATGAGGGCACGCGCGCCGGCGCGGCGCATGGGCCACTGTCTCCGGGTCGCGTCCATTCCTTAGATCAAATTGCCCGACAGCGCTTACCTATCAAGCGCTGACAGCTATCGATTCAATAGTATTTCATGACCGACCTGCTCTCCCTCTACCGCACCATGGTGCGCATCCGTGCCTTCGAAGACGCCGCCGAAGTGGCCAGCCAGGGTGGCGTGGCCGCCTGGGGCAAGGAAGCCTCCGCCACACCCGCCAAGGTGCGCGGCCCGCTGCACCTGTCCACCGGGCAGGAGGCGGTGGCGGCCGGGGTGTGCGCGCACCTGAAACCCGCCGACCTGCTCACCTCCACCCACCGCGGCCACGGCCACACGCTGGCCAAGGGGGCCGATCCCACCAAGATGATGTGCGAGCTGTTCGGCAAGGCCAGCGGCTACAACGGTGGCAAGGGCGGCTCCATGCACATCGCCGACTTCGCCGTCGGCATGCTGGGCGCCAACGGCGTGGTGGCGGCCGGCCTGCCGATCGCCGTGGGCGCGGCCCAGGGCCTGAAGATTCGCGGGCAGGACGCCATTGCCGTGTGCTTCTTCGGCGACGGCGCCATCAACCGCGGCCCCTTCATGGAGGCACTGAACTGGGCGGTGGTGTATGAGCTGCCCGTGCTGTTCGTGTGCGAGGACAACCGCATCTCCGCCACCACCGAGAGCGGCGCCATGACCGCCGGCCCCGGCGCCAGCGCGCGCGCCGCGTCGCTGGGCATCGCTGCGCTGCAGGTCGATGGCACCGACGTGCAGGCCGTGAGCGACGCGGCCGCCACCCTGATCGGCGAAATCCGCGCCGGCCACGGCCCGCGCCTGCTGCACGCGCTGACCGACCGGCACAAGGGCCACGTGTCGGTCGACCCCGCCACCTATCGCGACCCGGCCCAGGTCGCCGCCGCGCTGGCGCGCGACGGCATTGCGCGCACCCGCGCACGCCTGATCGAGCAAGGCCAGGCCGCGCAGGTCGAGCAGATCGAGCGCGCGGCGCAGGCTGAAATCCAGGCCGCCCTGGCCGCCGCCAGCGCCGCGCCGCCGCCCGACCCCAGCGCGGCCTACACCGACATCCAGACCATCGGCGCGGGGGTGTGGGCATGAGCACGGTTCAAATGACTTATGCCCAAGGCGCAGCTTTGGCCCTGGCGCAAACAATGGAGCAGGATCCCACCGTCATCGCCCTGGGCGAAGACCTGGGCCGCGGCGGCGTGTTCGGCCAGTACCGCGACGCGCAGGGCGCGCCGCTGGCGCAGCGCTTCGGCCCCGGCCGCATCATCGACACGCCGATTTCCGAGGCCACCATCGTCGGCGCCGCCGTCGGCATGGCGCTGGCCGGCTGCCGGCCGGTGGTGGAGCTGCGCGTGGTCGACTTCGCCCTGTGCGCCATCGACGAGGTGGTCAACCAGGCCGCCAAGAACCGCTACATGTTCGGCGGCCAGGGCCGCGTGCCGGTGGTGCTGCGCATGCCCATCGGCATTTGGTCGGCCTCGGCCGCGCAGCACAGCCAGTCGCTGGAGGCGTGGTTCGCGCACATCCCGGGCCTGGTCGTGGTCGCGCCCGGCACGCCGGCCGACAACCACGGCCTGCTGCTGGCCGCGCTGCAGTCCGGCGACCCGGTGGTCTACATGGAGCACAAGGAGCTGTGGGGCACGCCCGGCGCCGTCACCCCCGGCGCCGTGGTGCCGCTGGGCAAGGCGCGGGTGGCGCGCCCCGGCGGCGACGTCACCATCGTCTCCTGGTCGCGCCAGCTGCAGGCCTGCGAGCAGGCCGCCGAGCAGCTGGCCGCGCAGGGCGTGCAGGCCGAGCTGATCGACCTGCGCACCATCTGGCCATGGGACAAGGACGCGGTGCTGGCCAGCGCCGCCCGCACCGGCCGCCTGCTGGTGGTGCACGAGGCCGTGCAGGTGGCCGGCTTTGGCGCCGAGATCGCCGCCACCGTGGCCGAGCACACGGGCGCCAAGGTGGCCCGCCTGGGCGCACCGCGCATCCCGGTGGGCTACGCACCCACGCTGGAAGCCCAGGCGCGTGTCAGCGCTGAGCAGATCGTCGCCGCCACCCAGCGCCTGCTGCAGCGATGAACGCCCCCGCCCCGCGCCCGCGCATCGGCCTGATCTGGGCGCAGGCGCGCGGCGGCGTGATCGGGCGCGGCGGCGTGATGCCCTGGCACCTGCCCGAAGACCTGGCGCACTTCAAGCGCACCACGCTCAGCCACCCGGTCATCATGGGCCGCAAGACCTGGGACTCGCTGCCGGCGCGCTTTCGCCCCCTGCCCGGGCGCCGCAACATCGTCGTCACGCGGCAAATGGATTGGAGCGAAATCGGGGCCCAGCGCGCATCCAGCCTGCGCGAGGCGCTACAACTTTGCGAGAATGCCGAGCAGGTGTGGGTGATCGGCGGCGCCCAGATCTACGCCCAGGCCCTGCCCCTGGCCGACGAGCTGGTGGTGACCGAGATCGACGCCGATGTCGAAGGTGATGCGTATGCGCCCGCCATCGGGCCCGAGTGGCAAGAGGTGGCGCGCGAGGCGCTGGTGGCGGGCAATGGGATGCGGCTGGCGTTTGTCACCTGGCGCCACAAGCCGCGGTAAATCGACGATCAAGAAAGACGAAAGGATGCATATGGCGGCCTATCCCTTGGTGCCCCCTTCAGTTTGTTGGTACCCAGAGCACAAGTACCAATCGAACCTCTGAAGCCACCATACTCAACTTTCCGCCGTGAAACCTGATGCTTTGACGATCGGTCCCCAGCGCCGCGCTTCAGATTCGATGCGCCTAGCAAATTCGGCAGATGGCAGGGTATAGGGATCGAACCCGTTTTTGGCTAAGTTTTCGGCAAACGGCGCCTCCTGCACGCCGGCAACGATTAGGCGATGCAGTTTTTCCACCACAGCCGCCGGGGTGGCGGCCGGCACAAAAATACCGTACCAATCCACGCCGGTCACCTCTGGAAAGCCCAGTTCCGCAAACGTCGGCACATCAGGCAAGAAACGCGAACGCTTCTCGCTGGTGACCGCCAACGCCCGCAACTTGCCACTGGCAATGTGCTGAGTGACATCGCCGGTGACCGCCATCGACGCGGGCAAAGTGCCCCCAATGAGGTCGGGCACCACAGCCGCCATGCCGCGGTAGGCCACGTGGGTCAGTTCGATTCCGGCCTTCTGCTGGAGCACAAGGCCCTGGAAGTGCATGATCGAGCCGGCGGCCGGTGTGCCATAGCCCGCCTTATCGGGATTGCCCTTAACCCAGCTGATGTATTGCGCCAGCGTACGCACCGACTCAGGCACAGCCGGGCCCACCACGAAAGTCTGCGCATTGGAACACACCGGCGTGACCGGAACGAAGTCCTTCTGCGGGTCGTAGCTGAGCTTCTTGTACACATGCGGAAAAATCACCATCGGCGACGATGGTGACAGCACCATGCTTGAGCCGTCGGGCGCGGCTGCCCTGACCGTTTCGTTAGCAATGCGCCCGCCAGCGCCGATTTTGGATTCGACGATGACGCTCTCGGCGTACTTGCCGCGCAGTTGATCAGCCAGCCTGCGCGCAATCACATCCAGCGTGCCGCCCGCTGCAAATCCCACGTTAATTCGCGCCTGACTTGACTGAGCCCTGGCAATGGCGCCAAGCAAAGCCGCGCTGGCACCGACCGCAATCACCGTTCTTCTGCTCAATGTCATATGCGTGGTCTCCTGAGGTGAACATGGAAAGTAGAGATGGTAGGGACAAACTGAGGCAGCTGAAAGCTGCTCCGTGGATGAAGATTCTCAAAGCAGATGAGTGACGTCGCCTGTGCCGAACTGTCCGATCAAGTCAAACCCCTGGACTGGCAGATGCGCCGCACCAGAACGGAGTCGCCCCTCACATGGCCCAGATTCTCGGCATGTCGCCGCGCAGGCCCCACAGCTGGCCGCGCCACAGGGACCAGGCGCTCCTGCACAGGGCCATGGCCGGCTCCACCACTGGCGCCAGCGCGCGCAGCACCAGCATGTGATCGTTGGGCGCGGTCACGCCGGCCAGCACGCTGCCATGCCCGGATTGCAGCAGCGCGTGCATGCCATCCAGCAGTTGTTCGCGCGTCGAACGCGGCAGTGGGGTGCCGCTGGCCAGCACCAGGCTGGCCAGGCAGCGCTGGCCGGCCAGGCCCAGGTCGCCATCGAGCAGCAGGCCATCCTGCGCGTCGATCAGACCGCGCTCCAGATACAGCCCCGGCCACTCTAGGTGCTGCGTCAAGCGGCCCAGCGCGAAGGCCTGACCAGCCAGCGGCAGGCCCAGCGCGGTGATGTCCCAGGCCAGCATCTGCGCGCCCTCGGTCAGCTCAAATTCAAGGTGGTTGTGCGCGTCGCAGGCGTTGTAGGCAATGGCCTCCAGCGGCAGCCATTCAAGCCGCGCCCCGGTGGCCAGGCGCAGCCGCGTGCGCTGGCGCGCCGGTTGGCCGTTGCTTTTGTAAAAGCGCGCTGCGCCCGGCGTGGTCACCAGCGCATGGGCGCCGGCCCCGACCTGCACCGTGATGTCGAGCTCGTCGCCGCCGACCAGCCCGCCGGGCGGGTGCACCAGCACGTTGTGGCAGATGGCTGGCCCTTCGGGGTACAGGCTCTTGAGCACGCGCAGCGGGCCGTCGTGCGTGAAGTGCAGCACGGTTCTGCCGTGGCATGCGCGATAGTCGAGCGCCAGTTGCGCATGCCAGCCCATGGATTCAGAAGCCGTGCGTGGACCGCCGTTGCGCCGCGCCGTCGCCCCCGCGCAGACTGCGGCGCGCCTGCGCAAGGCCAGGCGGTGGCATCGGGGTGGTCAGCATGCGCATGCAGGGTTGCTTGGGCGATTTCAGATGGCCACCAGTTTGCGGATTTCCTTTTGCTGCATTTCACTGCCCGGCCCGGCGGCAATCACTTCGCCGCGCTCCATCACCAGATAGTGGTCGGCCAGTTCTTCGGCAAAGTCATAGTATTGCTCGCACAGCAGGATGGCCATGTCGCCGCGCCCGGCCAGCATGCGAATCACGCGACCGATGTCCTTGATGATGCTGGGCTGTATGCCCTCGGTCGGCTCGTCCAGGATCAGCAGCCTGGGCCCCGGCGCCAGCGCGCGGGCAACTGCCAGCTGCTGCTGCTGCCCGCCCGAAAGATCGCCGCCGCGGCGGTGCAGCATCTGTTTGAGCACCGGGAACAGCTCGTACAGCTCGGCCGGGATGGCGGTGCGCGCGGGGCAGTAAGCCAGTCCCATCCGCAGATTTTCCTCGACCGTCAGGCGCGCAAAGATCTCGCGCCCCTGCGGCACGTAGCCGATGCCGGCGCGGGCGCGTTCATAGGGCGTCTTGCGCGCGATGTCCTGGCCTTGCCACTGAAGGCTGCCGCTCTTGATCGGCACCAGCCCCATCAGGCTCTTGAGCAGCGTGGTCTTGCCCACGCCGTTGCGGCCCAGCAGCACCGTGACCTTGCCGACCTCGGCCCTGAGGCTGACGTTGCGCAGAATGTGCGAGCCGCCGTAGTACTGGTGCAGGTTGTCGACTTTAAGCATTTTTGGCCTCCAGCCCTTGTGTATCAAGCGCGAGCAGCTATTACATTGATAGTTTATCGGCCCAGGTAGACCTCGATCACACGCTCGTCGGCCTGCACCTGGGCCAGCGTGCCCTCGGCCAGCACCGCGCCGTCGCACAGCACCGTGACCTTTTCGCTGATGGTTTCGATGAAGCTCATGTCGTGCTCCACCACCATCAGCGAATGCTTGCCCTTAAGGGACAGAAACAGCTCGGCCGTGCGCACGGTTTCCTCGTCGGTCATGCCCGCCACCGGCTCGTCAAGCAGCAAGAGCTTGGGCTCCTGCGCCAGCAGCATGCCGATCTCCAGCCACTGCTTCTGGCCGT
>JADLIA010000117.1 GCA_020848515.1 Rubrivivax sp. | reverse complement strand
TGAGCTGGCTGCTGGGCTTGCTTTCCTCGCGCACGCTGGCCGGCTGGCCCTGCACGGCGGCGGCAATGGCGCGCGCGCGCGCCTCGTCCCACAGGCGGTCGGCGCGCTTTTCGGCGTCCTCGGGGTCCTTCTTCCAGTCCGGATCGAACCACTTGCCGACGTAGCTGCCGGCTTCGGCCTCGAAGCTGGCGTGCAGCTCCCAGTAATCGCGCGCCACATGGCGGCGGATCTGCTCCTCGCGCTCGACCACCACCGCCAGCGTGGGCGTCTGCACCCGCCCCACGGTGGTCAGGAAAAACCCGCCGTCGCGCGAGTTGAAGGCCGTCATGGCGCGCGTGCCGTTGATGCCGACCAGCCAGTCGGCCTCGCTGCGGCTGCGCGCGGCGTCGGCCAGACCCTGCATCTGGGCGTCGCTGCGCAGCCGCTCGAAGCCTTCGCGGATGGCCTGCGGCGTCATGCTTTGCAGCCACAGCCGCCGGACCGGCTTGCCCAGCGGCTTGGCGCCGCCGGCGTACTGCTCGATCAGGCGAAAGATCAGCTCGCCCTCGCGCCCGGCGTCGCAGGCGTTGATGAGCTCGCCCACGTCCTTGCGCCGCGCCTGCCTGACCACCGCGTTCAGGCGTGTCCTGGTTTTGTCGACCGGCTTGAGGTCGAAGTGCGGCGGGATCACCGGCAGGTGGGCAAAGCTCCACTTGCCACGCTTGACGTCGAATTGCTCGGGCGCCTGGATCTCCACCAGGTGACCGACCGCGCTGGTGACCACGTAGCGCTCGTTCTCGAAATGTTCGTCGTGCTTGTCGAACTTGCCCGCCACGGGCGTGAGCGCCCGCACGATGTCCTGCGCCACCGACGGCTTCTCGGCTATGACCAGTGTCTTCATGTCGCTAGAATTTCCTGCTCTCGCGCGCGTGCGCCCACGCGCACCCGCCCGCGCACGCCTGCCCATGCACGCGCGCACACACCATTCAACATAGCAAATTTCCCGCCGTGGCCAACCCCACCCCTCGCAAGACCGCGGCGCCGCGCCGCATCCAGGTGCGCCGCAGCGGCGTGCACGGCAAGGGCGTGTTCGCGCTGGTGGACATTCCCAAGGGCACGCGCATCATCGAATACGTGGGCCAGGTGATCTCCTGGGACGAGGCGCAGCGCCGCCACCCGCACGACCCGCAGGACCCCAACCACACCTTCTACTTCCACATCGACGACGGCCACGTGATCGACGCGCTGTACGGCGGCAACGCCTCGCGCTGGATCAACCACTCGTGCAGCCCCAACTGCAAGGCCGACGAGCAGGGCGGGCGCATCTTCATCACCGCGCGCCGCGCCATCCGCGCCGGCGAAGAGCTGAACTACGACTACGGCCTGGTGATCGACGAGCCGCTGACCGACGAACTGCGGGCCGACTACCCCTGCCGCTGCGGCAGCAGGGCGTGCCGCGGCACCCTGCTGTCGTCCGACCTCGACAGCGCCGAAGACCAGGCCGGCCGCCGCCGGTCGGGCCGCAAGTCCGGCCGGCAGCCGCCGCCATGACCGCCCCCACCCTGTCCTGGCCGGTCGACGCGCTGCGCAGCGCGCTGACGCCGCTGCTGCCGGGCCTGGTGGTCGAAGTGGCGGGGCAAATCGACTCCACCAACAGCGAGCTGATGCGCCGCGCCCGCGCCGGCCGCCTGCCGCCCACCCTGCTGGTGGCCGAGCTGCAGACCGCCGGCCGCGGGCGGCTGGGCCGCGGCTGGCAGTCGGGCGACGGCGAAGCGGGCGGCGCGCTGGCGTTTTCGCTGGCGCTGCCGCTGGCGCCGCACGACTGGTCGGGCCTGTCGCTGGCCGTGGGCCTGGCGGTGGCCGAGGCGCTGCACCCCGACATCCGCCTCAAATGGCCCAACGACCTGTGGTGGCAGGGCCGCAAGCTGGCCGGCATCCTGGTCGAAACCGCCAGCGGCGCAGCGGCCGCCGGCGCCGGGCGCTGCGCCATCGTCGGCATCGGGGTCAACATCGCGCCGCTCGACGGCACCGGCTTCGCCACCCCGCCGGCCTGGCTGCAGGCGCTGCTGCCCGGGGTGGACGCCCCGGGAGCGCTGCTGCGCATCGCGGTGCCGCTGGTGCATGCGCTGCACGCCTTCGAGCAGACCGGCTTTGCGCCGCTGGCGCCGCGCTTTGCCACCCGCGACCTGCTGGCCGGCCAGCCGGTGCAGCTGTCCGACGGCAGCGAAGGCGTGGCCCTGGGCGTCGGCCCCGATGGCGCGCTGCGCGTGCGCTGCGCCACCGGCGTGCGCGAAGTGCGCAGCGCCGAAGTCAGCGTGCGCCCGGCAGCGCCTGGGGCGCCCGCATGATCGGCCGGCTGGTGCTGCTGCTGCTGGCCGCCAACCTGGGCTGGCTGGCCTGGACCCAGGGCTGGCTGCGCCCGCTGGGGCTGGCGCCGCAGGAGCAGGCCGAGCCGCAACGCCTGCAGCGCCAGGTGCAGCCACAGGCCCTGCGCCTGCAGCCGCTGGAGCCGGCTTCGGCCGGCGCGGCGGCCGACGACACCCCGGCGCGCCGCAGCACCGCCGCCTCGGCCACCCCGGCCAGCGCCGCCGAACCGGCCGCCGCACCCG
>JADLIA010000116.1 GCA_020848515.1 Rubrivivax sp. | reverse complement strand
TGCCGCGCTTGAGATCCATCGGGTTCATGCCGGCGGCCACGTACTTCATGCCTTCGCGCACGATGGCCTGGGCCAGCACGGTGGCGGTGGTGGTGCCGTCACCGGCGTTGTCGCTGGTCTTGGAAGCCACTTCCTTGACCATCTGCGCGCCCATGTTCTGCAGCTTGTCCTTGAGCTCGATTTCCTTGGCCACCGACACGCCGTCCTTGGTCACGGTGGGGGCGCCGAAGGAGCGCTCGAGCACCACGTTGCGGCCCTTGGGGCCCAGGGTGGTCTTGACCGCGTTGGCCAGGATGTTCACACCTTCGACCATGCGGGCGCGGGCTTCGCCGCCGAAAACTACGTCTTTTGCTGCCATTTGCTTTGGCTCCTGAAAATGGGTAAGAAAAACGCCGCTACCGCTTATCCATCAAGCGCGAGCAGCTATCAAATGAATAGTGTTTTTTGCGAAGGTGAGGGATCACTTCTCGACGACCGCGAACAGGTCGTCTTCCTTCATCACCAGCAGCTCGTCGCCATCGACCTTGACGGTCTGGCCGCTGTACTTGCCGAACAGCACGCGGTCGCCGACCTTGACGCTCATGGGCATGCGCTCACCGTCCTCGTCCAGGCGGCCCGGGCCCACGGCCATCACTTCACCCTGGTCGGGTTTTTCGGCGGCGGTGTCGGGGATGACGATGCCCGAGGCGGTCTTGGTTTCGTTTTCCAGGCGCTTGACGATCACGCGATCGGCCAGAGGACGCAGCTTCATGGGTTCTCCTGAATGCAAGATGGGAAAGGGTTGGGGCCTGCGCCGGCCCCTGTTGCCAGGCGGCCGGCCGACCGGAATGCGATGAACCGCGGTGCCTTGCTAGCACTCAAGTTCAACGAGTGCTAATGATAAGGGTAAATGGCGGCGATTCAAGAGCGCCGGGTCACCCGGGTGGCGCTCGCACCCCTCTGGCGGCGCTGCCCGGCTTCGGCACACAATCGGTGCCCGGCGCGACGCGACCTTGCACATGCTGGCCGGCGACCGGCTCGGCGGGCGCCGCGCTCCTGATGGACCTGGAGGGACCACCCATGAATCCGAACACCGACCCGGTGGACTATGCGCTGGCGCGCCAGGCGGCCGGCGTGACGATCGGCGCGCTGTTTGCGCGCTGCGTGCGCCGCGCGCCCGGGCGCATCGCGCTGCAGCAGGGGCCGCATGGCCTGACCTACGCCCAGCTCGACGAGCGCAGCAACCGCCTGTGCCAGCACCTGGCGGGGCTGGGCATCGGGCGCGGCGACCGGGTGGCGATCCTGTCGGAAAACCGCACCGAATACGTCGAGCTGCTGATCGCCGCCGCCAAGCTGGGCGCGATTGCCGCCTGCCAGAACTGGCGCCTGCGCGACGAAGAGCTGGCCCACTGCCTGGCGCTGGTCACGCCGCGACTGATCCTGGCCTCGCCGCGCCACGCCGAGGCGGCGCGCCGCTGCGGCGGCGCGGTGCCGCTGCTGTGCTTGGGCGCCGAGTACGAGCAGGCGCTGCAGGCCGCCACCGCCGAGCCGGTGGAAGACCGCTGCGACCCCGAGGATGGGGTGGTGATCCTCTACACCAGCGGCACCACCGGCATGCCCAAGGGGGCGCTGATCAGCCAGCGCGCCGAAATCGCCCGTGCCGCCATCCAGGCCATGGACCTGCCGCACAGCGCCGACGAGCACTTCGTGGCCTGGGCGCCGCTGTTTCACATGGTGTCCACCGACACCGTGTTCATGACCCTGATGCAGGGCGGCAAGGTGATCGTCACCGACGGCTTCGACGCCGACGAGCTGGCCGCCATCGTGGCGCGCGAACGTCTGGGGCGGCTGACCCTGATGCCCGGCATGATCACGCCGTTTCTGCAGGCCATGCAGCGCCTGGGCGCGCGGCCGGCGGGCGTCAAGTGGGTGGGCGTGATGGCCGACCTGGTGCCGCGCGAGCAGATCGCCGAGGTCACGCGGCTGCTGGGCGCGCCCTACATCAACTCCTTCGGCGCCACCGAAACCGGCTACCCGCCGGCTTCGCTGGCCACCATCCCGGTCGGCGTGGTGCCGACCAGTCTGGACAAGCAGCAGAGTTCGCTGTGCCGCATCCGCCTGGTCGATGCCGACGACCGCGAGGTGCCCGATGGCGAGCCGGGCGAGCTGACCATCCGCACGCCGGCGCTGTTCTCGGGCTACTGGAACAACCCGGACGCCAACCGCGAGGACTTTCGCGGTGGCTGGTTCCACATGGGCGACGTGTTTCGGCGCAATCCGGACGGCACGCTCAGCTTCGTCGACCGGCGCAAGTACCTCATCAAGTCGGGCGGCGAAAACATCTACCCGGCCGAAATCGAGCGCGTGCTGCTGTCGGAGCCGCGCGTGGCCGACGCCGTGGTGGTGCGCCGACCCGACCCGACCTGGGGCGAGGTGCCGGTGGCCTTCGTGGTGCGGCGCGACCCGACGCTGGACGCCGCCGCGCTGCAGGCGCTGTGCCGTCAGCAGATCGCCGGCTACAAGGTGCCCAAGGAAGTGCACTTCGTCGACGACGCCGCGCTGCCGCGCAGCACCACCGGCAAGATCATGCGCCACGAGCTGGAGCAGCGCCTGCCGCCGGTGGCGTGAGTTTTCAGCTGCGGGCCTGCCACCCCACGGCCAGCAGCATGAACAGGGCGATGAACAGCGTCTCGCTCACCAGCAGCGCGATCGGTCGCCAGCCCAGGCGCACGATCTTTTCGAACGAGGTCTTCACGCCCAGCGCGGCAATCGCCACCACCAGCGCCCAGGCCGACACCCCGGCCGCCGCCGACTGCAGCGGCACCGGGATGGCGCCCAGGCTGTTGGCCACCACCAGGGCGATGAAGGCCAGCAGAAAGCCCGGCAGCAGCGCCGGCCCGCGCGGGCGCGGCTGGCCGGCCGCGTGCGCTGGCGCGCGAAAGGCCAGCGCCACGCACAGCACCACCGGCACCAGCATGGCGACGCGGAACATCTTGACCAGGGTGGCCGACTGCGCCACCTCGGGCGACAGGATGGCGCCGGCGCCCACCACCTGCGCCACGTCATGGATGGCGCCACCCAGAAACAGCCCCGCCAGCCGTGCGTCCAGCTGCAGCGCCTGCGCCACCAGCGGGTACAGCACCATGGCGGCGGTGGACAGCGCGGCCACGCCGATGGCGGTCATCAGCGTCTGCTGCTCGGTGCGGCCATCGCGCGGCAGCGCGCTGGAGATCGCCAGCGCCGCCGAAATGCCGCAGATGCCGGTGGCGCCGCCCGAGATCAGGCCAAAGCGCGCCGGCAGGCCGAGCGCGCGCGCCAGCGCCACACCGAAGCCGATGGTCAGCGCCACCGCCGCCGCCAGCCAGGCCACGCCGGCGCCGCCCAGCGCCTGCACGTCGCCGAAGGCGATGCGCGCGCCCAGCAGCGCCACCCCCAGCCGCACCAGCTGGCGCGCGGCAAACTCGATGCCGGGGCCGCAGCGCGCGTCTTCCGACAGGAAGTGCAGCGCCATGCCCATCAGCAGCGCATACAGGAATTTGGGGCCGCCGTAGTGTTCGGACACGAAGGTGGCGGCCAGCGCCACGATCAGCGCCACCACCAGGCCGGGCGACAGCCGGCGCAGCTGCCGCGGCCAGCCGCGCACCCCGGCCGCGGCTTCGGAAATTTCAGACATCCGGCGATGCTAATTGTTTCCGTTTGGCGGATCGATATTTCTGTTATTCAGAAACTGATCGAACCTCACTCCACCGTCACGCTCTTGGCCAGGTTGCGCGGCTTGTCGACGTCGGTGCCGCGCGCCACGGCGGTGTGGTAGGCCAGCAGCTGCAGCGGCACCACGTGCAGGATGGGCGACAGCAGGCCCGAGCGGCCCGGCATGCGGATCACGTACAGGCCGTCGCTGCTTTCGATGTGGGTGTCGGCGTCGGCCAGCGCGTACAGCACGCCGCCGCGCGCGCGCACTTCCTGCATGTTGCTCTTGAGCTTTTCCAGTAGCGCGTCGTTGGGCGCCACGGTGACCACCGGCATGGCGCTGGTCACCAGTGCCAGCGGGCCGTGCTTGAGCTCGCCGGCGGCGTAGGCCTCGGCGTGGATGTAGGTGATTTCCTTCAGCTTGAGCGCGCCTTCCTGGGCGATCGGGTAGTGCAGGCCGCGGCCCAGGAACAGCGCGTGCTCCTTGGCGGTGAACTGTTCGGCCCAGTCGATCAGCTGCGGCTCCAGCGCCAGCACCGCCTGCAGCGCGCCGGGCAGGCGGCGCAGCGCGTCCAGCTGCTCGGCCTCCTGCGCCGGGCCGAGCCGAGCGCGCGTCTTGGCCAGCATCAGCGCCAGCAGGAACAGACCGACCAGCTGGGTGGTGAAGGCCTTGGTGCTGGCCACGCCGATCTCGACCCCGGCGCGCGTCAGAAAGGCCAGCCGGCATTCGCGCACCATGGCGCTGGTGGGCACGTTGCACACCGTCAGCGTGTGGCGCATGCCCAGGCGCTGCGCATGGCGCAGCGCGGCCAGGGTGTCGGCGGTTTCGCCCGACTGGCTGATGGTGACCACCAGCGTGGCCGGATCGGGCACCGAGGCGCGGTAGCGGTATTCGCTGGCGATTTCGACCTGGGTCGGGATGCCGGCGATGTCTTCCAGCCAGTAGCGGGCCACGCAGCCGGCGTAGTAGCTGGTGCCGCAGGCCAGGATCAGCACCTGGCGCACGGCCTGAAAGGTGGTCTGCGCGTCTTCGCCCGGCGCCGGCGTGCCGGCCGCTTCGAACAGCTGGGGCACCACGGCCAGCACGCCTTCCAGGGTGTCGGCCACGGCGCGCGGCTGCTCGAAGATCTCTTTCTGCATGTAGTGGCGGTAGGGCCCCAGGTCGGCTGCGCCGCTCATGGCCTGCACGGTGCGCACCGGCCGTTCGGCGCGCTGGCCGGCGCGGTCCAGCACCCAGTACTTGCCCAGCTGCACGTCGATCAGGTCGCCTTCTTCCAGATAGACGATCTGGTCGGTCACGCCGGCCAGGGCCATGGCGTCGCTGGCGAGGAAGTTCTCCTTGCCGTCGGCGCCGATGCCCAGCACCAGGGGCGAGCCTTCGCGCGCGCCGATCAGGCGCTGCGGCTCGTCGCGATGCATGACGGCGATGGAATAGCTGCCGCGCAGCCGCCGCACCGCCGTCTGCACCGCCATCAGCAGGTCACCGTCGTACAGGCTGTCGATCAGGTGGACGATGGTTTCGGTGTCGGTCTGGCTGCTGAAGTGGTAGCCGCGCGCCAGCAGCTCGGCGCGCAGCGCTTCATGGTTTTCGATGATGCCGTTGTGCACCAGGGTGACGCGGCCGGGGCGCTCGGCGCCGTCGTCGGCGTGCGGGCCCATGCTGAAGTGCGGGTGCGCGTTGGCCACCGCCGGCGCGCCATGCGTGGCCCAGCGGGTGTGGGCGATGCCGGTCAGGCCCTGCAGCCCTTCGGCTTCGCACTGCGCCGCCAGGTCGGCCACGCGCGAGATGCCGCGCGCGCGCCGCAACGCACCGGTCGGCGCGCCCAGGCCGGCACTGTGCACCGACACGCCGCAGGAGTCGTAGCCACGGTATTCCAGCCGCTGCAGGCCCTGCACCAGGATGGGAACGATGTTGCGCGTGGAGACCGCGCCGACGATGCCGCACATATGAGCTTCCTCCCAAGAGACGGCCGTGAGGGCCAGGCCCCACGACCGGGCGATGGTAGCCGGGCGCCAAAGAAATAGGTGTTCATTGTCGAAATAAATTTGGAATAATCATGCATTCATGGGTTTCAATGAAATATCAGTAAATCGAAAGCTGTGTTTATGGAATTGGATGACGTTGACTGGCGCCTGCTCGACGCCCTGCAGCACGACGCCAGCCTGAGCAACCAGGCGCTGGCCGAGCATCTGCAACTGTCGCCGCCCACCGCGCTGCGGCGCGTGCGCCGCCTGCGCCAGGCCGGGCTGATCGCCGCCCAGGTGGCGTTGCTGGACGAAGACCGGGTGGCCGCCGCCCAGGGCCACGGGCTGACGGCGATCGCCGAGGTGTCGCTGGACCGCCAGGGCGCCGAGCAGCTGGACGCCTTCGAGCGCCGCGCGGTGCAGGACACCGCCGTGCAGCAGTGCTGGCGGGTGGCGCCTGGGCCGGACTTCGTGCTGGTGCTGCGCGTGCGCGACATGCCGCACTATCAGCAGCTGGCCGAGCGCCTGTTCACCCAGGACGCCAATGTGCGCAACGTGCGTGTGTTCTTTGCCACCCGGCGCGCCAAGTTCCAGACCCAGGTGCCGCTGGCACGCCCCGGCCTGCCGACCGCGCCACGCGTTCAAGTACCAGATTGACCTCTGGCGCTTACCGGGCGTGCGCAGGCAGCTATCAAAAGCTGAGCAATGAAGTAGCTGCCCAGCACCCACAGCGGGGCCAGCGGCAGTGGCTGTACGAAGCGGTTGGTGGCCAGCAGGCTGTCGCTGAGCATGAACAGGCCGGCGCCCAGCGCCACGCGCCAGGCGGCGCCGTCGCGCAGCCGCAGGGCGCGGCCGACGGCCTGCGCCACCATCAGCCCGATCGCCAGCACATACAGGGCCACCGGCAGGCGCAGCGCGGCCGGCAGCCCGCCACGCCAAAGAAAGACGTACATGGCGGCGCCGATCAGGGCCACCGCCAGCGCCGCCGCCCGGCTGGGCAGCCAGGGCAGGCCGCGCAGAAACAGCGCCAGATAGGCCAGGTGCGCCAGCAGAAAGGCCACCAGGCCGGGCAGGAACAGGCCTTCGAACATCAGGAACACGTCGCCCGCCAGCGAGCACGCCAGCGCCAGCATCAGAATCCAGCGAAATCGGGTTCCAACGCCCGACAGATCAGCGCGACCAGCTACCAAACAAATAGCAAACAGCATCACCAGCGGCTTGCTGGCGCGGTGCAGCCCGACGGCGCCGGCGACGCTGGCGGCGGTGGCCACGCTGGCGGCCAGCAGCATCAGCACCAGCCAGAAGGCGTGGCGGCGGGACGATGCGATGGGCATGGGCCGCCGGGCCTTCACCAGGCGCCGCGTGCGTCCACCGGCACCACGGTGTCCACGCTGCCTGCGGCCAGTCCGCCGCGCACCACGATCAGGTGGTCGTGCAGGTTGACCGTGGGGTCGCAGTGGCCCGGGATCAGCCACAGCGTGTCGCCCAGCGCCGGCAGCGCGCCGCCGGGTGCGGCCGGGCGCAGGATGCCGTGCTCGTCGCCACCGTTGGCGTAGTGCAGCGCCGGCTGGCCGGGCAGGGCGTGCACCAGCGGCAGGCCGCTGTCGATGGCGTGGCTCTTGTGGCCGGCGTCGCACACCACGCGCTCGGCGTTGGCGCTGATGACCTGCGCCTTGACGAACAGCGCCGGCTCGAACTGCGGCTGCGCCGGGTCGCGCTCGTTGCGCAGGTAGTCGGCGTCCATGAACAGAAAGCTGCCGGGCTGGATCTCGCCCCACAGACCGCTGGCGGCCTCGATGCCGAAGCTGCCGGTGCCGGCGCCGCTGACCAGCGGCGGCGCCAGCCCGGCGGCGGCCAGGGCCGCGCAGGTGGTGCGCAGCCGCTCGGCGGCGGCGGCCAGCGCCTGCCGCCGCTCGGCCACACCGCGCAGGTGCTGCACGCCGCCGTGGTAGGCCTGCAGGCCGGCGTAGCGCAGGCTGCTGGAGGCGTCGCTCAGCTGGCGCGCCAGCGCCACGGCGGCGTCGCCAGGCGGCACGCCGCAGCGGCCCTGACCGATGTCGATCTCGATGAAGACGTCGATCACCGCACGCGTCAGCCGCATGGCCTGGGCCAGGCGCTGGATGCCTTCGCTGCTGTCGACGGCGATGGCCAGCTGGCCGCCGCGCGTGGCCAGCTGGTGCGCCAGCGCGGCCACGCGGCGCAGCTTGCCGACGGCCAGCAGCTCGTTGGTGATGAAGATGTCGTTGATGCCGCCGGCGGCCAGCGCTTCGGCTTCGCCCACCGTCTGCACGCACAGGCCGACGGCGCCGGCCTGCAGCTGCAGGCGCGCGAACTGCGCGCTCTTGTGCATCTTGGCGTGCGGGCGCAGGCGCAGGCGGTAGCGCGCCGCGAACTCGACCATGCGCTGCAGGTTGCGGTTGGCGGCGTCGAGGTCGACCACCAGCGCGGGCGTGTCGATGGCGTCCACGCCCTGGCCGATCAGGGCGCGCAGGCGCGGTGCGACGGGGTCAACTGAAGCGTTCATCCAGGCTCTCGTCTTCCAGATGGGTGGTGTCGGCCCAGCCGACCAGCGACAGGCCGCTGTCGGGCGTCCACAGCAGGCGGTTGACCGCGGTGTTGCCGATCTGCCAGCTGCGCGCGTCCTGCAGGCCCAGGCCGGTGGCCAGGCGATACAGCACGTCGAGCACGCCGCCATGCGTGAACAGGGCGATGTGATTGCCCATGTTTTCAGCCGCCAGCGCTTGCACTGCCTGCGCCACGCGCTCTCGAAATTGCAGCAACGATTCGCCGCCGGCGCCCGGTGGCGCCCAGTCCGGCTCGCGTCGGCGCCAGCGCTCGGCCTGCTCGGGCCAGCGGGCTTCGATCTCGGCGAAGCGCTGGCCCTGGAAGTCGCCGAAGCAGCGCTCGCGCAGTGCCGTGGTGGTGCGCAGCGGCGCGCCGGTGGCGTCGGCGACGATGCGCGCGGTCTCCCGCGCGCGCGCCAGGTCGCTGCTGACGATCAGCGCCAGCGGCTCGCGCTCGGCCAGCGCACGCCCCAGCCGGTGCGCCTGGGCGCGGCCGACGTCGCTCAGCGCGATGTCCAGGTGGCCCTGGATGCGGCCGTCCACATTCCAGGCGGTTTCGCCGTGGCGGATGGCCAGGATGCGGGTGACTTGCATGCGCCGGATCATGCCACGCGGCCGGCCGGTGGCAGGCCACGCGAGCGCGTCCCGCAGGCGACCGGTGCGCCCGCGCAAAAGCGTTTAGGCTTGCCGGTTGCGCCGCTGTGCGGCCTCCGCTTGCTTGCCCATGACCGCACCCCACCGCGGCGCCTCCGGCGCCTGGACCGCCCTGCTGCTGCTGGCCACCGGCTTTCTGATGAGCCAGGCGTTTCGCACCATCGCCGCCATCATGGCGGCGCCGCTGCAGGCCGAGCTGCAACTGACGCCGCAGCAGCTGGGCACCTTTGCGGCGGCCTACCACTTCGCCTTCGGGGGCCTGCAGCTGTTCATGGGCATGGGCATCGACCTGCACGGGCTGCGCCGCACGGTGCTGACGGCCTCGCCGCTGATGGCCCTGGGCGCGGCGGTGTCGGCGCTGGCCACCGGCTTCCCGATGCTGGTGGCGGGCCAGGTGCTGATCGGCATCGGCAGCGCACCGGCATTCCTGGTCTGCACCATCTACGTGGCGCGGCATTTCGCGCCCGAGCGCTACACGGTGGTGTCCAGCCTGATCCTGGCGGTGGGCGGCATCGGCATGCTGCTGACCGGCAGCCCGCTGGCCTGGCTGATCGAGGCCACGTCCTGGCGCATGGGTTTCTGGGTGCTGGCCGGCTGCGCGCTGCTGTCGTGGCTGGCGATTGCCCTGGGCGTGCGCGAGCCGGCGCCGGCGACGGGCGCACGGCGCGAAACCCTGGGCCAGGCGCTGCGCACCTTCGGCGCCCTGCTGCGCCAGCGCCATACGGCCGGCATCGTGGCGCTGGCGCTGGTGAGCTATGGCGCCTTCATCACGCTGCGCGGGCTGTGGCTGGGACCGCTGATGACGCAGCGCCACGGCTGGAGCCTGGTGGCGGCCGGCCACCTGGCGGTGCTGCTGACGGTGGTGTCGCTGGTCAGCCTGCCGCTGTTCGGCCGTGCCGACCCGGGGCCGCGCCGGCGCCGGCGCTGGATGCTGTGGGGCAGCGCCGTCGCCGCGCTGTGCTTTGCCGGCCTGGCCGCCAACGGCGGGATGTGGCTGGACGTGGCGCTGATGCTGGTGTTCATGATGCTGTCGGGCTACGGCACCTTGCAGTACCCCGACGTCAAGGACGCTTACGAGCCGGCCGTGATCGGCCGCGCCATGGCGCTGTTCACCATGGCGCTGTTCATGGGCGTGGCGCTGATGCAGTGGGCCACCGGCGCCATCGCGCAGGCGGCGCAGGCGCGCGGCCTGGACCCGTTCGGCGCGGTGTTCGGCGCCATCGCCGTGCTGCTGGCGCTGGGCGCGCTGGCGTTTCGCCTGCTGCCGCAGCCGGCCAGCGTGCGGACGGATGTCGAATGACCTCGCTGCGCTTTGACGGCAAGCGCTGATCGAGCCCCGAGGCCGTCTCAGCGCCCGGTGGCTGCGGGGGCGGCGGCCGGGGTGGCCGGCGGCAGCAGGGGCACGCCGACGCGGCGTTCGCTGGCGGCCGGCTGCGGGTAGCCTTCGAGCGCCGCCACGAACAGCGCCGCCAGCACCGCGTCGGTGTCGTGCCAGGGGCCGTGGTGGCGGGCCCGGGTGTCGTAGACGATCTGGCCGGTCTGCAGATCGCGCATCAGCAGGCTGACTTCGCTCGCATAGGTGGGCACGCTCGGGTCCCCCAACGGCCAGCCCCAGCCCAGACCGACGGCGCCACCGCGCCAGGCATGGCCCAGGCCGAGCGCGATGCGGGCGTTGCTGGGTTCGTACCAGGGGTCGGGCCACAGGGCGTTGACGTTGCCGCTGACCTGCACGCTGACGCGCGC
>JADLIA010000115.1 GCA_020848515.1 Rubrivivax sp. | reverse complement strand
GGCCACCAGGGAGGCAAACGCCATGTGTTCGCCCATGCCCCAGTCCACGTTCGTCTCGCCCCGGCCCATGGCGGCGCGGTCGTCGTAGACCTTCCTGACCAGCGCGTGCGGCGTAACGCTGTCGGGGATGGTGGTGATGCGCTCGGCCAGGCGCTTCCACTCGGTCAGCGGAATGGCGGTGTCGGCGGCGTCGGTCCAGGTCTTGCCCAGGAAGGGCGACCAGTCGACCGCGTACTTGCTCTTGAAGTTGGTCAGCACCGGATCGATGGTGTGCTTGCCGGCGTCCATGGCGGCGCGGTAGGCGCGCACCATGTCGTCGCCCAGGTCCTGTCCCAGACCCTGGGCGGCCAGCTTGTCGGCGTAGAGCTTGCGCGTGCCGGGGTGCTGGGCGATCTTTTTGTACATCAGCGGCTGGGTGAGCATGGGGGTGTCCTGCTCGTTGTGGCCCAGCTTGCGGTAGCAGATGATGTCCACCACCACGTCCTTGGAAAACTCCATGCGGTATTCCAGCGCCAGCTGCATGGCCAGGCAGACCGACTCGGGGTCGTCGCCGTTGACGTGCAGCACCGGCGACTCGATCATCTTGACGATGTCGGTGCAGTACAGCGTGGAGCGCAGGTCGCGCGGGTCGCTGGTGGTGAAGCCGATCTGGTTGTTGATGATGATGTGCACCGTACCGCCCGTGGAATAGCCACGGGTCTCGGACAGCGCCAGCGTTTCCTGGTTCACGCCCTGGCCGGCGAAGGCGGCGTCACCGTGCACCAGCACCGGCAGCACCTGCTTGCCCTTGGGGTCGCCGCGACGGTCCATGCGCGAACGCACCGAGCCTTCGACCACCGGGTTGACGATTTCCAGGTGCGAGGGGTTGAAGGCCAGCGACAGGTGCACCGGGCCACCGGCGGTGGACACGTCGGAGCTGAAGCCCTGGTGGTATTTCACGTCGCCGGCAGGCAGGTCTTCGGGCGCGGTGTGCTCGAACTCGGCGAACAGCTCCTTGGGCATCTTGCCCAGGGTGTTGACCAGCACGTTCAGGCGGCCACGGTGGGCCATGCCGATAACGATTTCCTGCACGCCCTTGGCGCCGGCGGCCTGGATCAGCTCGTCCATGGCGGCAATGAAGGATTCGCCGCCCTCCAGCGAAAAGCGCTTCTGACCGACGAACTTGGTGTGCAGGTAGCGCTCCAGACCCTCGGCGGCCGTCAGGCGATCGAGGATGCGCTTTTTCTTGTCGACGTCAAACACCGGCTTGGTGCGAATCGACTCCAGCTTGCTCTGCCACCAGCGCTTCTGGTTCTGGTCGGTGGCGTACATGTATTCGGCGCCCACGGTGCCGCAGTAGGTCTCGCGCAGAGCATTGAGCAGCTCGCGCAGCGGCATCTTGTCCTTGCCGAAGAAGGTGTTGCTGGTGTCGAACACCGTTTCCTGATCGGCGTCGGTGAAGCCGTAGAAGGCCGGTTCGAGCTCGGGGATGGCGGGGCGCTCGGCGCGCTTCAGGGGGTCGAGGTCGGCCCAGCGGGCACCCACGTTGCGGTAGGCGGCGATCAGCTGCTGCACCGCGGTGCGCTTGCGTCCCAGTTCGGCGTCGGCACTGGCCACCACCACCCGCGTGCCACCGGCCTTGGCGCGTTCGGCAAAGGCGTTGATGACCGGCAGGTGCGGCACGTCGCGCGCCTCGCTGCCGTCGGCCGCCGGCACGTGCTGCAGGGCATCGAAGTAGCTGCGCCAGGAGTCCGGCACGCTGCCCGGGTTGGCCAGGTAGTTTTCGTACATCTCTTCGACGTAGGGCGCATTGCCGCCGAAGAGATAGGTGTTGCCCTGGTAGGTTTGATAGACGGATTTCGTCTCGCTCATTGCTTCGCTGACCTTTCGCTCCCCTTCAGGGAGCTTCAGTTGGTTGGAAAACCTTCCGCGTCACGGCTGAACCGGTTGGCGGACGCGACAGGCTGGGAAGGGCCGTGTACTACGCAAGCTGCGGATTGTGCCACCGAACACTGACGGGCATGTGACGGCCCGCCGCGCCGGCGCGCCACTCACGCCGGCGTGACCATGTCCCGGATCTGCTGCAGCGCCGCCGGGTCTTCCATGGTGGTCAGATCGCCCGGATCGCGCCCCTCGCACACCGCCTGCACGGCGCGGCGCAGCACCTTGCCCGAGCGCGTCTTGGGCAGCACGTGGACGAAGCGCACGCGCGCCGGGCGCGCCACCGCGCCCAGGTTGCCGTCGACGATCTTCATCACCTCGCCCTCCAGCTTCAGCAGCGCCGCTTGGTCGCCCAGGATGCTGGCGTCCTTGAGCACCGCGAAGGCCATGGCGACCTGGCCCTTGAGCTGGTCGGCCACGCCCACCACCGCCACTTCGGCGACGTTGGGATGGCTGGCGATGGCTTCTTCGATCTCGCGCGTGCCCAGGCGGTGGCCGGCGACGTTGATGACGTCGTCGGTGCGCCCGAGGATGAAGAAATAGCCGTCTTCGTCGCGGATGCCCCAGTCGAAGGTGGAATACACCATGCGGTTGGGCACACTGGACCAGTAGGTGCTGACGAAGCGCGCGTCGTCGCGCCAGACGGTCTGCATGCAGCCGGGCGGCAGCGGGCCTTCGATGGCGATCACACCCTTCTGGTTGGGCGCCGTCAGCTCCTGGCCGGTCTGGTCGTCCAGCAGCTTGATGTCGTAGCCGTACACCGCCTTGCCCGGTGAGCCGAACTTGCTGGGCGCCCGCTCGACGCCGTTGCAGATGGTCAGGATCGGCCAGCCGGTCTCGGTCTGCCAGTAGTTGTCGATGATCGGCTTGTCCTTGAGCGCGCCGCTGATCCACTGCGCCGTCGGCTCGTCCAGCGGTTCGCCCGCCAGAAACAGCGAGCGCAGGCTGGACAGGTCGTGACGCGTCAGGTGCGCCGGGTCCTGCTTCTTGAGCACACGGATCGCCGTGGGGGCGCTGAACATCACGGTGACCTTGTATTTCTCGACCAGCCGCCACCAGATGCCGCCGTCGGGCCGCGTCGGCAGGCCTTCGTACATGAGCGTGGCCATGCCGTGAATCAGCGGGCCGTAGATGATGTAGCTGTGGCCCACCACCCAGCCGATGTCGCTGGTGGAGAAGTAGGTTTCGCCCGGGTTGCCGCAGAAGATGTGCTTCATCGAAGCGGCCAGCGCCACGGCATAGCCGCCGGTGTCGCGCTGCACGCCCTTGGGCTTGCCGGTGGTGCCGCTGGTGTAGAGCGTGTAGCTCGGATGGGTGGAGTCGACCCACTCACAGGGCACCTGGGCGTTCAGGTGCCGCTCGCGCAGCGTCGCCCACAGCTGGTCGCGCCCGGCCACCAGGTTCATCGGCACCAGACCGCGGTCCACCAGCAGCACCGACGATGGCTTGTGGCGCGACAGCTCGATGGCCTCATCCAGCAGCGGCTTGTAGGCGATCGCCTTGCCGCCACGCGAGCCGGCGTCGGCGCTGACCACGACCACGGGTTCGGCGTCCTCGATGCGGCTGGCCAGCGAGCCTGAGGCAAAACCGCCAAACACCACCGAATGCAGCGCGCCGATGCGCGTGCAGGCCAGCATGGCGAAGGCGGCCTCGGCGATCATGGGCATGTAGATCAGCACCCGGTCGCCCTTCTTCACCCCCAGCTCGCGCAGCGCGGCCGCCATGCGCTGCACTTCGGCGTGCAGGTCGCGGAAGCTGTAGACACGCTCCTGGTCGGTTTCGGTGGAAACCCAGATCAGCGCCGGCTGGTCGGCGCGGTCCTTCAGGTGCCGGTCGACCGCGTTGTGGCACAGGTTGGTGCGGCCACCGACGAACCAGCGGGCAAACGGCGGCTGGCTGTAGTCGCAGATGGTCTGCGGCGGCGTCTGCCAGTCGATCAGACGGGCCTGTTCGGCCCAGAAGGCATCGCGATCCTCGATGGAACGGCGATGGAAGTCGGCGTAGCTGGTCATGGCGCTGGTCTCCTCGGCCCTTGTCGCAAGACGGGGGCAGCACCGCCACGCGCGCCACGCGCCCGGCCGCCGCCCACCCGTCACCGATGCCTGTCGGCAAACGGTCAATTATGGGGAAACCGGACTTGCGGCAGGCTGACGGGCGTGCCTCAGGCGCCCGCGCCGTTCAGGCGCCGCGCATTGGCCACCGCGCGCCGATGCACCGGGGCCACGCCGCACAGGGTGACGTCCAGCCAGCCGTTCATCAGGTTGCGGCTGGCGCCGTTGGACAGGCTGCTCAGCGTGGGCGGGTGCATCCAGCCGCCCAGCGCGACCTTCCACCAGGTCTGCATCCACCACAGCGCAAACTGCTGCTGCACCTGCGAGCCCTGCAGCACCATGGCCCACCAGGCCTCGCCAAAGGCTTCCAGCTTTTCCATGCCCATGCGGATGAATTCCTGCTGGTCCTCCATGCTGGGCACGGGCCCGGCCTGCATCATGCGGCCGACACGCCGCGCCATGACTTGGGGCACGGCCTGCGCCAGCTCGCTGGAGCGGCGCGAAAGACGCAGTTGCTTGGACGATGAGGACATGGTGATTGCTACAACAAATATAGCTGCCGGCGCTTGCCCATGAAGCGCTGGAGCCACAAATTACTCGAAAGCGGGGCGACACGCAATCCGGTGTTCCCCGCTCACTTGATCAGCCCCTGCCAGGCCTTGAACTGCGGGTGCTGGCAGTCGCGCAACCACTCGAAGCCGACCATCTCGGTGGTCACCAGCTCGCAGCCGGCGGCGGCGAGCCGGTCGTAGGCGGCGTCGCGGTTGCGCTCGGTGCGCGAGCCGCAGGCGTCCTGCACCACCCAGACGTCCCAGTCGGCCTCCAGCAGCAGCAGCGCGCTCTGCAGCAGGCAGACATGGGTTTCACAGCCGGCGATGACCACGGTGCCGCGCTCGGGCGCGGGTGGCGCAGCCTTCTGCAGGTGGCGCGGCAGGCTGCGCGCATTGCCGCGCGGCGCGGCCGGCGGCGGCGTCAGCAGGGGCAGCAGCGCGTCGGCGCCGCCAAAGGCCATCTTGGGCACGATGCGGTCGCACAGCGGCACCAGCGCCGCGTCGGTGCCGCCCAGCTTGTCGGGGTTCTGCTCAGTCGCCCACACCGGCACGCCCAGCCAGCGCGCCATCTGCGCCAGCCGGCGCGCATTGGCCAGCACCGCCGCGGCATCGTGGATGGCGGGCGTCAGGCGCGCCTGATAGTCGATCAGCACCAGTTGGCAGTCGTCGGCGTCGAGCAGCATGCACAGGCTCCTTGGCTGGCCGCGGCGCCACCGCGGGCGACGCGCCGGAAACAAAAACGCCCCGTAGCGTTGGACTGCGGGGCGTTGCCATGTTGGTGGGTGATGCAGGGTTCGAACCTGCGACCCCTGCCGTGTGAAGGCAGTGCTCTACCGCTGAGCTAATCACCCGCTTCGCGTTTTGGCGAAGCGTGCATTATAGACCGGTTTCGACCCGTCGCCACACGGTCTTGTCGCCGCTGGCTTTGTCGATCTGCGCCAGCACGTCCTCGTGCGCGGCCAGCTCCTGCGCATTGGCGGTCAGCACCGGCAGCTCCAGCCCGGTCAGATCGATGCGCGGGGCGTCGCCGCCGGCGGCGCCGACTTCGCCCAGATCGATCAGCAGCGCCTCCTGCCCGCGCGTGAGGCTGATGTAGACGTCGGCCAGCAGTTCGGCGTCCAGCAGCGCGCCGTGCAGGGTGCGGCCGGAGTTGTCCACCCCCAGGCGCTCGCACAGCGCGTCCAGGCTGTTGCGCTTGCCCGGGTAGAGCTGTTTGGCCATGGCCAGGGTGTCGGTGACGCCAGCGACGAAGCTGCGCAGCGGCGGCCGACCCAGGCGCTCGAGCTCCTTGTCGAGAAAACCCAGGTCGAAGGCGGCGTTGTGGATGATCAGCTCGGTGCCTTCGACATAGCGCAGGATCTCGTCGGCCACCTCGGCGAACCTGGGTTTGTCGCGCAGGAATTCGTTGCTGATGCCGTGCACCTTGAGCGCGTCCTCATGGCTGTCGCGCTCCGGGTTGAGGTAGAAATGAAGGTGGTTGCCGGTGAGCTTGCGGCCCACCAGCTCGACGCAGCCGATCTCGATGATGCGGTCGCCACTTTCGGCCGACAGGCCGGTGGTTTCGGTGTCAAGAACGATCTGTCGGGTCATCGGGCGGGCGGCGTGGGCTGGGCAGAGGCGGCGCGGTTCAGCGCTTTTCCCTGGCGTGGTTGATCGAGTAGCGGGGGATTTCCACCGTCAGGTCGGCGCGCCCGACGACGGCCTGACACGACAGGCGCGACTGCGGCTCCAGGCCCCAGGCGCGGTCGAGCAGGTCTTCCTCTTCTTCCTCGGGCGACGCCAGCGAATCGTAACCCTGGCGCACGATGACGTGGCAGGTGGTGCAGGCGCACGCCATGTCGCAGGCGTGCTCGATCTCGATGCCGTGCGCCAGCAGCGCCTCGCAGATCGAGTCGCCGACCTGGGCCTGGATGCGCGCGCCGTCGGGGCAATGCTCGGGATGGGGAAGAACCTGGATGGTCGGCATGGGTCAGAGGGTGTGGACGTTCCTGCCGGTCAGCGCCCTGCGGATGCCGGCGTTCATGCGCCGCGCGGCAAAGGCTTCGGTGCCCTGGGCCAGCGCCTCGGTGGCCGCTGTGATGGCGGCGGCGTCGCTGCCGTCGGCGGCGCGCTCGCGCAGCGTCTGCATCAGCGCCTCGATGGCACGGCGCTCGGGCGCGCTCAGCAGTGCGCCATCGGCGTCCAGCGCGCCTTGCGTGGCCAGCCGCAGGCGCTCGGCCTCGACCCGGGCTTCAGCCAGGGCGCGTGCCCGCACGTCGGCTTCGGCGGTGCCAAAGCTGTCCTGCAGCATCTGGGCGATCTGCTGGTCGGACAGGCCGTAGCTGGGCCTGACCTCGATCTGCGCCTGCGCGCCACTGGTCTGCTCGCGGGCGCTGACCGACAGCAGACCATCGGCATCGACGCTGAAGGTGACGCGGATGCGCGCCGCGCCGGCGGCCATCGGCGGGATGCCGCGCAGCTCGAAGCGCGCCAGGCTGCGGCAGTCCTGCACCAGGTCGCGCTCGCCCTGCACCACGTGCAGCGCCAGCGCGGTCTGGCCGTCGCGGTAGGTGGTGAAGTCCTGCGCCATGGCGGTGGGGATGGTCTGGTTGCGCGGCACGATGCGCTCGACCAGGCCGCCCATGGTTTCCAGCCCCAGCGAGAGCGGGATCACGTCCAGCAGCAGCAGATCGCCCGGCGGCCGGTGACCGGCCAGCTGCTGGGCCTGGATGGCGGCGCCCAGGGCCACCACCTCGTCGGGGTTGAGGTCGGTCAGCGGCGCGCGGCCGAACAACCCGGCCACCGCCTGCCGGATCACCGGCATGCGGGTGGAGCCGCCCACCAGCACCACCCCCTGGATGTCGTCCGGTGTCAGCCGGGCGTCGCGCAGCACACGGCGCGCAGTGTCCAGGCAGCGGCGCGTGAGCGCCTGGGTGGTCTGGGCGAAGTCGTCGGCTTTCAGGTCAAAAACGAGTTCCCCGCTTGTCAGATGTGCGCGAAAAGCTACTGTTTCAGTAGCACTCAGGGCTTCCTTGGCCTGGCGTGCGGCGCGCGCCAGCGCGGCCTTGTCGGCCGCCGTGCGGGCCTGCACGGCGCAGCGCGCCAGCACCCAGTCGGCCAGCGCGTGGTCGTAGTCGTCGCCGCCCAGGGCCGTGTCGCCGCCGGTGGCGACGACTTCGAACACGCCCTGCGTCAGCCGCAGGATGGACAGGTCGAAGGTGCCACCGCCGAGGTCGAACACCGCATACACGCCTTCGGCGGCGCGATCCAGGCCGTAGGCCACGGCGGCCGCCGTGGGTTCGTTGATGAGGCGCAGCACCGGGATGCCGGCCAGCCGTGCCGCGTCCTTGGTGGCCTGGCGCTGCGCGTCATCAAAGTAAGCCGGCACGGTGATGACGGCGCCGTGCAGCTGGCCGCCGAGGCTGTCCTCGGCGCGCTGGCGCAGAGTGGCCAGAATCTCGGCGCTCAGCTCGACCGGCGATTTCTCGCCCTGGGGCGTGCCGACCGCCACCATGCCGGGACGGTCCAGCAGTGGGTAGGGCAGCCGCTCATGGCCGGCGATGTCGCCCAGGCCGCGGCCCATCAGGCGCTTGAAGGAGCCGATGGTGTGCGCGGCCTCGGCTGGCACGTCGGACGCTGCGGCATGGCCGATCTGGCGCCCGCCCTCGGCGGGGTAGCGCACCACCGAAGGCAGCAGCACGCGGCCCTGCGCGTCGGGCAGGCATTCGGCCACGCCGTGGCGCACGGCGGCCACCAGCGAATGGGTGGTGCCCAGGTCGATGCCGACGGCGATGCGCCGCTGGTGCGGGTCGGGCGATTGACCGGGTTCGGAAATCTGCAGCAGCGCCATACAGCGAAGGTCGGTGGGCGCCCGGTGGGGCGACGGGGTCAGGCGAGTGTGTCACGCCGCCGATCGACGTCGGCCGCCAGCTTGTCCAGAAACATCAGTGCACGCACCGATCGGGCGGCGGCGGTCCAGTCGCGCTCCACGTCCTGTTGCTGCGCCAGGGCCTGCAGCAGCTCGTGGCGCAGCCCGGCCACCTGCGCCGCGATGGCGTCCAGCGCCGGCGCGCCGCCGGCCTCGTCGAGCTGCTCGCGCAGCGCCATCTGCTGCATCAGGAACTCCGGCGGCATGGCGGTGTGGCGCTCGGCGTCGACCGGCACGCCGTGCAATTCGCACAGGTAGGCGGCGCGGCGCTGCGGGTCCTTCAGCCGCCGGTGGGCCTCGTTGATGCGCGCCGACCACTGCGCCGCCACGCGCTGGGCGGCCGCGCCCTGGGCGGCAAAGCGGTCCGGATGCACCTCGCGCTGCAGCGCCTTCCAGCGCGCCTCCAGCGCCGCGCCGTCCTGCGCGAAGCGGGGCGGCAGGTCGAACAGCTCGAAGTCGGTGGAATGCAGCTGGATCATCGAAGCGAGCACGGCCGGGCGGGCGCGCAGCGTCCCGCGACGACCGTCAGATGCGGAACGATTCCCCGCAGCCGCAGCGGTCGCGCTCGTTGGGGTTGTTAAAGCGAAAGCCTTCGTTCAACCCCTCGCGCACGTAGTCGAGTTCGGTGCCATCGATGTAGGCCAGGCTCTTGGGATCGACCATGAGCTTGACGCCGTGCTGCTCGAACAGCGCGTCTTCGGGCGCCACTTCATCGACGTATTCGAGCTGATAGGCCAGGCCGGAGCAGCCGGTGGTCTTGACGCCCAGGCGCACGCCCACGCCCTTGCCGCGTTGGGCGAGGTATTTGCTGACATGCCGGGCCGCGGCTTCGGTCAGGGTGACGGTCATACGTTGGAGTTTGCAGGTTCAGGTGGAAGGCTTGCGTCAGGCGTGCCAGGCGCACGCCGAACGCTCACCCCGGTTTCAGGCGTGCTTCTTGCGGTAGTCCTCGACCGCCGCCTTGATGGCGTCCTCGGCCAGGATCGAGCAATGGATTTTGACCGGCGGCAGCGCCAGTTCGTCGGCAATCTGACTGTTCTTCAGCTCGGTGGCCTGCGCCAGCGTCTTGCCCTTGACCCATTCGGTCACCAGCGAGCTGGAGGCAATCGCCGAGCCGCAGCCGTAGGTTTTGAAGCGCGCGTCCTCGATCACGCCGGTGTCCGGGTTGACCTTGATCTGCAGGCGCATCACGTCGCCGCAGGCCGGCGCACCCACCATGCCGGTGCCCACGCTGGCGTCGCCCTTGTCGAAGCTGCCGACGTTGCGGGGGTTTTCGTAGTGGTCAATCACCTGTTGGGAATAGGCCATGGTTTACTCCTGAATTCATAGCTGCCGGCGCTTTCTGCAAGCGCCGCAATGGCATATTTGATCCAAAATTCAATGCGCCGCCCACGAGATGGTGCTGAGGTCGATGCCGTCCTGGTGCATCTCCCACAGCGGCGACAGCTCGCGCAGCCGCGCCACGTTGTCGCGGATCGCGCGGATGGCGTAGTCGATCTCCTGCTCGGTGGTGAAGCGGCCGATGGTGATGCGCAGCGAGGAGTGCGCCAGCTCGTCGCTGCGGCCCAGCGCGCGCAGCACGTAGCTGGGCTCCAGGCTGGCCGAGGTGCAGGCCGAGCCGCTGGACACCGCCAGCCCCTTGATGCCCATCATGAGCGATTCGCCCTCGACGTAGTTGAAGCTCATGTTGACGTTGTGGGGCACGCGCTGCGTCGGGTGGCCGTTGAGGTACGCCTCCTCGATGTCCTTCAGGCCATCGACCAGACGCCGATGCAGGGCGCGGGCCTTTTCGTTGTCGCGCGCCATTTCTTCGCGGGCGATGCGGAACGCCTCGCCCATGCCGACGATCTGGTGCGTGGGCAGCGTGCCCGAGCGCATGCCCCGCTCGTGACCGCCGCCGTGCATCTGCGCTTCCAGCCGCACGCGCGGCTTGCGCCGCACGTAGAGCGCGCCGATGCCCTTGGGGCCGTAGGTCTTGTGGCTGGCCAGGCTCATCAGGTCGACCGGCAGCGTGGCCAGATCGATCGCCACCTTGCCGGTGGCCTGGGCGGCATCGACGTGCAAGAGCACGCCCTTTTCGCGGCACAGGCGGCCGATGGCCTGCACGTCCTGGATCACGCCGATCTCGTTGTTGACCAGCATCACGCTGGCCAGGATGGTGTCGGGGCGAATGGCGGCGCGCAAGGCTTCGAGATCCAGCAGGCCGTCGGGCTGCACCTCCAGGTAGGTGACTTCGAAGCCCTGGCGCTCCAGTTCGCGCATCACGTCCAGCACCGCCTTGTGCTCGGTCCTGACGGTGATCAGGTGCCTGCCCTTGCCCTTGTAGAACTGCGCCGCGCCCTTGATAGCCAGGTTGTCGGACTCGGTGGCACCGCTGGTCCAGACGATCTCGCGCGGGTCGGCGCCGATCAGCGCCGCCACCTGCTCGCGCGCGGTCTCGACGGCCTGTTCGGCCTCCCAGCCCCAGGCGTGGCTGCGGCTGGCCGGGTTGCCGAAATGCTCACGCAGCCAGGGCACCATGGCGTCCACCACGCGCGGATCGACCGGCGTGGTGGCGCCATAGTCCATGTAGATCGGGAAATGCGGGGTCTGGCTCATGGCCGTGGGGTTCTCGAAGGCATGCGGGAAACGGATCCGGAGGGGCCGCTGGCCCTCGACGGGCGAGCGCCAGCGGTTCGTTTCGCTATTTGTTGGTCAGGCCGCCCAGCGCGAAGACCGAATTGGGGGCGTTGACGCGGATCGGCTTGACCACCGGCGCGCTGGAGATGGCCCGCTTGGTGGCCGGCTTGCCCTCGATCTCGATGCCCTTGGCGTGCTGGTCGTCCACCAGCTTCTGCAGGGTGACGGACTGCAGGAAGTCCAGCATGCGGTCGTTCAGCGCCGTCCACAGGTCGTGCGTCATGCACGGCCCGTCACCGCCCTGGCAGTTCTGCTTGCCAGCGCAGTGGGTGGCGTCCAGCGGCTCGTCGACCGACACGATGATGTCGGCCACCGTGATGTCGTCCGCCTTGCGGCCCAGCGAATAGCCACCGCCCGGCCCGCGCGTGGATTCGACCAGCTCGTGCCGCCGCAGCTTGCCGAACAACTGCTCCAGGTACGACAGCGATATCCGCTGGCGCTGGCTGATGGCCGCCAGCGTGACCGGGCCGCTGTCCTGGCGCAGCGCCAGATCGATCATGGCGGTGACGGCAAACCGCCCTTTGGTGGTGAGGCGCATCGTGGGTTCCTTCGGTCGATGAGGGTCTGGCACTCGGGGCCAGTGGTCGGGATCACCCCGTGGCACCGGCGATCAATTCCGAGTGATTTGATCAAGTATACACCATTTCCCGACGAATCGTGGGGTTTTGGCCATGGGCATGGCACGGCAGCCGTGCCGGGTTCACCCGCTCGGCGAGTCGGTGCCGGGAGCGCCGAAGGCGCCCTGCTTGAGGGTTTGCAACTGGTCGCGCACCCGCGCCGCCTGCTCGAACTCCAGGTTGCGCGCGTGCTCCAGCATCTGCTTTTCCAGCCGCTTGATTTCGCGCGCCAGGTCTTTTTCCGACAGGGCGATCTCCTGCACCGCCGGCCTGCCCTGCGCCAGCACCTGCCGTTCACCCCGTTCTCCGTAGACGCCGTCGATCAGGTCGCGCACCTGCTTGACGATGCCGCGCGGGGTGATGCCGTGCTCGGCGTTGAAGGCGATCTGCTTGGCGCGGCGGCGCTCGGTCTCGCCCATGGCCCGCTTCATGGAATCGGTGATGCGGTCGGCGTACAGGATGGCCTTGCCGTTGACGTTGCGCGCCGCGCGGCCGATGGTCTGGATCAGGCTGCGCTCGGCGCGCAGAAAGCCCTCCTTGTCGGCGTCCAGAATCGCCACCAGCGAAACCTCGGGAATGTCCAGGCCTTCGCGCAGCAGGTTGATGCCGACCAGCACGTCGAAGGCGCCCAGGCGCAGGTCGCGGATGATCTCCACGCGCTCGACGGTGTCCACATCGCTGTGCAGGTAGCGCACCTTGACGCCGTTGTCGGTCAGGTACTCGGTCAGCTGCTCGGCCATGCGCTTGGTGAGCGTCGTGATGAGCACGCGCTCGTGCTGCTGCACGCGGATGCGTATTTCCTGCAGCACGTCATCGACCTGATGGGTGGCCGGGCGCACCTCGACCTCGGGGTCGACCAGGCCGGTGGGGCGCACCACCTGCTCGACCACCTGGCCGGCGTGCTGGTTCTCGTAGTCGGCCGGCGTGGCGCTGACAAAGATCACCTGGTGCATGCGCCGCTCGAACTCGGCGAACTTGAGCGGCCGGTTGTCCAGCGCGCTGGGCAGGCGAAAGCCGTATTCCACCAGGGTGGTCTTGCGCGAGCGGTCGCCGTTGTACATGGCGTTGAGCTGGCCGATCATCTGGTGGCTTTCGTCCAGGAACATGAGGGCGTCGCGCGGCAGGTAGTCGGTCAGCGTGGCCGGTGGCTCGCCCGGCGCGGCGCCCGACAGGTGGCGGGTGTAGTTCTCGATGCCCTTGCAGTGGCCCAGCTCGGCCAGCATCTCCAGATCGAACCGGGTGCGCTGCTCCAGTCGCTGGGCCTCGACCAGCTTGCCCTCGGCGACGAAAAATTTCAGCCGCTCGGCCAGCTCCAGCTTGATGGTCTCGACCGCGGCCAGCGTCTTCTCGCGCGGCGTGACGTAGTGGCTGCTGGGGTAGATGACGAAGCGCGGCACTTTCTGCTGGATGTGGCCCGTGAGCGGGTCGAACAGGCTGATGGCCTCGACCTCGTCGTCGAACAGCTCGATGCGCACCGCCAGCTCCGAATGCTCGGCCGGGAATACGTCGATGGTGTCGCCGCGCACCCGGAAGGTGCCGCGCTGAAAGTCGATGTCCTGGCGCTGGTACTGCATGCGCACCAGCTGCCCGATAGCTTCGCGCTGGCCCTGCTTGCCACCCACCTTCAGGATCATCCGCATCTGCAGGTAGTCCTCGGGCGCGCCGATGCCGTAGATGGCGCTGACGGTGGCCACGATCACGGTGTCGCGCCGCTCGAGCACGCTCTTGGTGGCCGACAGGCGCATCTGCTCGATGTGCTCGTTGATGGCGCTGTCCTTCTCGATGAACAGGTCGCGCTGCGGCACATAGGCCTCGGGCTGGTAGTAGTCGTAGTAGCTGACAAAGTATTCGACCGCGTTCTTCGGAAAGAACTCGCGAAACTCGCTGTAGAGCTGCGCCGCCAGCGTCTTGTTGGGCGCGAACACGATGGCCGGCCGGCCCAGCCGCGCGATCACATTGGCCATGGTGAAGGTCTTGCCCGAGCCGGTCACGCCCAGCAGGGTCTGAAAGGCCTCGCCGTCGTTGACACCCTCCACCAGCTGGTCGATGGCCGTGGGCTGGTCGCCCGCGGGTGGATAAGGCTGAAACAACTGGAACGGCGAATCGGGAAAGCTGACGAACTGCCCCGCCGGACTGGGCGTCTGCACGGCTTGCACACTGGCACTCATTGGAAAACCCTGTGGCCCTTAAAATTTCGGGCGAACCGGCAAGCCTAACTCAGCCGGCGTGCCTTTGCCACCCGGTGGCGCCTCATCCCAAGGACTGTTTCCATGTCGCTGTTTTCTTCCGTCGAACTGGCCCCGCGCGACCCCATCCTCGGCCTGAACGAGCAGTTTGCCGCTGACCCCAACCCGAACAAGGTCAACCTGGGCGTGGGCGTGTACTTTGACGAGAACGGCAAGCTGCCGCTGCTGGCCTGCGTGCAGGCGGCCGAAAAGACCATGATGGCCACGCCCAAGCCGCGCGGCTATCTGCCCATCGACGGCATCGCCGCCTACGACGACGGCGTCAAGAAACTGGTGTTCGGCGCCGATTCCGAACCCTACCAGTCGGGCCGCATCGCCACCGTGCAGGGCCTGGGCGGCACCGGCGCGCTGAAAATCGGCGCCGACTTTCTCAAGCATCTCAACCCCGCGGCCAAGGTGCTGATCAGCGACCCCAGCTGGGAAAACCACCGCGCCCTGTTCACCCAGGCCGGCTTTGCGGTGGGCACCTACCGCTACTACGACAGCTCCACGCGCGCGCTGAACTTCGAGGGCATGCTGGCCGACCTGCAGGCCGCCGCGCCCGGCACCATCGTCGTGCTGCACGCCTGCTGCCACAACCCCACCGGCTACGACATCACCCCCGCGCAGTGGGACCAGGTGATCGCCGCCGTCAAGGCACGCGGCCTCACGCCCTTCCTCGACATGGCCTACCAGGGCTTTGCCGACGGCATTGCCGAGGACGGTGCGGTGATCGGCAAGTTCGTCGCTGCCGGCCTGACTTTCTTCGTCTCGACCTCGTTTTCCAAGAGCTTCAGCCTGTACGGCGAGCGCGTGGGCGCGCTGTCGGTGCTGTGCGCCAGCAAGGACGAGGCCGCACGCGTGCTCAGCCAACTCAAGATCATGATCCGCACCAACTACAGCAACCCGCCCACCCACGGCGGCGCAGTGGTAGCCACGGTACTGAACGACGCCACCCTGCGCGCCCAGTGGGAGCAGGAACTGGCCGGCATGCGCCTGCGCATCAAGGCCATGCGCCGCAAACTGGTCGATGGCCTGAAGGCCGCGGGCGTGAAGCAGGACATGGGCTTCATCACCACCCAGGTCGGCATGTTCAGCTACTCGGGCCTGTCCAAGGAGCAGATGGTGCGCCTGAGGAGCGAGTTTGGCGTGTACGGCACCGACACCGGCCGCATGTGCGTGGCGGCGCTGAACGAGCACAACATCGACTACGTCTGCCAGGCTATCGCTCAGGTGGTCTGAGCCCCGCACACGCGGCGCCGCCAGTTATTTATTGATAGCTGGCCGCGCAAGACAGGCGCCAGCTGGCGCCATTTTTTATTCAAAAAGGGCCATCGAGCGCGGCTCTGGCCTCAACCGCTCTGCCTGGCCTGCGCCCAGCGGTGCCACTCTG
>JADLIA010000114.1 GCA_020848515.1 Rubrivivax sp. | reverse complement strand
CGCACGCCGTGTTTGGCCTGCCCGAGGTCAAGGTGGGTGTGTTTCCGGCCCAGGTGCTGTCGGTGCTCAGCGGCCTGATCGGGCCGCGCGCCCTGACCGAGCTGTGCATCACCGGCGAGCCCATCACAGCCGCGCAGGCCCTGCAGCTGGGCCTGATCAACCACGTCAGTGACGATCTGGACGCCGGCGTGCAGGCGCTGCTGGGCCGCTTTCTGGATAAATCGCCGGCCGCCATCCGGCGCGGGCTGTACCTGATGAAGCGCATCGGCACCATGTCGTTCGAGCAGTCGATGGCCTTCGCCGAAAGCCAGATCGCCCTGTTCGCCCTGACCAAGGACGCGGCCGAGGGACAGGCCGCCTTTCGCGAAAAACGCAAACCCCGTTGGAGCGGCAAATGAACACCGGAAAAATCATTCGCATCGGCGGCGCCAGCGGCTTCTGGGGCGACTCCAGCGTGGGCGCGCCGCAGCTGGTGCAAAGCGGCCAGATCGACTATCTGGTGTTCGACTACCTGGCCGAGCTGACCATGTCGATCCTGGCCGCCGCGCGCCTGAAGAAGCCCGAGCTGGGCTACGCCACCGACTTCGTCAGCGTGGCCATGAAGAGCGTGCTGAAGGACGTGGTGGCCCAGGGCATCCGCGTGGTCAGCAACGCCGGCGGCGTCAACCCCGAGGGCTGCGCCGACGCGCTGCGCGCCTTGGCCGCCGAGCTGGGCGTGCAGGTGAAGATTGCCACCGTGACGGGTGACGACGTCATGCCCCTGCTGCCCGCGCTGCGCGAGCAGCAGCCGCCGGTGGCCGAGCTGCAAAGCGGCGCGCCGCTGCCGGCCAGGGTGGTGAGCGCCAACGCCTACCTCGGCGCGCTGCCGATCAAGGCGGCGCTGGACGCCGGCGCGCAGATCGTCATCACCGGCCGCTGCGTCGATTCGGCGGTGACGCTGGGCGTGCTGATGCACGAGTTCGGCTGGCAGGCCACGGACTACGACCGGCTGGCCGGCGCCAGCCTGGCGGGCCACATCATCGAATGCGGCTGCCAGGGCACGGGCGGGCTGCACACCGACTGGCAGGCCGTGCCCGACTGGGCGCACATCGGCTACCCCATCGTCGAGTGCGCGCAAGACGGCAGCTTCAGCGTCACCAAACCCGCCGGCACCGGCGGCCTGATTGCGCCGCAGGTGGTGGCCGAGCAGCTGCTGTACGAAATCCACGACCCGGCCCGCTACCTGCTGCCCGACGTGGTGTGCGACTTCACCCAGGTGCGGCTGACCCAGACCGGCCCCGAGCGGGTACAGGTTGAAGGTGCGCGCGGCCTGCCGCCGCCAGCCAGCTACAAGGTCAGCGCCACCTATGTGGACGGCTTCAAGACCTCGGCGCAGCTGACCATCGTCGGCTTCGACGCCGTGGCCAAGGCGCGCCGCACCGGCGAGGCCATCCTCGAGCGCGTGGGCGAGCTGCTGCAGCAGCAGGGCCTGGGCCCCTTCAGCGCCACCCACCTGGAGGTGCTGGGCGCGGAAAGCCCCTATGGCCCGCACGCCCAGCCGGCGGCGGCGCAGATGCGCGAAGCCATCCTGCGCCTGACCGCGCGCCACCCCGCCAAGGCGGCGCTGGAGCTGCTGGCGCGCGAGATCGCGCCGTCGGGCACCTCGTTTGCGCCCGGCACCACCGGCGCCGGCGGGCGCGCCAGCGTGTCGCCGCTGATCCGGCAGTACGCCTTCCTGCTCGACAAGGCGCGCATCGCGCCCCAGGTGACGCTCGACGGGGCCGCGGTTTCAGTGCCCAATCAGCCTCCAGCGCCCGTGGAACAAGCGCCAGAAGCTATCGAATCAATAGTTATTCAGGAGGCCTACGCACTGCCTGCCGGCGTAGAAAGCGTCGAGGTGCCGCTGCTGCGCCTGGCCTGGGCGCGCTCTGGCGACAAGGGCGACGCCTCCAACATCGGCGTCATCGCCCGCAAGCCCGAATGGCTGCCGCTGCTGCGCGCGCAGCTGACCGAAGCGCGGGTCAAGGACTGGCTGGCGCACCTGGTGCAGGGGCCGGTGACGCGCTATGAAGTGCCCGGCATCCACGCCTTCAACTTCGTCTGCCAGCAGGCGCTGGGCGGCGGCGGCATGGCCTCGCTGCGCAACGACGCGCTGGGCAAGGGCATGGGGCAGATCCTGCTGGCCATGCCGGTGCGCGTGCCCATGAGCTGGGTGAACTGAACACAAGCAAGGAGACAAGCATGCCCCCGATCCACAACTTTTCCCGCTCGCGCCGCGCCAGCCTGGCGGCGCTGGCCGCCAGCGTCGCCGCCCCGGCGGTCTGGGCCCAGCAGGACCGCCCGATCCGCATCATCGTCGGCTTTGCGCCCGGCAGCGCCAACGATCTGATCGCGCGCGATCTGGCGCGCCACATGGCCGAGTCGCTGAAGCAGCCAGTGATCGTCGAGAACAAGCCGGGCGCTGGCGGTTCGCTGGGCACCGAGGCGGTGGCCAAGGCGGCGCCCGACGGCCTGACCCTCGGCCTGGGCACCAGCTCACAGATGGTGATGAATGTGGCGCTCTATCAGAACCTGCCGTTCGATGTCGAGCGCGATCTGCGCCAGATCGGCCTGGTCGGCCGCACGCCGCTGGTGCTGGTCGGCAAGGCCGCGGGCGCCAGGACGCTCAAGGAGCTGATCGCCAACGCGCGCGCCAACCCGGGCCAGCTCAGCTACGGCTCGGGCGGCATCGGATCGATCAGCCACATCGTGGGCGAAGCCTTTGCGCGCGCCGCCGACATCCGCCTCAACCACGTGCCCTACAAGGGCAACGGACCGGCCATGGCCGATCTGGCCGGCGGCCATGTGGACATGGTGTTCGACGGCATCATCACCGCCCAGCCCATGGCCCAGCAGGGCCGCGTGCGCCTGCTGGCCTTTGGCGGCAAGCAGCGCAACGCGGCCATCCCCGACGTGCCCACCTTTGCCGAACAGGGCCTGCGCGACTACGACGCCTACACCTGGAACTGCCTGTTCGCCCCGGCCAAGGTGGCCGACGCCGACATCACGCGCCTGAACCAGGCACTCAACGCCGCCCTGGCTCTGCCGGCGATGAAGGAGCGGCTGGCGCGCGGCGGCGCGGACAACCTGGGTCCCTCCACCCCGGCCCAGGCCGACGCCTTCGGTCGCAAGGAACGTGAGCGCTGGGTGCCCTTCGTGCGCAGCCTCAAGCTGGCCATCAATTGACCCCGGCCGTGCCACCGCCCGAACCGCCACCGGTGGTGATCGACACCAACCGGGTGCTCGATCTGTGGCTGTTCGGGGATCCCGAGGTGGCGCCCCTGCGTCAGGCCATCGAAGCGGGCCGGCTGCACTGGATGGCGCAGCCGGCCATGCGGGTCGAACTGGCCCGGGTGCTGACCTACCCCGCCGTGGCACGGCAGTTGCTGCGCCACCGGCGCGGCGCCGACGCCGTGCTGGCGGCGTTCGACCGCTGGGTGCAACGGGTGCCTGCGGCGCCGCCCGCACCGGTGCGCTGCCGCGACCCCGACGACCAGATCTTCATCGACCTGGCCGTGACCTGGCGCGCCCGGCTGCTCAGCAGGGACCGGCAGATCATCACCCTGGCGCGCCGGCTGACGCCGCTGGGTGTGACCGTCGAGGCGTGACCGCCGGGTTCTGGCCAGGCATGCAGCGCCCGAGCGCGCCGCGCCGGCCCGGCGGCGGTGCATGGGGCACAATCACGGGCTCGATCACCCGCTGTTTCCCATTCCACTTCACAGGAACAACGCCATGGCCTCCGTCAACAAAGTCATCCTCGTCGGCAACCTGGGGCGCGACCCCGAAATGCGCTCTTTCCCCAACGGCGATCAGGTGGCCAACGTGACGCTGGCCACCACCGACAAATGGAAGGACAAGCAGTCCGGCGAGCCGCGCGAACACACCGAATGGCACCGCCTGGTGTTCAACGGCCGGCTGGCCGAAATCGCCGGTCAGTACCTGCGCAAGGGCAGCCAGATCTACGTCGAAGGCAGCATCCGCACCCGCAAGTGGCAGGACCAGGCCACCGGCCAGGACCGCTACAGCACCGAAATTCGCGTCGACCAGATGCAGATGCTGGGCAGCCGTCAGGGCATGGGCGGCCCGTCGGACGACGGTGGTGGCGACGGCTACGCCGCCCCGCGCCGCAGCGCACCGGCACCGCGCGCCGCCCCCGCCCCGCGCGCGGCGGCCCCTGCCGCGCGGCCGTCGTCGGGCTTCGATGACATGGACGACGACATTCCCTTTTGAAACCACTGGGGTCTCCCAACCCCTCACTACTGCGGAGAGGAGAAGAAGATGAGTTGTCTCACGTCGCGCTGGCCGCGCATTTCGATGCTGATGTTGTGCAGTCTTGGAACGGGCGGTGCGCTGGCCCAGACACAGACCTACGCCACACCCGGCAACTACACCTACATCGTGCCGGCGGGCGTCACTGCCTTGCAGGTCACGGTGGCCGGTGGTGGTGGTGGTGGTGGTGGCTACGACCTCTTGCAAACCGGGAACGGCGGTGGCGGCGGCTCTGGTGCATTGCTGCAGGGCAGGCTCCCTGTGACGCCCGGCAGCACGGTGCAGATCACCGTGGGTGGTGGAGGTGGCGGCGGCACTTCCGACTCTGATGGCAATCCGGCCGCTGGTGGCAACGCGGGTGCGGGATTGGGTTCAGGGGGCGCCGGCGGCGCGCCGGGCAGCACCGGCGGCAGTGGTGGAGGCGGTGGCGGGGGTGGCAGCAGCAGCCTGGTGGTGGGCGCCATCGCGCTTCAGGCCGCGGGGGGTGGCGGTGGCGGCGGCGGCAGCGGATCGCTCGGTGGCACTGCTGCCTCAGGGGCGTCAGCTGGTGGCTCGGCGCCCAGCGATGCCAACTGCGCCACAGGAACGGTTGGCGGCACCGGTGGCAGCCCCGGTGGGGGAGATGGTGGTGGTGGCGGCGGTGGTGGCGGCGGCGTCACTTCCGGAAGCGCAGGCACAGCCGGGCAGGACGGCATCGCCCATGGTGGCCCTGGTGGTGCAGGCGGCTCGTGCCATCTCGGAGCGGTGCAAGGCTTGACCACCAGCAATGCCGGTGGCGCAGGTGGTGCCGGCGGCTTGGCATCTGGTACTGCCGCAGTCACGGGGACCCATGGACAGGTCGTCATCACCCCGCTGCTGGCGACGGCCGTGCCTACGCTCGGTCAATGGGGGCTCGCCCTGCTGGCCACAGTGGCCGCGCTGCTGGCGGGTCGGCGTCTGCGGCGCATGGCGCCATGAACGGGCTCTGTGATGCGACACGATGGGGCGCATCACTTGGCTGCAACTGAGCGACAGACCACAGGTTCATGCGTTGTTGAGGGTTGGACCATGTCGCGTGTGGAATCTGGTCGGTTTGCAGCCGCCCGGCAGGCAGACCCGATGACGCCCTGACGCACCCGTGCAATGCCCGCACCGCTGAGCACCAGCGCCCTGCCGGTGCGGGCCGTGGCATCATCGCCGCATGCCACAGCGACCCGACGCCTTGAAGTACCTCGCCCCCAACTGGTTTGCCATGGTGATCAGCGTGGCCGGCCTGGCCATCGCCTGGGCGCGCGCCACGCCGCTGCTGGGTGAGCTGGCCACCGCCGGCGCGCTGGTGCTGGCGGCGGCGGCGGCGCTGCTGTTCGTGGCGCTGCTGGTGCTGTCGTGGATCCGCTGGCAGCACCACCCCGAGGCGCTGGCGGCCGACCTGAAGCACCCGGTGCGCCACGCCTTCATCGCCACGCTGCCGGTGTCGCTGATCCTGCTGGCGTCGGCGGCGGCCATGCTGTTCGGTCCCGAGAGCTGGGTCGCGGTGCTGTGGTGGCTCGGCTCGCTGACGCAGTTCGGCGTCACGCTGTGGGTGCTGGCGCGCTGGCTCAGCGCCGACAAGACCCAGGGCCTGAGCTGGGCGGCGCTGACGCCGGTGCTGTTCATCCCGGTGGTGGGCAACGTGCTGGCGCCGCTGGGCGGCGTGATGCTGGGCGCGCCAGCCTGGACGGCGGCGCAGTTCGGCCTCGGGCTGCTGCTGTGGCCGGTGCTGCTGGCGCTGCTCGGCGCGCGCATCGCCACCCAGGGCTTGTGGCCGGAGCGGCTGCTGGCCGTCACCTTCATCAGCGTGGCGCCGCCGTCGGTGGTCGGCAGCGGCGTGCTGCTGCTGGGCGGTCCGCTGACGCTGGCCTGGATGTGCTGGGGGGTGGCGCTGTTCTTTCTGCTGTGGAGCGGTCAGGTGCTGCGGCGCATGCTGGCGCAGCCGTTTTCCATCGCCTTCTGGTCGCTCGGCTTTCCGCTGGCGGCCTTTGCCGCGCTGACGCTGCGGCTGGCGCAGCAGGACGGCGCGGCCCAGCTGCCGGCCCTGGTGGCGCTGGCGCTGGCGTCGCTGGTGGTGCTGGTGCTCGGCATCGCCACCTGGAAGGGCTGGCGCCAGGGCAGCCTGCTGCAACCCGAGCCGGTGGCCGTGATGGCCGCGACCGCCAGCGTGCCGCCACCGCAGGCGCAGTGAGCCATTGGATGAAGATTCAGGCCTTTGACGCCCGTCGGACGTGCGCCAGCAGCTATCATTTTGCAAGCATCTGTGACCCCACGCCACGCCCCCGCGCCACGCCTGCCGGGTGACCAGTTCATCTGGTACGTGATCGCGCTGGAGCTGGCCACCTTCTGCGTGCTGTTCGGCGCCTTTGCCTTCACGCGGCTGTGGCACCTGGAGCTGTTTCGCACCTCGCAGCAGGCGCTGGACGTCAGCGCGGGCGCCCTCAACACCGCGCTGCTGCTGTCGGCCAGCTGGGCGGTGGCGCGGGCGGTGCACGCCACGCGCGCCGATGCGCGCCGCGCGGCGCTGGGCTGGCTGGGCCTGGGTTGGCTGCTGGGCGCGGGCTTCGTGGTCTTCAAGCTGCGGGAATACGCCGACAAGGCGGCGCAGGGCATCGGCATGGGCGACGGCAACCTGTTCTTCGACTTCTACTACATCCTGACCGGCTTTCACCTGCTGCACGTGCTGGCCGGGCTGCTGGCGCTGGCGCTGACCGCCGTCGGTCTGGCGCGCCAGCGCGGCCGACTGCAGCCGCACACGCTGGAGACCGCCGGCGCCTTCTGGCACCTGGTGGACCTGCTGTGGCTGGTGCTGTTCCCGCTGGTCTATGTGATGCGCTGAGGCGCGAAGCGACATGCCCCCAGGACGCCCGATCCTCGACCTTGCCTGGCTGGCCATGCTGGTGGCCACCGCCATCACCTGGGTGCTGGGCCGCAGCGGCTGGGTGGCGTCGGCGGGGCTGGCCGGCATGGCGCTGGTGTTTGCCCTGGCCTGGCTCAAGGGCCTGGCGGTGATCCTGCAGTTCATGGAGCTGCAGCACGCCCCGGCGCGCTGGCGACGGACGCTGATCGGTGCGCTGACGCTGATCGTGCTGCTGATTCTGCTGGCCTACGGGCTGTCGCTGCGTTAGTGCTATTGTTTACATAGCTTCTGGCGCTTGCTGCGCAAGCCCTGTGGCCGCATCGGGTTCATATTCTTCGGCCGCCGCGATGACCCCTCCGCCCAGACACACCGGGCCGTCGTACAGCACCGCGCTCTGGCCGGGAGTGACCGCCCATTGCGGCTCGGCGAAGCGCAGGCGCCAGCTGCCCGCCACCGCAGTGGCCGACAGGGTGCAGGCGGCGTCCTGCTGGCGGTAGCGGGTCTTGGCCGAGCAGGCGCCGGCGGCGGGTGGCTGGCCGGCGATCCAGCTGGCGTTGTCGAACACCAGCGCGCGCGACAGCAGCCACGGGTGGTCGTGGCCTTGCACGGCGTACAGGGTGTGTCGCGCCATGTCCTTGCGCGCCACGAACCAGGGCGCGTGGTCGCCGCCGCCGCGCGCCGCGCCTCGGTCCTTGACACCGCCGATGCCCAGCCCCTGGCGCTGGCCGAGGGTGTAGAACGACAGGCCCTGGTGGCGACCGATGGTGCGCCCGCGCTCGTCCTTGATCGGCCCCGGCTGCTGGGCCAGGTAGCGCCCGAGAAATTCGCGGAACGGCCGCTCGCCGATGAAGCAGATGCCGGTGGAGTCCTTCTTCTTCGCGTTGGGCAGGCCGATTTCGGCGGCGATGCGGCGCACCTCGGTCTTGTGCAACTCGCCGACCGGGAACAGGGTGCGCGCCAGTTGCGCCTGGTTCAGCCGGTGCAGGAAATAGCTCTGATCCTTCGACGGATCCAGCCCCTTGAGCAGCTCGTGCAGGCCGGTGGCGGCATTGAAGCGGACGCGGGCGTAATGCCCGGTGGCGATCTTTTCGGCGCCCAGGCGCATGGCGTGGTCGAGGAAGGCCTTGAACTTGATCTCGGCGTTGCACAGCACGTCCGGGTTGGGCGTGCGCCCGGCCTGGTACTCGCGCAGGAACTCGGCGAACACGCGGTCCTTGTATTCGGCGGCGAAGTTGACGTGTTCGAGCTCGATGCCGATCACATCGGCCACCGCCGCCGCGTCCACGAAGTCGACGTTGGACGAGCAGTACTCGCTGTCGTCGTCGTCTTCCCAGTTCTTCATGAAGATGCCGACCACGTCGTGGCCCTGCTGGCGCAGCAGCCAGGCGGCGACGGCCGAATCCACCCCGCCGGACAGCCCGACCACGATGCGTTGCTTCGTCTGCATCTGACCATTTTCGCAGGCACTGCCGTCCATTCTGGGTTAGACCGGGTGGACAGCGTGAAGGGATTGTGCGTATGGTTACGTTTCCCTATTCCAGTTGCATGGCTGCCTATGTTCACTGCGCGCAAACGTCACCCCATCCTGATGTCCCGTGGATTCGCTCCGGGCATGCATGGTCGTCTGCGGAAGTTGGCGCTGACGACATTGCTGTGCCTGGGCGGCGCGGCACAGGCCGACATCCTGATCGGCCAGACCACCGCCGTGACCGGCCCCGTGGCCGCCAGCGTGGGCGAGACGCTGCTGGGTGTGCGCGCCTACCTGGACCACGTCAACGCCCAGGGTGGTGTGCATGGCGAGAAGATCAAGCTCATCACGCTCGACGACAACTTCAAGCCGCCGCTGGCGGCGGAAAACGCGCGCAAGCTGATCGAGCAGGAGGGCGTGGTGGCACTGTTCATGAGCCGGGCCACGCCGCACACCCAGGCCATCCTGCCACTGCTGGCCAAGCACAAGCTGGCGCTGGTGGCGCCTTCCACCGGCGCCATGGTGTTTCACCGGCCTGTGAATCCGTATGTGTTCAACGTGCGCTCCAGCTACCAGGCGGAGGCCGAGCGTGCCATCGAGCACGTCTTCCAGGTCACGCTGGAGCGGGTGGCCGTGGTGCACGTGGACGACAGCTTCGGCGCCGACTGCCTGGAAGGCGCGCAGAAGGGCTTTGAACGTGCCGGCAAAAAGCCGGTGGCCGTCATCAAGGCCGACCGCGAGAAGCCCGACTACCCGGCCATCGTCAAACAACTGACGGACGCGAACGCCCAGGCGGTGCTCTGGATCGGCTCCAGCGTGGCAGTGAGCGATGGCGTCAAGGCGCTGCGCCAGGCAGGATCGGCGGCACAGGTGCTGACGGTTTCCAACAACGCCTCGGGCGGCTTCATCAAGCAGCTCGGCGAGCATGCGCGTGGGGTTGTCGTGTCGCAGGTGTTCCCCAGCGAGCGAGCGCTGGGCATCCCGATCAACCGCGAAGCCGTTGCCCTGCTGGCCGGCAAGGGGGAGTTGACGCCGCAGGTGATGGAGGGTTTTGCCAGCGCCAAGGTGTTGATCGAAGCGCTGCGCCGCGCCGGCCCCAAGCCCACGCGCGAGAAAATCATCGACGCGCTCAACGGCCTGCAGCGCTTCGACCTGGGCGGGCTGGAGCTGGGCTTCAGCGCCACCGACCACACGGGGCTGAGCTACGTGGAACTGTCCATCATCGGCCGCGATGGTCGCTTCAAGCGATAGACTGCCCACACCCAGACTCCACTCGCTTCGCGACGTTTCGCCATCTTGGAGGAACGCAGCCGCTGGCTGGATCAGTCTGGGCCACGGCTGGCGCTGGCATGGCCTGACCCACGCACTGCGGGCTCTCGGACCGTGATGCGCCGCCTTCAGGAACTGCGCGCGAAAAACAGCGCGCTCATCGCGAGACCGGTGACGATCACGATGGCACGCACCCAGGCCACCGGCAGCCGCCGCGCCAGCCGCGCGCCGGCAAAACCACCCAGGGTGGCGAACACCGCCATCAGCAGCGCCTGGCGCCACACGATGGCGCCGCCCAGCGCGAAGGCAACCACCGACACCACCGACAGCACGAAGGAGTTGAGGTTTTTCAGCGCGTTGACGGTGTTCATGCGGGTTTCGCCCACCAACAGGTACAGCGCCATCAGCAGGATGCCCAGCCCGCCGTTGAAATAGCCGCCGTACAGCGCCACCGCCAGCAGCGCCGGCAGGCGCCAGCGCGCCAGACCGCCGCCATGGTCGCCGCCAGCCCAGGCGGCCAGCCGCGGCCCAAGTGCGAACAGCACGGTGGCGAACAGCAGCAGCCAGGGCACCACGGCGGCGAACACCTTGGCGGGGGTGACCAGCAGCAGCAGTGCGCCGGCCACGCCGCCCAGCGCGCTCAGCGCCACCTCGCGCAGCCGCAGCGCACGCGGCAGCGCCGCCAGCTCGGCCCGAAAGCCCAGCGCACTGCCCAGGTAGCCGGGACACACGGCCAGCGCGCTGGTGGCGTTGGCGGCGATCGGCGGCACGCCGGTCCACACCAGCGCCGGGAAGGTCAGGAAGGTGCCGCCGCCGGCGATGGCGTTGAGCACACCGGCGCCAAAGGCAGCCAGCGCCAGCACGGCCAGGTTGCTGAAGGAGTCCATGTCGATGCGCGCCGCCACACCGGCACGGCGCCCCAGATACTACAAAATCAATAGCTTATGGCGCATCACCCGCCTGCGCCACAGGCTCATTTTGCCCTGCATGACGGGTCGGCACCCGCGCCGCCAGCGCCACCAGCAGCAGCACCGGCAGACCCAGCAGTGCGGTGCTGGTGAAAAAGCCGGCGTAGCCGAAGGCGTTGACGTAGTCGCCCGAAAATCCGGCGATGAACTTGGGCAGCATCAGCATCAGCGAGGAAAACAGCGCGTACTGCGTGGCCGAGTAGCTGAGGTTGGTCAGGCTCGACAGGTAACCGACGAACGCCGCCGAGGCCATGCCCGAGGCCAGGTTGTCGGCCGACACCACGGCGATCAGCGCCGGCAGGCTGTGCCCATGGCCGGCCAGCCAGGCGAACAGCAGGTTGGTCAGCGCCGACAGCAGCGCCCCCAGCATCAGGATGCGCATGACTCCGAAGCGCAGCGCCAGCGAACCGCCGACAAAGGCCCCCAGCAGGGTCATCGCCACGCCGTAGACCTTGGTCACCGCCGCCACTTCGTCCTTGGTGTAGCCCATGTCGACGTAGAACGGGTTGGCCATGATGCCCATCACGACGTCGCTGATGCGGTAGACGGCGATCAGCGCCAGGATCAGGGCCGCCTGCCAGCGGTAGCGGCGCAGGAAGTCGGCGAACGGCTCGATCAGCGCGGTGCGCAGCCACTCGCCCACGCTGCGCGCCGGCGCCAGCGGTTGCGGCGCCGGCTCGGGCGAGCGCAGCAGCGTCAGCAGCCCCGGCAGCATGGACGCGGCCATCACCAGGTAGGCCTGCCGCCAGGCCTCGTGCTGGTAGCCGCTGGCGTCGCCCTGCGCGCGCGCCGCCAGCCACAGCACGCCGGCGCCGGCCCAGATCATGGCCAGCCGGTAGCCGGTCTGGTAGCTGGCCGCCAGCGCCGGCTGCGCATCGGTGGGCGCCGATTCGATGCGGTAGGCGTCCAGCGCGATGTCCTGCGTGGCCGAGGCGAAGGCCACGGCCAGCGCGCTCCACACGACGGCGGCCAGCGACACGCGCGGATCGGCCCAGGCCATGGCCACCAGCCCGGCCATCACGCCGAGCTGGGCCAGCAGCAGCCAAGCGCGCCGGCGCCCCAGCAGGCGCGTCAGCCCGGGCAGCGGCACGCGGTCCACCAGGGGCGCCCAGGCCCACTTGAAGCCATAGGCCAGCCCCACCCAGCTGAGGTAGCCGATGGTGGAGCGGTCGATGCCGGCCTCGCGCAGGCGAAAGCTCAGCGTGCCCAGCACCAGCAGCAGCGGCAGTCCGGCGGCAAAGCCCAGCGCCAGCATGCGCAGGCTGGGCGGCGACAGGTAGATGCGCAGGCTGGCGCGCCAGTCGCGCCGCGGCCGCCCTGCCGCCGGCGCCTCAGAGGCCATCGCGCACGAACGGGTTGTGGCGCCGTTCCTCGCCAAACGTGCTCTCCGGCCCGTGGCCGGGGATGAACACGGTGTCGTCGCCCATGGGCCACAGGCGCTCGCGGATGCTGGCGATCAGCTGGGCGTGGTTGCCGCCCGGAAAGTCGGTGCGCCCGATGCTGCCGGCAAACAGTACGTCGCCGACGAAGGCGCGGCGCGCCTCGGGCGAATGGAACACCACGTGCCCCGGGGTGTGGCCAGGGCAGTGGCGCACCTGCAGCTCGCAGTCGCCGACCTGCACCGTGTCGCCATCGTGCAGCCAGCGCGTGGGCGTGAACGGCTCGGCGCGCGCAAAGCCGAACATGCGGCCCTGCTCGGCCAGACCGTCGATCCAGAACTGGTCGCCCGGGTGCGGACCGACGATCGGCAGGCCCAGCCTGGCGCTCAGTTCGGCGCTGCCTCCGGCGTGGTCGATGTGGGCGTGGGTGAGCCAGATCTGGGTCGGGGTCACCGCCAGCTCGCGCAGCGCGGCTTCGATGCGCGGCAGATCCCCACCCGGATCGATGATCGCCGCCTGCCTGCTGCGCTCGCACCAGACGATGGAGCAGTTCTGCGCAAACGGCGTCACCGGTACGGTCAGGTAACGCAGCGCGGAAAGGGTGGTGGCGGTCATGGTGCGGTACACAACAGCGGGGCCGGAAAGCAAAAATCCCGCACGGAGCGGGATTTTTGACCGGGGTATCCTGGTTGCGCGAGGAGGATTTGAACCTCCGACCTTTGGGTTATGAGCCCAACGAGCTACCAGACTGCTCCATCGCGCGGTAAGACATCTATTATAGCTTATTCCTCGCCGGCCTGCTCGCCGTCCGACGCTTCAGGGCGATCGACCAGCTCGACGAAGGCCATGGGGGCGTTGTCACCGACGCGGAAACCCATTTTCAGGATGCGCGTGTAGCCGCCCGGGCGGCTCTGGTAGCGCGGCCCCAGCTCGCCGAACAGCTTGCTCACGCTGGCATCGTCGCGCAGGCGCGCAAAGGCCAGGCGGCGGTTGGCCACGCTGTCTTTTTTGGCCAGGGTGATCATGGGCTCGACCACACGGCGCAGTTCCTTGGCCTTGGGCACGGTGGTCTTGATCGCCTCGTGAGCGATCAGCGAGTTCATCATGTTGCGCAGCATCGCCTGACGATGGGCGCTGGTGCGGTTGAGTTTGCGAAGGCCGTTGCCGTGACGCATGGTGCTTTCCTTTCCTTTATTAACAGGGCCGCCGGATCAGGTACGGCCCTTGCACGATGGGCTTCGATGCGAAGCGTTAACTATGATTTTGATAGCTATCGGCGCTTGATGGACAAGCGCCATAGCCCTTTTCGACCTTGAATCAGCGCTTGTCCAGGCCCACCGGAGGCCAGTTCTCCAGCTTCATGCCCAGGGTCAGGCCGCGCGACGCCAGCACTTCCTTGATCTCGTTGAGCGACTTGCGACCCAGGTTGGGGGTCTTGAGCAGCTCGTT
>JADLIA010000113.1 GCA_020848515.1 Rubrivivax sp. | reverse complement strand
TTTCGGTGTAGCGCACCAGCGACTCATAGACCATCTGCTGGTAGGCCAGGGTGGTCTGGTGGTTCTGCGCGTGCGGATCGAAGGTCAGGATGTCGTTGGCGCCGGCGATGCGCAGCGCGGCGGCCTGGGCGGCGCCCGTCAGGGCCAGGGCAGCCAACACCACGGCGCCACGAACGAACAGGGGACGAGCCATGAAATCACCTTCCAGTGAAGTTGGAAAGTGCCCATGCTACCGAAGAATTGGCATCGAATTCGGGCTTCCCGGGGTTTCCCCGGGGGTCGGCATTGTCGACGATTACTATGAATTCAATAGCTGCTTGCGCACAACAGGCAAGCGCTGGCGATCGAATTCTTCAACGTTCCGATGCCAGTCGGGTGACCGACCCACCGCGGCCGGCGAGGCGCGCCGGCCGCGGCGGCACAGGGCTCAGAACTTGGGCAGGTTGAACTGCGGCGGCACGCCCATGCGGGTGTTGATGATCCACTGCTGGGCGATGGTCAGGATGTTGTTGGTCACCCAGTACAGCACCAGACCGGCGGGGAAGAAGAAGAACATCACACTGAACACCAGCGGCATGATCCACATCATCCTGGCCTGCATCGGGTCGGGCGGCAGGGGGTTGAGCGCGGTCTGCAGCAGGGTGCTGAGCGTCATCACCACCGGCAGGATGAAGTACGGGTCCTTCACCGACAGGTCCTTGATCCACAGGATCCAGGGCGCGCCGCGCATTTCCACGCTGGACAGCAGCACCCAGTACAGGGCGATGAACACCGGGATCTGGATCATGATGGGCAGACAGCCGCCCATTGGGTTGACCTTTTCCTCGCGGTAGATGCGCATCATCTCCATCTGCATCTGCTGCGGGTTGTCCTTCAGGCGCTCGCGCAGCTCCTGGATGCGCGGGTTGATGGCCTTCATCTTGGCCATGCTGGCGTAGGCCTTGGCGTTGAGCCAGTAGAAGGCGATCTTCAGCAGCACCACCAGGGCCACGATGGCCCAGCCCCAGTTGCCCAGCACGCCGTGCAGCTTGTCGAGCAGCCAGTACAGCGGCTTGGCCAGGATGGTGAAGTAGCCGTAGTCCTTGACCAGCTCCAGCCCGGGGGCGATGCCTTCCAGCACCTTCTCGTCCTGCGGGCCGATGAACAGGCGCGCCTGCACCGCCTGGCTGGCGCCCGGGGCGATGGCGCCCAGCGAAGCGATCATGCCGGCGGCGTACAGACCACCATCGAGCTTGCGCGCGAAGTTGTCGTGCCCCATGCCCTGCGGCAGCAGCCAGGCGCTGGCGAAGTAATGCTGCACCATCGCCACCCAGCCGTCGGGCGACGGCGTGGCGAACTCGGCCTTGCCCTTGTCGATGTCGGCAAACTCGACCTTCTGGAACTTCTTGGCGTCGGTGTAGAAGGCCGGTCCGGTGAAGGTGGAATAAAAGCTGGTGCCGCCCGGCGCCGGGTTGCCGTCGCGCACCAGCTGCACGTACAGCTGAGGGCTGACCGGCTGGCCACCGGTGTTGACCACCTCATGCCGCACCTGGGCCACGTAGTCGCCACGCCGCAGCGTATAGGTCTTGACCAGCTTGAGGCCGCCCAGCTCGGGCGACTCGAAGCGCAGCACCAGCTCGCCCGCACCTTCGGCCAGGGTGCGCTCGCCCGTGAAGCGCATCGCCGTCTTGTGGGTGGGGAACGGCCCACCGATCAGGCCCGACTGCGCCTGGTAGGTGCGCTGGGGGCTGTCGTCCAGCAGCACGAAGGCCTGGCCCGGGTGTTCGGTCTGGTCGAACTTGAGGAACTCGCTGCGCACGATGGAGCCGCCCTCGGTGTCGAACACCAGCTTGAGCACGTCGGTCGTGACTTCGATGCGCTCGCGCGGCGCAGCGGCGGCGGCAGCGGGTGCGGCGTCGCCGGGCGGCACACCCGCCGGTGCCACCCCCGGCACCGCGGCCGGCTGGGCGCTGGCCGCCGGCACCGCCGACGCCGGCGCGCTGGCCTGGCTGGCCGGCGTGGGCGCGCCGGGGAAGAAGGTCGCCTTGCGGCCGTTGTGCACCTGCCACTGGTCCCACAGCATGACCAGCGAGAAGGCGAAGATCACCCAGAGGATGGTGCGGCGAATGTCTTTCATGACGGCTGACGAGGCGTTGACGGGTCCGACCGCTCGCGGTCGATCAGACGGGTGAAAAAGCGCGGCGGCTGCGGCGGCACCGGATCGCAACCGCCGTCACAGCCGGGGTGGCAGCGCAGCAGCCGGCGCAGCGTCAGGTAGCTGCCCGCCAGCGCGCCATGCCGTTGCAGCGCGCCGATGGCGTAGAGCGAACAGGTCGGCTCGAAACGACAGGACGAACCCAGCCAGGGCGACAGCAGCAGGCGATAGGCCTTGACCAGCCCGATCAGCAGCGCCCGCATCAGGCGCTCCGGCCCTGCGCGAACAGCTGGCACAGCTCGGCGCGCACCGCCCGCTGCAGCGCCACCGACGCGGCGCTGGGGTACTGCGCGGGGGCAAACGCCGCCCGCAGGCGCACCAGGTGCGCCCCCGCGGCCAGCGGCGGCTGCAGGCGCTCGCCCACAGCGTAGATCTGGCGACGGATCAGGTTGCGCGTGACGGCGCGGCGCGCCCAGCGCTTGGGCGCCATGGCGCCCAGCCAGGCCACGCCGGCAGGACAGAACAGCCCCGGCGCGACGGCGTCGGGCAGGCCCTGCGGCCCCGCCAGGCGATGCAGGGCAAAGTGCGCCGTGCGCGCCACCGGCCGCTGCGCCAGCAGGGCCTGGAACTGCTCACGCGTGCGCAACCGGCCAGGCGTGGCCGACCGCAGCGCAGGCGCAGCGGTGGCGTCGACGCCGCTCACCACGAGCCGTCCCAAGCCGGCAGGCTCAGACCGCCAGGCGCTTGCGGCCCTTGGCGCGGCGCGCGTTGATCACCGCGCGACCGCCGCGCGTCTTCATGCGGACCAGAAAGCCGTGGGTGCGCGCGCGGCGCGTCTTGGAAGGTTGGTACGTGCGTTTCATGACGAATCGTCCTTGGAGTAAATGGGCTTGGGGTCGTCCCGGCCCGTCGCGGCATCTTGGGCGCCCTGCGCACCCGCCCGGCGCCCGGCCGCACCACTGGTGCGGCCAGCCCCATGGCATGCCCTGCCACTGGCGCCACGCGGGGAAGGCGGGCTCGCCTGCCGCCCGGCTGGCGCGGACCCCGTGGCCCCAGCGCTCGCCCGGCCCGACCCAGGAAAACCCGTCATTATCGCAAATTCCGCCGTGCCGGCCAAGGGGAAGGTCATGGCATGCGCGCCGGCCCGCGGCCCGCGGGCTTTGGCAGACGCTCTTGTGGCCGCCACCGACATGTGGATAATTGGCGTCGACCGACCCTTTTCGGCGCTCCTGCGGCGCCACTTATCCACACCACCGGCACCCCCATGCACATCGATCAACCCCAGCGCGCCAGCGCCAGCCACGGCGCGGCCTTGTGGGACACCTGCCTGGAAACGCTGGCGCGCGAGCTGCCCGAGCAGCAGTTCAACACCTGGATCAAACCGCTGTCGGCCCAGCTGGCGGCCGACCACAGCCGCCTGACCCTGTACGTGGGCAACCGCTTCAAGCTGGACTGGGTGCGCGCCCAGTACGCCACCCGCATCGCCGCCGTGCTGGAGGCGCTGCAGGGCCACGCCGTGCAGGTTGAGTTAGCGCTTGCACCCAGGGCGGCGCCCATCAAACCGTCATTCTCTATCCCAACATCGGAAACCACCCAGGGCGACCCGGAGCCCGCGCGGGCGCCCGAGCCCTTGCCTGCGCCGACCGGCGACCGCGACAGTGCCGGCCCGGTGCGCACCCGGCTCAATGGCGCGCTGACCTTCGACACCCTGGTGGAAGGCACGGCCAACCGCATGGCGCGGGCCGCCGCGCTGCACGTGGCCGGCGCGCCGGGCCAGCTCTACAACCCGCTGTTCATCTACGGCGGCGTCGGCCTGGGCAAGACGCACCTGATGCACGCGGTCGGCAACCGACTGTTGCAAACGCGCCCGGACGCCAAGGTTCTCTACATCCATGCGGAGCAGTTCGTGTCGGATGTGGTCAAGGCCTATCAGCGCAAGACCTTCGATCAGTTCAAGGAACGCTACCACTCGCTCGATCTGCTGCTGATCGACGACGTGCAGTTCTTCGCCAACAAGGACCGCACGCAGGAGGAGTTCTTCAACGCCTTCGAGGCGCTGCTGGCCAAGAAGAGCCACATCGTGATGACCAGCGACACCTACCCCAAGGGTCTGACCGACATCCACGAGCGCCTGGTGTCGCGCTTCGACTCCGGCCTGACGGTGGCGCTGGAGCCGCCCGAGTTGGAAATGCGCGTGGCCATCCTGATCAGCAAGGCCGCCGCCGAAGGCGCCGAGATGCCGGAAGAGGTGGCCTTCTTCGTCGCCAAGAACGTGCGCTCCAACGTGCGCGAGCTCGAAGGCGCGCTGCGCAAGATCCTGGCCTATTCGCGCTTCAACCAGAAGGACATCTCGATCGCCCTGGCCAAGGAGGCGCTGCGCGACCTGCTGTCGATCCAGAACCGCCAGATCAGCGTCGAGAACATCCAGAAGACGGTGGCCGACTACTACAAGATCAAGGTGGCCGACATGTACAGCAAGAAGCGCCCGGCCAGCATTGCCCGCCCGCGCCAGATCGCCATGTACCTGGCCAAGGAACTGACGCAAAAGAGCCTGCCCGAAATCGGCGAGCTGTTCGGCGGGCGCGACCACACCACCGTGCTGCACGCGGTGCGCAAGATCGCCGGCGAACGCCAGCAGCTGACCGAGCTGAACCAGCAGCTCCACGTGCTGGAGCAGACGCTCAAAGGTTGATGGTTCCGAAGTCGAAAGGCCACGAAAACCGGCGACAATGCGGGGTTGGCTCGCGCCGGCCCCAGGGAGCGGCGATGCGCGGCGCGCCGACGGTCATGACAAGGATCAAGAGGAAGACATGATTGTTCTGAAGACCACCCAAGACAGGCTGCTGGCCGCGCTGCAATCGGTCGCCGGCATCGTCGAGCGGCGTCACACCCTGCCGGTGCTGGCCAACGTGCTGCTGCGCAAGAGCGGCGACACCCTGCAGCTGACCACCAGCGACCTCGAGATCCAGATCCGCACCGCCGCCGAACTGGGTGGCGACAGCGGCCACTTCGCCACCACGGTGGGCGCGCGCAAGCTGATCGACATCCTGCGCACCATGCCAGCCGACCAGACGGTGAGCCTGGAGAGCAGCCAGTCCAAGCTGATCCTCAAGGGCGGCAAGAGCAAGTTCACCCTGCAGACGCTGCCGGCCGAGGACTTCCCGCTGGTGCAGGAAGCGCCCAGCTTCGGCGCGTCGTTTCAGGTGCCGCAGAAGACCCTCAAGACCCTGCTCGACCAGGTGGCCTTCGCCATGGCGGTGCACGACATCCGCTATTACCTCAACGGCATCCTGTTCGTGGCCGAAGGCAAGCAGCTGTCGCTGGTGGCCACCGACGGCCACCGTCTGGCGTACGCCAGCGCCACCCTGGAGGTGGACGTGCCCAAGCAGGAGGTGATCCTGCCGCGCAAGACGGTGATCGAGCTGCAGCGCCTGCTGTCGGACGCCAGCGTGCCCGAGGGGCAGCAGGCGCCCATGATCGAGATGCAGTTTGCCGCCAACCAGGCCAAGTTCAGCTTCGGCGCCATGGAATTCGTCACCAAGCTGGTCGAGGGCAAGTTCCCCGACTACAACCGCGTGATCCCCAGGAACCACCGCAACAGCGTCACCCTGGGCCGCGCGCCGCTGCTGGCCAGCCTGCAGCGCACCGCCATCCTGACCAGCGAGAAATTCAAGGGCGTGCGCCTGAACTTCGAGCCCGGCAGTCTGCAGATCGCCTCCAACAACAGCGAGCAGGAAGAGGCGGTCGACGAAATCGATATCGACTACGACGGCGAACCGATCGAGATCGGCTTCAACGTCACCTACCTGATCGACGCCCTGGCCAACATGAACCAGCAGGAGATGGTCAGGGTCGAGCTGCAGGATGGCAACAGCTCGGCCCTCATCACCCTGCCCGACAACGCCCACTTCAAGTACGTGGTGATGCCGATGCGGATCTGAGCGCGCTCCTGATTCAGGAGCTGCCCGCGCCCGCAACCCGCCGCCCGAGGCGGGTTTTGGCTTTCAAATGAGCGAGAAACGACGATGACCGACCCCCGCCCCGACCCCGACCAGCCCGCCGCCGCCACCCCATCCGCCGGGGCCGAAGGCTACGGCGAAGGCGCGATCCAGATCCTGGAAGGGCTGGAGGCGGTGCGCAAGCGCCCCGGCATGTACATCGGCGACACCTCCGACGGCACCGGATTGCACCACCTGGTGTTCGAGGTGGTCGACAACTCGATCGACGAGGCGCTGGCCGGCCACTGCGACGACATCGTCGTCACCATCCACAGCGACGGCTCGCTGAGCGTGGTCGACAACGGCCGCGGCATCCCCACCGGCGTGAAGATGGACGACAAGCACGAGCCCAAGCGCTCGGCGGCCGAAATCGCCCTCACCGAGCTGCACGCCGGCGGCAAATTCAACCAGAACAGCTACAAGGTCTCGGGCGGCCTGCACGGCGTGGGCGTGTCCTGCGTCAACGCGCTGTCCAGCCGGCTGCACCTGGTGGTGCGGCGCGACGGCAAGAAGCACGAGATCGAGTTCAGTCGCGGCTTCGTGCAGAACCGCCTGGTCGAGACGGTGGGCGGCGTCGAGGTGTCGCCGATGCGCGTCACCGGCGACACCGACAAGCGCGGCACCGAGGTGCGCTTTCTGCCCGACACCGAGATCTTCAAGGAAAACCACGACTTCCACTACGACATCCTGGCCAAGCGCCTGCGCGAGCTGTCCTTCCTCAACCACGGCGTGCGCATCCGCCTGATCGACGAGCGCAGCGGCAAGGAAGACGACTTTTCCGGCGCCGGCGGCGTCAAGGGCTTCGTCGACTTCATCAACGGCAGCAAGAAGGTGCTGCACCCGAACGCCTTCTACGCCAGCGGTGCGCGCCCGGCCGAAAGCTACGGCGGCATCGCCGGCACCGAAATCGGTGTCGAAGTGGCCATGCAGTGGAACGACGGCTACAACGAGCAGGTGCTGTGCTTCACCAACAACATCCCGCAGCGCGACGGCGGCACCCACCTCACGGGCCTGCGCGCCGCCATGACGCGCGTGATCACCAAGTACATCGCCGACAACGAGCTGGCCAAGAAGGCCAAGGTCGATGTGAGCGGTGACGACCTGCGCGAAGGCCTGGTGTGCGTGCTCAGCGTCAAGGTGCCCGAGCCCAAGTTCAGCAGCCAGACCAAGGACAAGCTGGTGTCCAGCGAGGTGCGCGCGCCGGTCGAAGACATCGTCGGCAAGGCGCTGGCCGAATTCCTGGAAGAGCGC
>JADLIA010000112.1 GCA_020848515.1 Rubrivivax sp. | reverse complement strand
CGGTGATCTTCAAGGTCGGCGGCAACCCCTACGGCTACAGCCACACCCAGGGCCAGCCGTTCAGCGACGACGTCAAGGCCGCCATCGGTCACCAGGCGCGCCGGCTGGTCCAGTTCGCCGCCAAACTGGCCTGAAGGCGTCAACGCCCCCTGATGCCCGCCTGGGCCACACCGCCACACCCGCCCGGCATGGCCGATGCTCGCCGCAGCCCGGGCGGCGGCGGTGCGTGGCGCCTCGACTGGCCGCGTGGCGGCGCTCTCTCGGTCGGGCGGCATCCGGCCCCACCGTCAGAAGCGCGGGGCCAGGCTGACCACTTGAGCGGACCGCTTCGATGACCCATGGGTCGTGGCCCCTGCCGGCGCAGCCGGTGTCACCCTATGGCTTCACAAGCCTGAAATCCGAACCGTGCACCCCGAGCCTGTTGAAGGGCCTGGACAAGCTCAGCCAGAACGGTATGCAAGACATCCAAAGGCCGAAGCCACCGGCTGATTCCCAGGTCAACCACGCTGACGGAATGATGCGCCGTCCCCTTCAGCTGACCGTGCCGTACAGCCACGGCTGATCCAGCAGCCGCTCGCCCAGCAGCCGCATCGACAGGTTGCGCCCCAGCCGCACCGCCCCGGTGGCGTGGAAGATGCCGCCATTGCGGCGCGACTGCGCCTGCACGCGCGCCACGCGCTGCCAGCGCGCCAGCGCGTAGCGCGCCAGCCGGGTGGACACGTCGACCGCTTCCATCGCCAGCGCGCGCCCCAGCTCGGCGGCGTCTTCGATCGCCATGCCGGCGCCTTGCGCCAGGTAGGGCCGCATGGGGTGGGCGGCGTCGCCCAGCAGCGCCACCAGGCCCTGCGCCATCTCGCGCGCCGACCCCACGGGCAGACGGTCTGCCAGCGGCCACAGCCGCCAGGGATGCGGGTTCAGGGTGGCGATGTTGGCGGCGCGGATCAGCTCGCGCAGCGGCGCGCAGGTGTCGCCCATGGCGCGCGCCAGGTCGGCCGCATGGGCGGCGTGGTCCCACAAGTCAAGCTCGGCCGGCGGCTGACCCTGCACGATCGCCACCACGTTCATCCAGGCGCCGCCGCGCACCGGGTATTGCACCAGGTGCAGACGCGGCCCGAGCCAGGCCGTGACCTGGGCGCTGCGCAGCTCGTGCGGCAGCGCGGCCTGCTCCAGCATGGTGCGGTAGGCCAGGTGCCCGGTCGGGCGCGGCGCGCCGTCACCCAGCAGCAGCTCGCGCACGCGGCTGCGCACGCCGTCGGCGCCGATCAGCGCGTCGCCTTCCACCACCTTGCCGCCGGCGGTGCTCAGGCGCACCGCCTTGCCGTCGTCGGTGAACCCGGCCAGCGGCTCGTCGAGCCTGAGCTGCGCGCCGCCCTGGCGCAGCACGGCGTGCAGCAGCAGGCCGTGGATGTCGGCCCGGTGGATGGTGGCGTAGGGCGCGCCGTAGCGCTCGACGGCGCGCTGACCGAGCGGCAGCTGGCCCAGCTCGGCGCCGGTGAGGGCGCAGCGCACCTGCAGGCGATGGGGAAACGCGGCCACCGCGCGCAGCTCGTCGGCCAGCCCCCAGCCGTGCAGGATGCGCGTCACGTTGGGGCCGAGCTGCACCCCCGCGCCGACCTCGCTGAAATTGGCGGCGCGCTCGAACAGGCGCACCTCCCAGCCGGCCCGCAGCGCCGCCAGCGCCGCCGCCAGTCCGCCGATGCCGCCGCCGACGATCAGGGCTTGTTGGGTCGAACTCATGGCGCCGATTGTGCCGCGCGCGAAGGCCAGTCGACGGCCGCGGCGATCAGGTCGTGGGAGGCATCCGAGCCATCAAGCCAGATCAGGCCCCAGCGCTTGCACGACAAGCGTCGGCAGCTATCAAATTGATACTACATCCGAAGACCGCGCAGCAAACCCCAGGCGATGGTGAACATCAGCACCGCCACGCCGCTGTCGAGCACGCGCCAGGCCGCCGGACGCGCGAACAGCGGCGTCAGCAACCGCGCGCCATAGCCCAGCGCGGCAAACCAGAGCGCGCTGGCCAGCCCCGCACCGGCCAGGAACAGCGGCTGCAGCGCCACCGGCTGGCTGGCGCCCACGGCGCCCACCAGCACCACGGTGTCCAGGTACACATGCGGGTTCAGCAGGCTGATCGCCAGCACCTCGCGCAAGGCCCGCGCGCGCGGCATGCCGGCGGCGCCCGGGCCGGCCAGCAGATGCCCCGGCGCCAGCGCGCGGCGCAGCGCCTGCACACCGTAGAACACCAGCACCGCCGCCCCGGCCAGGGTGATGGCGTCCAGCACCCGCGGCGAGGCACCGACCAGCGCCCCGAGGCCGAACACCCCGGCCGCCATCAGCAGCACGTCGAGCAGCGCGCACACCGCCACCACCACGCCCAGGTGCTCGCGCCGCAGCCCCTGGCGCAGCACGAAGGCGTTCTGTGCGCCGATGGCGACGATGAGCGACAGGCTGAGCGTGAAGCCGGTAACAAAAGGCGCGGTCAATCAGGGCCCCCGACGCGGGCCAGGGGCCGGCCGCCGGACGCCGCGCCCAGCCCGCTGGCGGTCGGCACCGGCGCCCGTCATCCCAGCAACTGCCGCAGCACGTAGGGCAGGATGCCGCCGGCACGGAAGTACTCGACCTCGATCGGCGTGTCGATGCGCAGCGTCAGCCGGACTTCCTTCTTCGAGCCGTCGGCGCGCGTGATGACCAGGCGCGCGTCGCTTTGCGGCGCCAGGTCGGCCGCCGGAACGATGTCGATCAGCTCGTCGCCCTTCAGGCCCAGCGCCTCCCAGGACTGGCCGGCCTTGAACTGCAAGGGCAGCACGCCCATGCCCACCAGGTTGCTGCGGTGGATGCGCTCGAAACTCCTGGCCACCACCGCCTTGATGCCCAGCAGCTGCGTGCCCTTGGCCGCCCAGTCGCGGCTGGAGCCGGTGCCGTACTCCTCGCCGGCGAAGATCACGGTGGGCACGCCGGCGGCCTGGTAGGCCATGGCGGCGTCGTAGATGAACATCTTCTGGCCCGAGGGCTGCGCCAGCGTGAGTCCGCCCTCCTCGCGGCTGCCGTCGGCCAGCGGCGGGAGCATCAGGTTCTTGATGCGCACATTGGCGAAGGTGCCGCGCATCATCACCTCGTGGTTGCCGCGGCGCGAGCCGTAGCTGTTGAAGTCCTGCTTGCCCACGCCGTGCGCCTGCAGCCACTGGCCGGCGGGCGAGCTTTCCTTGATGCTGCCGGCCGGCGAGATGTGGTCGGTGGTGATCGAGTCGCCAAACAGCGCCATGATCCGCGCACCCTCCACGGCATGCGGGTCAGATGGGGTTACAGCGCGCTCGTAGCCTGCGCTAGCAGCTATCGAATCTATAGTAAATCGATCAAAGAATGGCGGCTCGGCGATGTAGGTGCTGGTGGGCCAGTTGTAGACCTCGCCGCTGACGCCCTCCACGCGCTCCCACAGCTTGCCCGGTTCGCTGCCCACCTTGGCGTAGTTGTCGCGGAACGCCTTGCCCTTCATGGCGTACTTCAGCAGGCGGTTGATCTCGTCGCCGCGGGGCCAGATGTCGCCCAGGTACACGTCCTTGCCGCCCTTGCCCTGGCCCACCGGCTGCGTCATCAGGTCAACCATCACGTTGCCGGCGATGGCGTAGGCCACCACCAGCGGCGGGCTCATCAGGAAGTTGGCCTTCAGGTTGGGGTGGATGCGCGCCTCGAAGTTGCGGTTGCCCGACAGCACCGCCGCGCACACCAGGTTGTTGCGGGTGATGGCCTCGTTCAGCTCGGGCGCCAGGTCGCCGGCGTTGCCGATGCAGGTGGTGCAGCCATAGGCCGACACCGGAAAGCCCAGCTGCTACAGGTAGGGCAGCAGCCCGGTCTGGCTGAGGTATTCGGTGACGATGCGCGAGCCCGGCGCCAGCGAGGTCTTGATGTGCGGCTGCACCGTCAGGCCGGCCTGCACCGCCTTCTTGGCCAGCAGGCCGGCGGCCAGCATCACGCTGGGGTTGCTGGTGTTGGTGCAGCTGGTGATGGCGGCGATCAGCACGTCGCCGTTGCCCAGGGTGTAGCGCTTGGCCGACACCGGTTCGACCACGTCGGCCTCGGACAGCGCCGACTCCAGCGTCGGCTTGTTGGCCACCATCTCGACCACCGAGCGCGCGGCGCCCATGGGCAGCGGTTCGAGCTCGGGGGCGCGCTCGTCGGCGTCGGGGTCGTTGTCGCGCGTCACCTCGAGCCGGCGGTGCAGCTCGGCGGCCGGGCGGTTGAAGCCGTTGTCGCTCATGGGCTGCGAGAACAGCTCGGCAAAGCGCGCCGACAGCTGGCCCAGCTCGATGCGATCCTGCGGCCGCTTGGGGCCGGCCACGCTGGGGCTGACCTCGCCCAGGTCGAGCGTGATGACCTGCGAGTAGTCGATGTCGCCCGCGCGCGGCACGCCAAACAGCTTCTGCGCGCGGAACCAGGCCTCGAAGGCCTCGATCTCGGCCTTGGTGCGGCCGGTGCCCTGGAAGTATTCGAGGGTGCGCTCGTCGACCGGGAAGAAGCCCATGGTGGCGCCGTATTCGGGCGCCATGTTGCCGATGGTGGCGCGGTCGGGCACGCTCAGGCTGGCCGTGCCCTCGCCGAAGAATTCGACGAACTTGCCCACCACCTTGTGCTGGCGCAGGCGCTCGGTCACCGTCAGCACCAGGTCGGTGGCGGTGCAGCCCTCGCGCAGGCGGCCCTTGAGCTCGAAGCCCACCACGTCGGGCGTGAGGAAGTACACCGGCTGGCCCAGCATGGCGGCCTCGGCCTCGATGCCGCCCACGCCCCAGCCCACCACGCCAATGCCGTTGATCATGGTGGTGTGGCTGTCGGTGCCCACCAGGGTGTCGGGGAAATACACGCCGTCCTTGCGCTTGTGCACGCCGCGCGCGAGGTATTCGAGGTTGACCTGGTGCACGATGCCGAAGCCCGGGGGCACCACGCCAAAGGTGTCAAAGGCCTGCATGCCCCATTTCATGAACTCGTAGCGCTCGCGGTTGCGCTGGAATTCGAGCTTCATGTTCAGGTCGAGCGAATTCTTCTTGCCATAGTGATCGACCATGATGGAGTGGTCCACCACCAGGTCTACGGGCACCAGCGGCTCGATCTTCTTGGGGTTCTTGCCCAGGCGCGCGGCCGTGCTGCGCATGGCGGCCAGATCGGCCAGCAGCGGCACACCGGTGAAGTCTTGCAGCACCACGCGCGAGACGACGAACGGGATCTCGTCCTTTCGCTCGGCATTCGGAGCCCAGTGGGCCAGCTCGCGCACATGCTCGGCGGTCACCTTGCGGCCGTCGCAGTTGCGCAACACCGATTCGAGCACGATGCGGATGGACACCGGCAGCCGCCGAATATGCGGACACTGGCGCGCCAGCGCGGGCAAGGAATAGAACTGTCCCGTTTTCCCCGATGAGGTCTTGAAACTCTTGAGCGTGGAGGCAAATGCGTGGCGTATCGGGCGGGGGGTTTTACTGGCCATGAAGAGACTCCTAGTGTGGGGCAACAGAGCCATTCTGGCACCCTTCCAATTCACTGCAATGGCCCATGCACGTGCATGGGCACTGCCAGCGAAGGGGACACCTCCCGCCACCCCCTTTTTTAACCCTCCAGCATCCCATGCCGGTTAATTCAGCGGGCTGACAAAAACCTGAAAGGCACGCACCCCGGCGCACCGTTACCCCATACTGGCCGCCCGGTATTGGAGGGTGTTTTCCCATTCTGCGGTCGTGCGGCGGCATTTACCTGCCACCATAAAAAAAGTCCGCCGAAGCGGACTTTTTTAAATGACGAATTGCGCCCGGTCCTGGTTCTGAATCCATTTAGGGGCTTTGCCGCGCCCCGTCCAGGTCTGGCCCGTGGCGGGATCGCGGTATTTGGGAGCGACCTTGGTGCCGCTGGACACGCTGCGGGCACGAGCGGCAGGGAAGACGTCATCCTGCGAAAGACCATATTCGGCATCCAGAGCCCGGACCTGGGCAATGGCACCTGCCAGCTCCTGACGCCGGGCTTCATTGATTTGCTGCTCAAGGGCTTCACGCTGCTTCAGGAGTTCTTTGTAACTGGTCATGGTGCAAGGGGTGGTTGGTGGACAATGCAAATGATTATAGGGAAATTATCCATAATGTGCAGTGCCCTGCCTATTTAAACCCGCCCGTGCAACGAAAGATATTTCACTCTGCGCACAGCGCCTATTGGGCAGGCTCTTCTTTCGAGGCCAGCACCTTGTCGATGCGTTTGCCATCGAGGTCCAGAACCTCGAATATCCAGCCCGCGCAGGTGATGCGCTCCCCCACGCCCGGCAAATGCCCTGATTCGGCCATCAATAATCCGGCCAGCGTGTTATAGCGGCCCCGGTCTTCCTCGGGCAGATCCCGAATATCCAGCCGGGCCTTGAGTTCCGCCACGGGCACCAGGCCCTCCAGCAACCACGAACCATCTTCTCTTTGCACGGCCCAGGCATCAACAGTGGCCCCCGGCTGCAATTCACCGGTAATGGCTTCGAGCAGGTCGCGCGGGGTCATGATGACCTGCACCACGCCATATTCGTCCACCACGAACACCATGCGGCCCAGGCGTGCGCGGAACTGCTCGAGCAGTTCCATGCCACTGAGGGTTTCCGGCAGAAACGAGGCAGGCTGCGCGAACTGACCGATCTGGCCGTCGGCCTGCAGCCCCAATTCCAGCAGGCGCGCCACGCTGATGACACCCACAACGTCGTCGAGCGAGCCCCGGCACACCGGATACCACGAGTGCGCCCCCTTGTCACCCGCCGTGCTGGCCAGTTGCAGGGCCTGTGCCACGCTGTGGCTGGCGTCGAGCCATTGCACATCGCTGCGCGGCACCATGATGGAGGTGAGCGACCGGTCGTCGAGGCGAAAGACGTTCTGCACCATCTGGTGCTCATGGTGCTCGATGACCCCCGCCTCACGCCCCTCTTCCAGGCTGGCCACGATTTCTTCTTCGGTCACGGCACGGCCCGCATCGTTGTCTACCCGCAACAGGGTCAGCACCCCCTGCGTGGAGAGCGAGAGCAGGCGCACAAAAGGCTTGGCCACGCGCGCCACCCAGGCCATGGGGCGCGAGACAAGACGCGCGACGGTTTCCGGGTAGAGCTGTCCAATGCGCTTGGGCACCAGTTCGCCAAAGACGATGGTGATGAAGGTGATGATGGTCACCACCAGGGCCGTGGCAGAGATGCTGGCCGCCCGTTCGGGCATGCCCAGCGCATGCAGCCACACCGTCAGGTCATCGCTGAAGGCGGCCTCACCAATGATGCCGTTGAGCATGCCGATGGAGGTGATGCCCACCTGCACCGACGAGAGAAACTGCGTCGGGTTGTCCAGCAGGTCCAGCGCAGCCTGTGCGCCCTTGTCCCCCCCCTGGGCCATCGCTGTCAGGCGCGCCTTGCGGCTCGACGCCAGGGCCAGCTCCGACATGGCAAACACCCCATTGAGAAGGGTCAGGAACGCAATCAGCAGAAAATCCATGGATTCAACGTCAAAAAGAACACCATGGCACTTTACTGTATCGGCGATGTACAGGGCTGCGACGCGGCTCTGCAGCGCCTGCTGGACCTGATCGGCTTCTCCCCAAGCCGCGACACCGCCTTCCTGCTGGGCGATCTGGTCAACCGGGGCCCCGACTCGGCCGCGGTGCTGCGCCGCTGTATGGCGCACGAGGGTGCGCTGCGCTGCCTGCTGGGCAACCACGACCTGCACCTGCTGGCCACGGCGCACGGCGCGCGCAAGCCCTCGCGCCGCGACACGTTGGCAGCCGTGCTGCAGGCCGATGACCGCGACGGTCTGCTGGACTGGTTGCGCCGGCAGCCCTTGGCCATCGCGCATGAGCACGGCGGCGAACCCCTGCTGATGCTGCACGCCGGCACCCTGCCCGCCTGGACTGCCGCCGACCTGCTGCGTCTGGCGGACGAAGTCCATGCGGTGCTGCGCGGCGACGCGCTGCCAGCCTTTCTGCACCAGATGTATGGCAACCAGCCCGACCACTGGCGCGACGACCTGCGCGGTGCCAATCGCCTGAGGGTGGTGGTGAATGCGCTCACCCGGTTG
>JADLIA010000111.1 GCA_020848515.1 Rubrivivax sp. | reverse complement strand
TCATGCGGTCAGGCCGGGCCCTCGAAGCTCACTTGGTCTGGATGCCCGCTTCCTTGAGCCATGGGATCCAGTGCTTGAAATCCGCATCCAGCTTGGCCTTGAAGGCCTGGGTGCCCTGCGGACCGATGAACCCGGCCTCGGCCAGCTTGGCGGCGATTTCGGGCTGGTGCACCACCTGATCAAGGGCATTTTCAAATTTTTTCTTCAACTCGGGCGCCATGCCGGCCGGCACCAGCACGCCATACCAGTTGTTCATCTGCAGGGCGGGCAAGCCGGCTTCGGCTGCGGTGGGCACGTCGGGCAGTTGTGGCGAGCGCTTGGTGTCGTAGATCGCCAGCGCCTTCAGGCGCCCGTCCTTGACGTAGGGGCGCAGCACCGGGACGTCGGCGTTGACCAGGTCGATCGTGCCGGCCATCAGGTCCACCAGCGCGGGTGCGGCGCCGCGGTAGGGCACGTGCACCATGCTCACGCCCGCCGCCCTGGCAAAGAGCTCGGCACCGATGTGCATGGTGCCGCCGACCCCGGTCGAGCCGTAGTTGAGCTTGCCCGGTCCCTTGGCCTTGGCCACCAGTTCCTGCAGCGTGTTGACGCCCAGCGAGGGGCGCACCACCAGCAGCGTCTGCACTTCGCCCAGCAGGTACACCGGCTCCACGTCCTTGTGCGCGTTGTAGGGCAGGGTGGGCACGGTGCCGGCGGTGATGACCAGGCTGGAAGTGGTGAGCAGCAGGGTCGAGCCATCGGGTGGCGACTTGGCGACCACGCCCACGCCGACCACGCCGCCGGCGCCACCGCGGTTGTCCACCACCACCGGCTTGCCCAGGATGGCGCCCAGTGGCGTGGCGATGACGCGGGCGATCTGGTCGGTGGGCCCGCCCGCGGCGAAGGGCACGATGATCTTGATCGCCTCGCCCGGCTGGGCCAGGGCCGAGCCGGCAGCGGCCAGCGCCAGGGCGGCGATCACGGTCTTGAGGGGTTTCATGGTGCAGTGTCTCCTTGAAGGTTGGATGAGGATGGAAGGCCGGGGACGGGTTCAGCCGCGGTAGCGCGCCTCGGGCAGCCCCTGGATGCCGGGGTCCAGCGCCAGCAGGGCACCGGCCAGCGGTTCGCGGGCGTGCTGCTCCAGGCTCAGGCGCTGCGAGTGGCTGGTGATGAACAGGGTGTCCAGGCGGCTGCCGCCGAAGGCCGGGCAGGTGGGGTTGGTGACCGGCAGTTGGATCACGCGATCGACCTTGCCGCGCGGCGTCTGGCGAATCAGCTGGCCGCTGGCGACCATGCAGGTCCACAGGCAGCCATCGACATCGACGGTGGCACCGTCGGGGCGACCGATCTGGTGCGTCCAGTCGGCGAACACCCGTCGCGCGCCGATGCGCCCTTCGTCGATGTCGTAGTCGAACGCCCAGACCATCTGGTTGTGCGTGTCCGAAAAATACAGGGTTCGATCGTCGGGGCTCCAGCAGATGGAGTTGGGCAGCACGAAACCGTCCAGCATGGCCTGGCAGCGGTGGTCCGCATCGAGCCGGTAGAGCGTGCCCACGGGGTTGCGCTGGGTGTCGTGCATGCTGCCGACCCAGAAGCGTCCGCGCCGGTCGCAGCGGCCGTCGTTCAGGCGCATGCCCGGCTTGCCGGCTTCGGGATGGGCCAGAACCTGTGGCGCCGCATCGCTGGCCGGATCGAACAGGCACAGGCCGGCGGCGGTGGCCAGCAGGAAGCCGCCGGCCTCGCGCAGGGCGATGGCGCCGGTGACCAGGTCGGGGTGCAGGCGCAGGGCGGTGTGGCGCCCGCTGGCCGCGTCCCAGGACTGCAGGGCCGGGCGGCGCACGTCGATCCACCACAGCGTGCCGGTGCGCTCGCACCAGCGCGGCGTCTCGCCCAGGATGTCGGCGCCCTGCACGATGCAGTCGATGACGGTGGTGGTGTCGGCGGCGAGGGTCATGTCATTTGTACTTGCGGGCGGCGAGTTGATCCAGCGGCAGGCCGCTTTGGATGTCGGCTTGCTGGCGGCGGTCGCCGGCGCTGATCCGCTCGGCTTCGGTGATCACTGCGGGCACCTGCGCCAGCGGGACGAACACCACCCCCGCTTCGTCGGCGGCCACCAGGTCGCCCGCGTGCACGCCCACCCCCGCGATGCGCACCGGGCCGTTGATCTCGACGGTCTGCAGGCGCCACTTGCCGGTGATCGGGGTGGCGCCGCGCGACCAGATCGGAAAACCCAGCTGGCGCGAGGTTTCGGGGTCGCGAAACGAGCCGTCGATGACGGCGCCGGCACAGCCTGCGCGCGCGGCCACCATGGCCGACTGGCCACCCAGGTTGGAAACGCCGGCCAGCCCCTCGATCACCACCACGTCACCCGGCTCGGCCAGGTTGTAGGCCTCGTGCTCGCCCATGCGCCCGCGCCCGCTGGCCACGCAGGCGGCCACGCCATCGCTGCGCTCGACATTGCGCACCGTGACGGCCTGGCCCACCACGCGGTGCCCCGGCAGCTGGCAGGGCAGGTGCGTGGCCGGGATGGCGCCGGCCAGGCCCAGGCTGTCCATCGCGTCGCTGATGTCGGCCGTCAGGTCGGCCAGACTGCGGGCCCGTTCCAGCCAGTGCGGCGCCAGACGCTCCAGCCGCAAGTGGCGGATGGCCTCGGCGGGCACGCGGCCCGTCAGGGTCCTGGCAGGCATGTCTGGCTTCGGGGGGTCGGCGTTGGGCATGGCGGGCAACGATCGGATGGCCGATTATTGGGATTCGGGTTCATTACAGGAATGCATCGATCCCTATATCAGCTATGCTTGACGGCTATGGAAATCAGGCACCTCGGCTATTTCCTGCATGTGGTGGAAGCCGGCAGCTTCAGCGCCGCGGCCGCCGAACTGAATCTGGCGCAACCGACATTGAGCCGGCAGGTCGGCGCCCTCGAGCAGGAACTGCAGCAGCGCCTGTTGTTGCGCACGGGTCGCGGCGTCAAGCCGACCGAGGCCGGGCTGGCGCTGCTGCCCCACGCCCGGGCCATGCTGGGCATCGTGCAGCGCGCCAAGGATGAGCTGCGCGACCTGCAGTCGAGCCCGACCGGCCGCGTCGCCGTCGGCCTGCCGCCGCGCATCTCGATGGTGGCCAGCGATGTGCTGGTCGGGCGTTTCCATGAGCGTTTTCCGCGCGCGGTGCTGTCGATCAGCGAAGGCCTGAGCGTCACCTTGCGGGAATGGCTGGTGGCCGGGCGGGTGGACATCGCCCTGCTGTTCGACCCGCCGGCCACGCCGGCCCTGGCGTTCGAGACACTGCTGGAGGAAGAGCTCGAGCTGGTCGGCCCGCAGCAGTCCGGCAAGATGCCGGCCCGGGTCGGGTTGGCCGGGCTGGTGCGCTACCCGCTGATCCTGCCCAGCGCGCCCAGCTCGATCCGCAGCGTGATCGACAGCGCGCTCAAGCCGCGCGGCATCGAGCCGAGGATCATCGCCGAGGTGGGCACCGTGAGCACCGTCATGAAGCTGGTGGCGCAGGGCATGGGCTACACCATCCTGCCCGAGACCGTGGTCAGGAACCTGGGGGCGCGCCACCGGCTGCGGCGCACGCGCATCGGCCCGCCCGTGCTGCTCAACACGCTCAGGCTGGCCGTGCCCCGCGCCGGCCCAAGCTCCCGGCTGGTGCGCGAGACGATCGAGTTGCTGCGCGGGCTCGACCTGAGCGGGTGAGAGGCAATCCCCCATGCCCGCCTTGCACGCCAAAACGCCGCCCCTCATCGTTGCAAATACTCTCCATGGCCCGAGCCATGGCTGCGTTTTGCGCCTCGATGGACAGCGTTTTGACGCGCCTTTCGGGCACGGCCGATTGCCTCTCACCCTCTGAGCTGATCGGCCCGCCGGAGGCGTGCAACGAAAAAGCCCGCACGCGGCGGGCTTTGGGTCGGTGGTCGGGCGGTGGCGCTTACATCAGCGTCACTTCGACACGGCGCGCCTGGGCGCCGCTGCCGGCCTGGATGTCTTCGGGCTTTTTCAGCTCGATCTGGTCTTCGGCCACGCCCAGGCCGGTGAGCAGGTCGCGCACCGCAATGGCGCGCTGCTTGGCGATCTCGGCGTTGGCGGCGGCGCTGCCGGTGTTGTCGACGTAGCCGCTGACGCTGGCTTTCTTGCCGGCCTTCACGCCCGCGACGATGGTCGCCAGCGC
>JADLIA010000110.1 GCA_020848515.1 Rubrivivax sp. | reverse complement strand
AGAAGCCGCTGCCCAGCTCCTCCATCTGCTGGATCGCCTCCAGCCGCTGGGCGGCCTGCTTGGTCAGGCTCTGCTGGTCGGGCACCAGCAGGTAGGCGTAGGCCTGGTGGTGGCTGCGCCCCACGCGGCCGCGCAACTGGTGCAGCTGCGCCAGGCCGAAGCGGTCGGCGCGCGCGATGACGATGGTGTTGGCGGTGGGCACGTCGATGCCGGTTTCGATGATGGTCGAGCACAGCAGCAGGTTGAAGCGCTGCGCCACGAAGTCGCGCATCACGCGCTCGAGCTCGCGCTCGGGCATCTGGCCATGGGCGATGGCGATGCGCGCCTCGGGCAGCAGCTTTTCCAGCGCCTGGCGGCGGTTTTCGATGGTCTCGACCTCGTTGTGCAGAAAGTACACCTGGCCGCCGCGCTTCAACTCGCGCAGCACCGCCTCGCGGATCACGCCCGCGCCTTCGTCGCGCACGAAGGTCTTGATGGCCAGGCGGCGCTCGGGCGCGGTGGCGATCACGCTCAGGTCGCGCAGGCCTTCCAGCGCCATGCCCATGGTGCGCGGGATGGGTGTGGCGGTGAGCGTGAGCACGTCGACCTCGGCGCGGAACTTCTTCATCGCCTCCTTGTGGCGCACGCCGAAGCGGTGTTCCTCGTCGATGATGAGCAGGCCCAGGTTCTTGAACTGGGTCTTTTCCGACAGCAGCTTGTGCGTGCCCACCACGATGTCCACGCTGCCGTCGGCCAGGCCCTTGAGCGCGGCGGCGGTTTCCTTGCCGGAGGCAAAGCGGCTCATCTGCGCCACCTTGATGGGCCAGCGGGCCAGGCGATCGACCAGCGTCTGGTAATGCTGCTCGGCCAGCAGCGTGGTGGGCGCCAGAAACGCCACCTGCTTGCCGCCGGTGACGGCCACGAAGGCGGCGCGCAGAGCGACTTCGGTCTTGCCGAAGCCGACGTCGCCGCACACCAGCCGGTCCATCGGCCGCGGGCTGATCAGGTCCTGGATCACGGCGTGGATGGCGGCCTGCTGGTCGGCGGTTTCCTCGAAACCGAAGTCGGCCGCGAACTGCTCGTAGTCGTGCGGCGAATAGCGGAACGCATGGCCCTGGCGCGCGGCGCGTCGGGCGTACAGGTTGAGCAGCTCGGCAGCGGTGTCGCGCACCTGCTCGGCGGCCTTGCGCCGCGCCTTGTCCCACTGGCCGCTGCCCAGCCGGTGCAGCGGCGCCTCGTCGGCACTGACGCCGGTGTAGCGGCCGATCAGGTGCAGCTGCGACACCGGCACGTACAGCACGGCCTGCTGCGCGTATTCCAGGTGCAGGAATTCCTGCAGCGCCGGCGTGCCGTCGGCGTTCTTCTCGCCCATGTCCAGGTGCACCAGGCCGCGGTAGCGGCCGATGCCGTGCTGCGTGTGCACCACCGGGTCGCCGACGTTGAGCTCGGACAGGTCCTTGATCAGCGCCTCGACGTCGCTCACCTGCTCCTGCCGCCGGCGCCGGCGCGTGCCGGGGGCGGTGGCGAACAGCTCGGTTTCGGTGACGAAGTCGATGCCGCCTTCGACCCAGGCAAAGCCCTCGGCCAGCGCGGCGGTGGCGATGCCGACCGGCTCGGTGCTGGCCTCGAATTCGGCCAGCGTGTCGAAGGCCGGCGGGTTCAGGCCGCTGGCGCGCAGAAAGTCCAGCAGGCTCTGGCGCCGGCCGTCGCTTTCGGCCAGCACCAGCAGGCGCCGCGCGGCGCCGCGCAGGTGCGCCTGCAGGCGCGCCAGCGGGTCGTCGGCGCCGCGCACCACGGTCAGCGGCGGCAGCTTCTGGGCAAAGGCGCTGTGCTCGATGTCGTCCACGCCCGGGCGCAGCGCCACCTGCGGGCAGGCCTTGGCCTGCAGATAGAACTGCTCGGCGTTCAGGAACAGCGCCTCGGGCGGCAGCACCGGGCGTTCCGGATCGCCCTGGGCCAGGCGCCAGCGCTCGCGCGTGTCCTGGCTGAACTGCTGGAAGCTCGCCTCCAGCTCGCCATGCAGCACCAGCGTGGCGCCGCTGCCGAGATAGTCGAACACCGTGGCCGTGTGGTCGAAGAACAGCGGCAGGTAGTACTCGATGCCGGCGGTGGCCACGCCGCCCGCCATGTCCTTGTAGATGCGGCTGCGCGTCGGATCGCCTTCCAGCAGCTCGCGCCAGCGCTGGCGAAAGCGTGTGCGCGCCGCCTCGTCGAGCGGAAACTCGCGCCCCGGCAGCAGCCGCACCTCGGGCACCGGGTACAGGCTGCGCTGGGTGTCGGGGTCGAAGCCGCGGATGGAGTCGATCTCGTCGTCGAACAGATCGACCCGGTAGGGCATGGGGCTGCCCATCGGGTAGAGGTCGATCAGACCGCCGCGCACCGCGTACTCGCCCGGGCTGACCACCTGGCTGACGTGCTGGTAGCCGGCCAGCGTGAGCTGGCTTCTGAGCGCCGCCTCGTCGAGCCGCTGCCCCTGCCGGAACTGGAAAGTGTGGGCGGCCAGAAAGGCCGGCGGCGCCAGCCGGTACAGCGCCGTCGTGGCCGGCAGCAGCACCACGTCGGCCTGACCCTGGCGGATCGCCCACAGCGTGGCCAGGCGCTCGCTGATCAGGTCCTGGTGCGGCGAGAACGTGTCGTAGGGCAGGGTTTCCCAGTCGGGAAACAGCACCACCCGCAGGTCGGGGGCGAAAAAGCCGAGCTCGTCCAGCAGCCGCCGCGCGTCGCCGGCGTCGGCGGTGACGATGGCCACCAGCCGCTGCTCGGCGGCCTCGCGCTGCGCCAGTCGCGCCAGCAGCAGCGCGTCGCTGGAGGCCGGCGGGCGGGGCAGGGCATGGCGTTTGCCAGGGATGAGCTTGGGCAGGTGCATGGCGGGCAGCGGCGGAAACGACAAAAACCCCCGGCCGGGTCGGGCGGGGGCGTGACGGGCCTATTTTACCTCTCCGAAATCAGAACGTTTTTGGACTCTGGCGCGCGCCGGATAAGCGCCAGAAGCTATAAAAAGGATAGTAATGCAACGACCGGCGCGGCTTTTCGGTGGCCGGTCTATAGTGGCTGCCCGCCACCGCAGGAGCCGAGCCCATGAGTCCAACCGACGATCGCCCCATCCAACCGCAGCGCTACGGCAGCGGCCAGGCCGTGCGCCGGCTGGAGGACGACGCGCTGCTGCAGGGCCAGGGCCGCTTCACCGACGATCTGGGCGCGCCGGGCGACGGCTGGCTGGTGTTCGTGCGCTCGCCGCACGCGCATGCCGCCCTGCGCAGCGTCGATGCCGAGGCCGCGCGCGCCCTGCCCGGGGTGCGCGCCGTCATCACCGGCGCCGACCTGGTGGCCGCCGGCATGCCGCCGCTGCCCACTGGCGCGCCCTTCAGGCGCGCCGACGGCAGCGCCTGCGCCACGCCGCCGCGGCACGCGCTGGCGCACGAGGTGGTGCGCCATGTCGGCGAGGCGGTGGCCGCCGTGGTGGCCGACAGCCTGGCGCAGGCGCGCGATGCGGCCGACGCGCTGGTGGTCGACTACCGCGAGCTGCCGGTGGTGGCCTCGCTGGCGGCGGCCCTGCGTGCCGACGCCGTGGTCACGCCCGCCGCGCCCGACAACATCGCCTGCGAAGCGCGCCATGGCGATGCGGCCGCCGCGCAGGCGGCGTTTGCGCAGGCGGCGCACGTGGTGGCGCTCGATCTGACGCACCAGCGGCTGGCCGCGCTGACGCTGGAGCCGCGCGCGGTGCGCGCCGCCTGGGATGCCGCCCGCGGCCGGCTGGACATGCACGCCAGCACCCAGATGCCGACGGCGCTGCGCGCCACCGTGGCCAGCGCGCTCGGGCTGACGCCCGAAGCCGTGCGCGTGCGCGTGGGCGACGTCGGCGGTGGCTTCGGCATGAAGACCGGCGCCTACCCCGAAGACGTGGTGGTGGCCTGGGCCGCGCGCCACACCGGCCGGCCGGTGCGCTGGAGCGGCGAGCGCGGCGAGGAATTTCTCAGCACCACCCACGGCCGCGACGTGCAGGCGCACGCCGAGCTGGCGCTCGACGCCGAGGGCCGCATGCTGGCGCTGCGCGTGCACTCGCACGCCAACGTGGGCGCCTACGCGCTGGCCACCGGCGTGGCGATCCAGCTGCTGATCGGCCCCTGGGTGCAGACCAGCGTCTATCACGTGCCGGTGATCGACTTTCACTTCCGCGCCGTGCTGACGCACCAGGCGCCCACCGGGGCCTATCGCGGCGCCGGCCGCCCCGAGGCCATCTTCAACATCGAGCGCCTGCTGGACGAGGCGGCGCGCCAGAGCGGCATCGACCGCATCGCCCTGCGGCGGCGCAACTTCATCCGCCCCGAGCAGATGCCCTACACCAACCCGATGGGCCAGACCTACGACGTCGGCCGCTTCGAGCGCGTGCTGGATCAGGCGCTGCCGCTGGCCGACTGGGACGGCTTTGCGGCGCGCGCGCAGCAGTCGAGGGCGCGCGGGCTTTGGCGCGGGCTGGGCATCGCCACCTTTCTGGAGTGGACCGGCGGCAATGCGTTCGAGGAGAGCGTGACCCTGGAAGTCAAGTCGGACGGCATCGTCGAGGTGTTCTCCGCCGTCAACCAGATGGGCCAGGGCATTGCCACCTCGCTGGCGCAGCTGGTGGTCGATGTGCTGCAGGTGCCGATCGAGCGCGTGCGCGTGGTGCTGGGTGACACCGAGCGCGGCAACGGCTTCGGCAGCGCCGGCTCGCGCTCACTGTTCACCGGCGGCTCGGCCATGCGCGGCGGCGCTGAGCACACGCTGGCGCAGGCGCATCAGCTCGCGGCCAGCGCGCTGGAAGCCGCGCCCGAGGACCTGCGCTACCAGGCGGCGCGCTTTCACGTCGTCGGTACCGACCACGCCATCGGCCTGTTCGAGCTGGCCGGCCGCCAGCCGGGCGCCCACATCCAGGTCGAGCACACGCACACCGTGGCCGGGCCCAGCTGGCCCAACGGCGCGCACATCTGCGAGGTCGAGCTCGACCCGCAGACCGGCGCCGTGGCCGTGGTCGGCTACACCAGCGTCAACGACGTCGGCCGCGTCGTCAACCCGCTGATCGTGCGCGGCCAGCTCGACGGCGGCGCGGTGCAGGGCATCGGCCAGGCGCTGTGTGAGCAGATCGTGTACGACGCCGCCAGCGGCCAGTTGCTCACCGGCAGTCTGATGGACTACGCCGTGCCGCGCGCGCATGAGCTGGCGACGTGCTTTCGCACCGAGATGGACGAATCCACCCCCTGCGCCAACAACGCGCTGGGCGTCAAGGGCGTGGGCGAGCTGGGCACCATCGGCGCCACGCCGGCGGTGGTCAACGCCGTGGCCGATGCGCTGGCGCGCGCCGGCCGGCCCGAACTGGCGCCACGCCTGCAGATGCCCTTGAGCCCGGCGCGGCTGTGGGCGCTGCTGCAGTCGCAGGGGTAGCGCCGCCGCAAACATCCGTACGCAGAGGGCGCAGAAGATTTCAAGATTTTCCGCATCTTCCGCGTGTCTTTGGCGTTCATTCTGCAGGGAGGCTTGCCGTCAGCGCCCCACGGATTCGATCAGGATTTGTAGCAATATCGGGGCTCTGGCGACCACCCATCAAGCGCCGCCAGCTATCCAGTTTGAACGTCCTCATGTCGGTTCAATCCCCCCGCTGCCACGCCCTGGTGCCCTGCGCCGGCAGCGGCGCGCGCGCGGGTGGGGCGCAGCCCAAGCAGTACCAGCTCGTGGCTGGCCAGCCGCTGGTGCGCCATACGCTGGCGGCGCTGGCGTCCGTGGCGCGCTTGGTCCGCGTGCTGGTGGTGGTGGCGCCGGGCGACGATCGGCTGCACGAACTGCCGGCGCCGCTGGAGGTGGCGCCCTGCGGCGGCGCCACGCGGGCCGAGAGCGTGCTGAACGGCCTGCGCCATCTGCGCGCAACTGGCGCTGCCGACAGCGACTGGGTGCTGGTGCACGATGCGGCGCGCTGCCTGATCACGCCGGCGCAGGTCGATGCGCTGATTGACGCCTGCTGGCAGGATGCCGTGGGCGGCCTGCTGGCGCTGCCGCTGCCCGACACCCTGAAGATGGAAGACGCGCAGGGCCGCTCGGCCGCCACCGTCGAGCGTGCCGGCAAGTGGCTGGCGCAGACGCCGCAGATGTTCCGCCTGGGCGCGCTGCACGACGCGCTGGCGGCGCACGCGGCCCGCGGCTTTGCCGGTATCACCGACGAGGCCAGCGCGATCGAGGCCGCCGGCCTGCGGCCGCTGCTGGTGCGCGGCAGCGCGCACAATGTCAAGGTGACCTACCCCGAAGACTTTGCGCTGGCCGAAGCCGTGCTGCGCCACCGAACGCCATGACCGATGCCGAGCCATCACGCCTGCCCGCCCTGCGCATCGGTGAAGGCTGGGACGTACACGCCCTGGTGCCTGGCCGGCCGCTGGTGATCGGTGGTGTGACCGTCCCGCACACACACGGGCTGCTGGGCCATTCCGACGCCGACGTGCTGCTGCACGCCGTCACCGACGCGCTGCTGGGCGCGGCCGGGCTGGGCGACATCGGGCGGCATTTTCCCGATACCGACGCGCGTTTTGCCGGCGCCGATTCGGCCGTGCTGCTGGCCGAGGCGGCGCGCCGCGTGGGCGCGGCGGGCTGGCGCGTGGGCAACGTCGATGGCACGGTGATTGCCCAGGCACCGAAGCTGGCGCCGCACCTGCCGGCCATGGTGGCGCGCATCGCCCAGGTGCTGGGCGTGGGCGTGGCTCAGGTCAACGTCAAGGCCAAGACGGCCGAGCGCCTGGGGCCGGTGGGGCAGGGCGCCAGCATCGAGGCGCGCGCCGTGGTGCTTCTATTTCGATAGCTTGTGGCGCCCGCCCGGCGGGCGCTGCAGCCGGAATGTCCTTGAACCTGCGGGTTCGGAATCTTGAACTTTGAACCGTTCACCCTGAGCCTGTCGACGGGCTGCGACAAGCTCAGCCCGAACGGTATTCAAGGCATCCCAAGGCCGATCCATGGGTTGAACCTAGGAGGCTGTCGGACTTGGAAATCGCCGGCTGCAAATCGACCGCAGCGGCCCATTTTTGGCTTCGCCGCTCTTCGAGAGCACCGGCTTTTTGCCCAGGGGCTTAGGAAGCAAACGCCTCAGAGTGGATTCTGTCTGAGCAACTGTAGCAAGGCCTTGTAGAGATCTTGATGACGATGATTGAACCGGAACTCGGTTTCCTTCAAGTGCAGCGCGAACTTGT
>JADLIA010000109.1 GCA_020848515.1 Rubrivivax sp. | reverse complement strand
CAGGTCGTCAAGATCGCCAGCGTGGCGCCCATGTCGGGCGGCCAGGCGCACTATGGCAAGGACAACGGCAACGGCGTGACGATGGCGATCGAAGACCTGAACAAGCAGAACATCACCATCGGCGGCAAGAAGATCAAGTGGGAAGCCGTGATCGAAGACGACGCCGCCGATCCCAAGCAGGGCGCTGCGGTGGCGCAGAAGCTGTGCGACATGAAGGTCAACGGCGTGGTCGGTCACCTGAACTCGGGCACCACCATCCCGGCGTCCAAGATCTATCACGAGTGCGGCCTGCCCATGGTCACCGGCGCCGCCACCAACCCCGACCTGACCAAGCCGGGCTACAAGCAGATCTTCCGCATCATCGCCAACGACAGCGCCCTGGGCGCCGGCATGGCGCGCTATGCCAAGGACGTGCTCAAGCTGAAGTCGGTGGCCGTCATCGATGACCGCACCGCCTACGGCCAGGGTCTGGCCGACATCTTCGCCAACACCGCCAAGTCGCTGGGTCTGCAGGTGGTCGAGCGCCAATTCACCACCGACAAGGCGACCGACTTCATGGCCATCCTGACCGCCATCAAGGCCAAGAAGCCCGAAGGCATCTTCTTTGGCGGCATGGACCCGCAGGCCGGCCCGATGCTGCGCCAGATGGATCAGCTGGGCATGAGCAAGACCCCGTTCATGGGTGGCGACGGCGTGTGCACCGTGAAGCTGGCCGAGCTGTCCGCTGGCGCCAAGTCGCTGGCCAACGCGGCCTGCGCCGAGGGCGGCACCTCGCTGCAGAAGATGCCCGGCGGCATGGAATGGAAAAAGCGCTACGACGCCAAGTTCCCGAACCAGTATCAGGTCTACAGCCCCTACACCTACGACGCCACCATGCTGCTGGCCGACGCCATGAAGCGCGCCGACTCGGTCGATCCGAAGGTCTACCTGGCCAAGCTGGCCGAGTCCAACTTCAAGGGCATCACCTCGACCATCGCCTTCGAATCCAACGGCGAAGTCAAGAACGCCGCCATCACCATTTCCACCTACCCGGGTGGCAAGAAAACGCCGCTGCAGTGATCGGCGTGACGACCCGGTCGTCCTGAAAAGCCGCCTTCGGGCGGCTTTTTTCATCCTAGGTTCAACCTAGAAACGGCGGTTGGACGCGCCCGCCCGTGCCGTGATCGGCGTGCCAGGCAAGACGCGACGCCGCCGCGGGCTCGTGCCCGCAAGCAGGAGCAACGCCGCATGGCGCGCCGAGCGCGGTGCGGGTGGGTGCGTAGCGTGCTCACCCAGGAGGTGAAGGCCATCGCAGCCGCCAGACCCCGCATCGATGCGGTCTGCCCGAAGTTGACCAGCGGTCAACTGCCGCTTCTAGGTTCAATGGTTGAAGCGCCAGCGTGGCCACAGCAGGTTGAGCGCCAGCCCGCCCATCACCAGCGCGGCGGCGGCCAGCTTCCAGGCAGGCAGCGGCTCGGCCAGCAGCGCCGCCGAAGCGCCCATGCCGAACACCGGCACCAGCAGCGAAAACGGCGCCACCGTCGCCGCCGGGTAGCGTGCCAGCAGCCAGGCCCAGACGCCGTAGCCGAAGATGGTGTTGCCGACCGACTGCCACAGCACGGCGGCCCAGGTGGCCCAGTCCGCCTGCACCAATCCGGCGGCGATGCGTGGCCAGCCCTCCAGGGTCAGGCTGAGCACGGCCAGCGGTGGCACCGCCAGCAGGCTGGACCAGGCCACGTAGGCCAGGACGTCGACCGGGCCGGCGGCGCGGCTGGCAATGTTGCCGACCGCCCAGGACAGGGCGGCGGCCAGCGTCAGCGCCAGTCCCAGTGGCGTGGTCTGGCCGTCGGTACGGCTGGCGATCAGCACGATGCCGGCGACGGCGATCAGCGCCGCCACCACCTGGTAGGGGCGCACCCGCTCGCCGCTCAGCAGCATGGCCAGCCCGACCGTGAAGAACACCTGCGACTGGATCACCAGCGAAGCCAGCCCGGGTGAGATGTGGCGCGTCATGACGAAGAACAGCAGCCCGAACTGGCCGACGCCGATGGCCAGCCCGTACAGCGCCAGGTTGCCCCAGGACACCGGCGGGCGCCGCACCAGCAGCACCAGCGGCACGGCGGCCAGGGCAAAGCGCAGCGTGGCCAGCAGCAGCGGCGGCAGGTGCGCCAGCGCCAGCTTGATGACGACGAAGTTGCTGCCCCAGATGGCGACCACCACCAGGGCCAGCCACAGGTGGCGCGCGCTCAGCGCGGTACGGGAAGGACTCATGACAGGAACCGTTCGGCACGCAGGCGTTGCGCCAGCGAGCGCGCCAGCGGCAGCGGCTCGCCGTGCAGCCCGGCCGCCAGCAGCTCGCCGCACAGCACCGCCAGGGTCAGGCCGCGCGCACCCAGGCCGGTGCACAGCTGCAGCGGCAGGCGCGCCGTGGGTGCTTCTGAATCAATAGCTGCTGGCGCTTGCTGGTAGGGCGCTGGAGCTGGTTTTGGCATCAAATCCGGCGGTGCTTGGCTCGGCCAGGCGCCGACCGCCGGCAGGCGGTCGGGCAGGGTGGCGCGCACCGCCGCCCAGGCTTGGGCCCGGCCGTCGGACCATTGCGCGTCCAGCGCGGCGGCGGCCGCCGGCAGCAGCTCGGCCAGGCGCTGGCGGTTGCTGGCGTGGTCGGCGTCGGTGCAGTCGGGCAGCGTCCGGGCGCGCTCGAAGGTAGAGCCGGTGATCCACCAGGGGCCGTCGGCGCCCGGCAGGTGGCCGATCAGGCTGCCCAGCCCGTTGACCGGAAAGGCTGGCAGCGCCGCGTCGGCCGCGCCGCCCGGCATCGGCCCGAAGGCGACTTGGCCGCGCAAGGCGTGCAGCGGCAGCGGGGCGCCGGCCAGCGCCAGCGAATCGAAGCCGGCGGCCACCACCACCAGATCGGCCGCGGCCAGCAGGGTGCCGTCGGCGCCGCGCAGCTGCCAGCCGTCGGCGGCGGGCTCGATGCGCGCCACCGCCGTGTTGGCACGCCACACAACGCCGGGCGCCTGCAGCATGGCGCGCACCAGCGCCGGTGGGCGGATCCAGCCGGCGTGTGTGTGCCACAGGGCGCGCCGGTGTGGGTCGAGCGGTACGCTGGCGGCGGCGGCGCGCTGGCGCGTCAGCGGGTGGTCCGCGTCCAGGCTGTCGTGGGCGACGGCGTTGGAGCCTTGCGCCGGCTCGGGCAGGCGCCGCGCGCCGGGCGCGTGGCGCTCCAGCACGCCGCTGGCGGCGAAGTCGATGCCGCCTTGCAGCAGCAGCGCGGCGCGTGCCAGCGTGGCGCGCGCACCGGCCTGCGTCAGGCGCGAGAGCGGGCGCTCGTCGGGCGAGACATGGGGCGCGATCACTCCGGCCGGCAGGCCGCTGGCACCGCGGGCCGGCTGCGCGGCGCGATCCAGCACCGTCACCTGCCAGCCGCGCTGCGCCAGGCTCCAGGCCACCGAGGCCCCGGCCAGGCCGGCGCCGATGACGGCGCAGCGGCCCGGGCGCACGGCCGGCGCGGCGGTGCGTTCCAGGGCGGTGGGCCAGCGCGGGGCGTAGCGGGCGCGCAGGGCGTGGCGCTTGGGTGGCAGGCCGGGCACGCGTTCGACCTCGAAGCCGCAGGTCTGCAGGTCCCGGCGCACCTGGGCGGCCACGCACCAGGTGGCGGCGCGGGCGCCGCGCCGCAGCAGCCGGGCCGCCGCCTTGAGGGTGTGCAGCTGCCACATCTCGGGGTTGCGGGCGGGACTGAAGCCGTCCAGCCACAGGCTGTCGTGACCGCCGCCGAGTTCGGCCAGCGCTGCCTGGACCTCACCTACCGCCAGCGTCAGCTGCACCTGCTCGGCGTCGAAGCCCAGCCGATGCACGCCCGGCCGCAGGCCATGCCACTGCGTCGCCAGCTGCTCGGCCAGCGGCCGCAGCTCGGGATAGGGCGCGGCGCTGCGCCGCAGGTCGTCGGCGGTGGGCGGCCAGGCTTCGACCGCGCTGTAGAACAGCCGCGCAGGCCGCTGCGGATCCTGTCGCCAGGCCTGCCAGGCGGCCAGAAAGTTCAGGCCCAGGCCGAACCCGGTTTCCAGCACCGCCCAGTGCGCGGCACCGGCCCAGGCTGCGGCGGCGTCGCCCTCGGGCAGCAGGCCGCAGCCGCGCAGGAACACCTGCCGTGCCTGCGCCAGCCCAGCCTGGCCGTCGCTGCCGGCGCTGCGGTACACATCGTCGAAGCGCGTGCTGGTGGGGGTGCCGTCGGCGCGCCAGTGGACGATCGGGTCAGGCATGAAATACTATCAAAACAATAGCTGTTGGCGCTTGTTGCGAGCGCGCCAGAGGCTGATTTGACCATGAACTTGGTGCGGGCCCGAGGGCCTGCCGGGGCCATGCCGACGCAGACGGCGGCGCGTCACCCACGAACCCTGCTGCAGCCAGGCAGCGCGCGTTCGGGCCCGATGCGGAGCGCGCCCGCCTCAGCTGCCGGGCGGCACGTAGCCGGCCACGTGGTCGGCGCCGGCGCCGAAGAAGTGGTTTTCCATCTGGCGCTTGAGGTAATCGCGCGCCCTCTGGTCGGCCATGTTGAGGCGGTTTTCATTGACCAGCATGGTCTGGTGGCGCAGCCATTCCTGCCAGGCCTGCTTGCTGACGTTTTCCCAGATGCGCTTGCCCAGCTCGCCCGGGTAGGGCGGAAAGTCCAGGCCCTCGGCCTCGGTGCCGAGCTTGATGCAATGAACCATGCGTGCCATGGGAAGGTCCTTGTGAGGTTCGACGGTGTTCGCGTTGGGGACGACCCGCTGGCGCGGGCGCGGTGGCGGAACTGTAGCAAGCTTTGCCGCCCGCACCGCGCGCGTGGCCTTGCCGCAAGCCTTGTTCTGGCTTCTATAGGTACCTGACAGCGCTAGACTGTCGGCTCGGGTCGGGCCACTGGCGGTGGCTCGGCCAGACCCCATGGATTCTTGAACAAAAATGGCTGTAGCGCGCATCCAGCAAGCGCCGGCAGCTATGTTCAATGTAGCAATTTCGGTGTTCCAAGGAGTTCCCTCATGTCGCAGCAATGGAAGTTTGAGACCCAGTCCGTTCATGCCGGCTACACGCCGGATCCGACCACCAAGTCGGTGGCTGTGCCGATCTACCAGACCGTGGCCTACGCCTTTGACAGCGCGCAGCACGGCGCCGACCTGTTCGATCTGAAGGTGCCGGGCAACATCTACACCCGCATCATGAACCCGACCACCGACGTGCTCGAAAAGCGCGTGGCGGCGCTGGAAGGTGGCATCGGCGCGCTGGCGGTGGCCAGCGGCCAGGCGGCCATCCTGTACGCGCTGCAGACCATCACCGAGGCGGGCGACAACATCGTCAGCAGCACCGCGCTGTACGGCGGCACCTACAACCTGTTTGCCCATACCTTGCCGCAGTACGGCATCCAGACCCGCTTTGCCGATCACCGCGACCCGGCCAGCTTTGCCAAGCTGATCGACGAGCGCACCAAGGCGGTGTATGTGGAAACCATCGGCAACCCGGCCGGCAACATCACCGACATCGCCAGCGTGGCCGCCATCGCCCACCAGCACGGCGTGCCGCTGATCGTCGACAACACCGTCGGCACGCCCTACCTGATCCGGCCGTTCGAGCACGGCGCCGACATCGTGGTGCACTCGCTGACCAAGTACATGGGTGGGCACGGCACCACGCTGGGCGGGGCCATCGTCGACAGCGGCAAGTTTCCCTGGGCCCAGCACAAGGCGCGCTTCAGGCGCCTGAACGAGCCGGACGTGAGCTACCACGGCGTGGTCTACACCGAGGCGCTGGGCGCGGCGGCCTACATTGCGCGCGCGCGCGTGGTGCCGCTGCGCAACACCGGCGCTGCCATTTCGCCCTTCAACGCCTGGCAGATCCTGCAAGGCATCGAAACCCTAGCGCTGCGCATGGACCGCATCTGCGACAACACCCTGAAGGTGGCGCAGTACCTGAGCCAGCATCCCAAGGTCGCCTGGGTCAGCTACGCCGGGCTGCCCGACCACGAAGACCACGCACTGGCCCAGCACTATATGCAGGGGCGCGCCTCGGGCCTGTTCACCTTCGGCGTCAAGGCGGCGCAGGGCGGGCGCGAGGCCGGCGCGCGCTTTCTGGACGCGTTGCAGCTGTTCACCCGACTGGTCAACATCGGCGATACGCGCTCGCTGGCCACGCACCCGGCCAGCACCACGCACCGCCAGCTCTCGCCCGAGGAGCTGGCCAAGGCCGGCGTCAGGGAAGAGACGGTGCGCCTGTGCATCGGCATCGAGCACATCGACGACCTGATCGCCGACCTGGATCAGGCGCTGGCCAAGGTCTGATCCTATTGAAGATCTCGGAATTCATGACATCGCCAGAGCGTAGCCTGCATCCAGCACGCGGCGATGATCGACGGTCGCTTCTGGGCGCTTTTGAGCTTGTTGCGTGTGGCGGTGTGCAATTCGCTCAGGCCAGCCCGGCCAGCAGCGTGAGCAGCAGGGCGGCCACCAGGTTGTGGGCCAGCGCCAGCGGCAGCGGGAAACCGGTGGCTGCCAGCAGGCTGCCCAGCGTGAGTTCCAGCACCAGCAGCACAAACACGCCGATGGCCGGGATGCTGAAGCCCTGGCGCAGGGCCTTCCACGCCAGCGTCGCCAGCACGGGCACCAGCAGCAGGGCGCCGAGCCGATGCAGCAGGTGCAGCCAGGCGCCACGCGCCTGCGGCGCCAGCTCGCCTGCGGCGCTGGCGGCGGGCCAGGGCGACAGCACACGCCAGTCCCAACCGGCGGCGCGCGCCAGGTCGGCGCATTCGGACAGGTGCTGGCAGCTGCTGGCGGCGTGCCGGGCGTCGATCAGGCCGCCGAAGGCGGCCTGAAAAAACACCAGCAGCATCGCCCACCAAGCCCAGCGCCGCAGGGACGGTGCGGGCGCCGTGCGGTCGCTGCCACACACCAGCAGCCGCCCACACAGGGCCAGCGTGGCCAGGCCACCCAGCAGGTTGCCCAGCACCACCGCCGGCGCACTGGCGCCGCGCATCAGCGCGCCCAGGCCGGCCAGCCACAGGGTCAGCAGCAGCACCCCCAGCGCCAGCCGGCGCTCGTGGCGCAGGTCCGGCGTGCGTCGCCCCGTGGCCACCAGCAGACCCAGCACCACCAGCAGCATTGCGCTGGCCGTCACGCGGTGGGTGGCGCGCGCCAGCCCCAGCCATGGGTGGGCGCTGGCGTGTCCGGCCGCCTGTTCGTAGCAGACCGGCCAGTCTGCGCATCCCACGCCCGACTGCGACAGCCGGATGAAGGCGCTGACGGTGATCACGCTCAGCATCAGCAGCCAGGCCAGCGCTGCCAGCGAGCGTATGCGTCGGCGGCGGCGCTGCAACGGATCGAGATGCTCGGGCTGGGTGTCGGGCAGGGGCTGGGGGGTCGGCACAGGAGCGGTGTTGGGCATGGGTGGCGCGCGCCTGGGTGTGGGCGGCAGCGGGTGGAGCGCATGTTAGCGGTGGCACGCCCCTACTGGAAAGATGGTCAAGCCGGGGTTTGCCCGAGGGGGCACTGGCCGGTCTGACCGGGATTTGTTGATCTGCGGCAAGTCCGATTGGTTTGGTCGGGTAAAGAATGCGATCCGGCGCTGAGGAACCGCTGCTCACGCGCCCACCCCTCCGGAGGAGAACCCATGAGCCCGCATGACCATGACGCCCTGAACGACCCCAACGCCCCAATCCCGTGGATGCAGCAACTGCTCGACAGCCCCTTTCTGTTGCTGTTGCTGGGGGTGCTGATCCCGATGGTTCTCTACAACCTGTGGGGGGTGGTTGAGATCCTGCTTCTGCCCGTGGCCAAGTAACTCCAGGAGAACACTCACATGAGCGCCATTCTTCCCCCGTCAGATCGGCTCTGGTACAAGCACCCGATCGACCGCGTCGAGGGCACCTGGCTGGCCATTGCGCTGGTCTGGTGTCTGATTCTGTTTTTCATGATGGTCGGCTGGCACATCTGGGGCAAGCAGAACCTCTCCACCGAAACCTATCGCACCACACCCGACAAGTTCATGGCCAAGGCACAGGCCGTGGTCGACAAGTACACGGTGCGCACCGAGACCGACGAAAAGATCCCGGTGGTGGCTCCGCCGCCTGGCAGCGACGTCTATCTGCTGGGGCGCCTGTGGTCGTTCTGGCCGATCTTGGAGCTGGAAAAGGGCAAGACCTACCGCCTGCACATCACGGCCATGGACTACAACCACGGCCTGTCGCTGCAGCCGGCCAACATCAACATCCAGCTGGTGCCCGGCTTCGAGCATGTGGTGACGGTGACGCCCAACCAATCCGGCACCTATGGGCTGGTGTGCAACGAATACTGCGGCATTGGCCACCATCGGATGGTCAGCCGCCTGTACGTGAAATGAGGAGACAGGGATGACCGCCGTGGCAACCACTTACCGTACCTGCCCTCGCTCCGGGCTGCAGTTCGAGCGCCAGGCCGAGATGCTGATCAAGGCCCACGCCTTCGTGGGCGTGGTCTGGCTGCTGATCGGCGGCCTGCTGGCGATCGGCGTCGTGCTGACGCGCTGGCCGGCCGTGCGCTGGCTCGAGGCCGACACCTTCTACATGGTGCTGACCGCACACGGTCTGGACATGCTGATCTTCTGGATCATCTTCTTCGAGATCGCGATCCTGCATTTCTGTTCATCGACCTTGCTGCGCTGTCGCATCGCCACGCCCAAGATCGCCTGGCTCGGCTTTGCGCTGATGCTGATCGGCTCCATCCTCAACAACGTGGCGGTGTTCCGTGGCGGCTCCAGCGTCATGATGACCAGCTATGTGCCGATGATGGCCGAACCCAGCTTCTACCTGGGCATCATCCTGTTTGCCGTCGGCGCCCTGATCGGCTGCTTCGTGTTCTTCGGCACCCTGGTGGTGGCGCGGCGCGAAAAGACCTATGAAGGCTCGATTCCGCTGGTGACCTTCGGCGCCCTGACGGCCGCCATCATTGCCGTCTTCACGCTGCTGTCGGGCGCCATGATCATCGTCCCGGCCTGGCTGATGTCGCTGGGCCTGATGAACGTCGACCCGCTGATTTACCGCACCGTGTGGTGGGCGCTGGGGCATTCGTCGCAGCAGATCAACGTGGCGGCTCACGTGTCGGTCTGGTATCTGGTGGCGGCCATCGCCCTGGGCGCCAAACCCATGAGCGAGCGCGTCAGCCGCACCGCCTTCCTGCTCTACATCCTGTTCCTGCAACTGGCCAGCGCCCACCACCTGCTGGCCGACCCGGGCGTGGGCACGGCCTGGAAGGTCGTCAACACCAGCTACTTCATGTACCTGGCGGTGCTGGCCTCGATGCTGCACGGTCTGACGGTGCCGGGCGCGATGGAAGTGGCGCAGCGCCAGAAGGGCTACACCAAGGGCCTGTTCGAGTGGCTGCGCAAGGCGCCCTGGGGCAACCCGACGTTCTCCGGCGTGTTCATCTCGATCATCGGTTTCGGCTTCCTGGGCGGCATCACCGGCGTGATGATGGGCACCGAGCAGCTCAACCTGATCATCCACAACACCATCTATGTGCCTGGGCACTTCCATGCCACGGTGGTGGTGGGCACCACGCTGACCTTCATGGCGCTGACCTACTACCTGATCCCGGTGCTGTTCAAGCGCGAGATGATCGCGCCCAAGCTGGCGCAGTGGCAGCCGTACCTGTTCGGCTTCTCGATGTATTTCTTCTGCCTGGTGATGATGGGTGCGGGTACCCTGGGCGTGTCGCGTCGCCACTGGGACATGGCGTTCCAGGGTGCCGCGCTGGCCTATGAATGGCCGGGTGCCGCCTACCTGATGATGGCGCTGGTGGGCATCGGCGGCATCGCCGCGATCGCCGGCGGCGCCATCTACATCTACATCACCGTCGGTTCGCTGCTGTGGGGACGCAAGCTCGACGCCGGCGCCAGCAGCCCGAAGTTCACCCCCCTGGCGCGTGCCACGCCTTCGGTGGTGGCCCAGTCCTACGGGTCCAGCGGCTTCGTGGCACCCGGCACCTTCGTGCTGGCGATGGTGTTCCTGGTGGCCTTCGTGCTGTACTACTTCATCAACTGGAAGTACCTCTCGACCCTCTGGGGCCTGAGCTGATGGTGGGGCGTGACCCTCGTCCGGCGTGACGAGGGTCGCCAACGAGCAGGAGGCGCACATGAACCGAGTCGACCCGTCAGCCGCCGCCATGGTTATGGCGACACGGCCCGCCACCGCCGGCTGGCGGCTGGTGCTCAGTGTGTTCAAGCTGCGCATCGGCACGCTCATCATGCTCACCGCCATCGCCGGCCTGGCGATCGTGCCCGACGGCGGCGCAACGCCGTGGCAGTCTCTGGTGCTGGCGCTGTCGGTGCTGGTGGCTTCGGCCAGCGCCGGCGCCTTCAATCAGTATGTGGAGGCCGACAGCGACCGCCTGATGGCACGTACCCGCACGCGGGCCTTTGCCAGCGGCGCCCTGCAGCGCGGGCCGGGCTGGCTGGTGCTGATGGCCGCCATGCTGGCCGGGGCGGTCGGCGCCGCCGCGTGGTGGGTCAACCTGCCGGCGGCGCTGTTCGTGCTGCTGGGCGCGCTGACCTACGCCGTGGTCTACACCTTGGGTCTGAAGCGCCGCACGCCGTGGAACATCGTCATCGGCGGGGCCGCCGGCGGCTTTGCGGCCCTGGCGGGCGCGGCGGCCGCCAACCCTCAGGTGGGGCCGCTGGGTCTGCTGCTGGCGCTGGTGCTGCTGCTGTGGACGCCGCCGCATTTCTGGAGCCTGGCGATCGCCAACGAGGCACAGTACGCAGCCGCCGGTGTACCCATGCTGCCGGTGGTGGTGGGCAAGGCGCGTGCGGCGCGCACCGTGCACCGCTGCACGGTTGTGCTGGTGGCCGTGTCGCTGCTGCCGCTGGCGTTCGGGGCGGGCTGGGCCTACGGGCTGGGGGCGGTCGTGGGCGGGCTGAACTTCCTGCGCAAGACCGCAGCGCTGGCGCGTGCCCCGCATGAACGGGCCAGGGCGATGGGCGCGTTCTTCGCTTCGATGATGCAACTGAGTGCCATCATCGCCGGGGTGCTGATCGATGCCGCATTGCGCTGAGCAGGCTCGTCCGCAGCGCGTGGCCACACGCCTGCTGCGCGGCTGCGTAGCCGTGGGGGCGATCTGGCTGGCGCTGGCTGGCGGGCCGGCGCTGGCGGACGGTCCGGGGGCGGCGGCGCGGGCGCCCGGCGAGGTGCCCTCGCTCGATGTGGGCGAAGCGGTGCGCCTGGCCGAGGCTGCCGTGGGGCGCACGGTGCCCGACTTCGAGATGCGCGATCGGCGCGGCAAGCCGGTGCGCCTGTCGGACTTTCGCGGCAAGCCCTTGCTGGTCAGCTTCATCTACACCGGGTGCTTCGAGATCTGCCCGACGCAGACACGGACGCTGTACGAATCCGTCAAGGGACTGGACGTGATGCTGGGCCAGGACCAGTTCAACGTCGTCAGCATCGGCTTCAATCAACCATTCGATGCGCCGGAAGCGATGCGCGCGTTTGCCGCCCAGCACCGCATCCAGCATCGCAACTGGGAGTTTCTGAGTCCCCGTGCGGACCAGGTGGACGCCTTGACGCGTGCGTTCGGCTTCAGCTGGGTGGCCACCCCCGCCGGCTTCGATCATGTGCTGGGGGTCACCGTGGTCGATGCCGATGGGCGCATCCACAGTCAGGTGCTGGGCGACATCGTGCGGGCCGATCGCCTGGGTGTGCCGCTGCGCCGGCTGCTGCTGTACGACCAGCCGCTGCCGGCGCTGGGGCAGTTCGAGAACATCGTCGAGCGCGTGCGCATCCTGTGCACGGTCTACGACGAAGAAACCGGCGAATACCGCTACGACTACAAGCTGATCCTGGTCGTGCTCAGCGGCGTGTTGTTCTTTCTTTCCACCTTGATCTATCTGGGGCTGGAGTGGCGCAATCAGCGGCGCCAGCGGCGCCAGTTGCGAGCGCCATGTCCGAGCACGCCCCAGCCAGCATCCGGTCATGGGGTCTGAGTGGCTGGCGGGCGCTCGAGCGGCTGTTCGACTCTGCATTCGGTTCCGGCCTGAACCCGCTGCGGCATCTGGGCGCGCTGGGGTTTCTGGCGCTGTGGCTGCTGGTGGCCAGCGGCATCGTGCTGTTCATCCTGTTCGACACCTCGGTGACGGGCGCCTACGCATCGGTCGAGGGGCTGGCTCGGCTGCCGCTTGGGCTGGGCCATCTGTTGCGGGGGCTGCACCGCTATGCGGCTGACGTGCTGATGCTGGTCATGCTGCTGCACATCGTGCGCGAGTGGCTGCATGGGCATGAGCGCGGGGTGCGCCGCTTTCACTGGCTGACCGGCGTGCCCCTGGTGGCGTTCTGCTTCGTGAGCGCCATTGGCGGGTTCTGGCTGATCTGGGATCAGCTCAGCCAGTATTCGGCGCTGGCGACGGCCGAGTGGCTCGATCGGCTGCCTTTCCTGACCAGCCCGCTGGCGCGCAATTTCCTTACCGCGCAGGCGGTCAGCGACCGTCTGTTCTCGCTCTTCATCTTCATCCATCTGGGCGTGCCGGTGCTGCTGCTGTTCGGCCTGTGGTTTCACATCCAGCGGCTGGCCCACGCCACGGTGCTGCCGCCGCGCGCCCTGATGCTGGGCCTGCTGGGCGTGCTGGCGCTGCTGGCGCTGGCCCGTCCGGTGGTGAGCCATGCGCCCGCGGCGCTGGGGCGGGTGCCGGCCGCGTTGCAGCTCGACTGGCTGCTGCTGTGGCTGCATCCGCTCACCGACGTGACCTCGGCCGCCTTCACCTGGGCGCTGGTGATCGGTGCCATGCTGCTGCTGCTGGCGCTGCCCTGGCTGCCGCAGCCGGCACGCGCGGCGGTGGCGGTGGTCAACCCCGACCACTGCAGCGGCTGCCGGCGCTGCCTGGTGGACTGTCCCTACGCCGCGATCACCATGGTGCCCCATCCCGATCGGCGGGCCGGGCGCGAGCTGGCCCAGGTCGATGCGGACCTGTGCGTCGGCTGCGGCATCTGTGCCGGCGCCTGCCCGTCGTCGACGCCGTTTCGCCGCATCGAGCAACTGGTGACCGGCATCGATATGCCGCAACTGCCCGTCGATGCCCTGCGCCAGCGCCTGCGACAGGACCTGAGCAGGGCGACCGCCGCGCAACCGCTGGTGGTGTTTGCCTGCGACCACGGGGCGGCGGCCGGTGGCGCCGCGGCAGGCGACGTCAGCACCTACAGCCTGCTGTGCACCGGCCAACTGCCGCCGTCCTTCGTCGAATACGCGCTGCGCGATGGTGCGGCCGGCGTCGTGGTGGCGACCTGCCGGGCAGGCGGCTGCGAGTTTCGCCTGGGCCAGCGCTGGACGCTGGAGCGCATGCAGCGGCAGCGCGAGCCGCACCTGCGCCAGCACATCCCCGCCGAGCGCCTGGAGCTGGTGGCGGCGGGTCCGGGCGATGCGGTCGAGCTGCGCGCCGCGGTCGAGCGTTTGCGCGTGCGCGTGCATGGGCTTTCCGATCTTCCGAGAATCCACCACGATGACTACACCCTCCAGACCTGAACCCCGTGAAGGCCGCTCCACCGCAGCGCCGGGCGCCGCCCAATGGGCGGGCCAGGTGCTGCTGTATGGCCTGTTCGCGCTGGCGATCGGCGTGTTTTCTCAGTGGCCGACCTACCGGCCAATCGACAGTGATCAGGCGGTCATCAAGATCAGCGTCACGCGTCTGGGTCAGCCGGTGGGCGAATGCCGGCGCCTGAGTCCCGACGAGCTGGCCAAGCTGCCACCCAACATGCGCGATCCACTGCAGTGCCCGCGCGAGCGTTCGCCGCTGACGATGGAGGTCGATGTCGGCGGCCAACGCGTGCTGCAGCGCGTGGCGCCGCCATCCGGCCTGTCCAAGGACGGCTCGGCGTCGATCTACGAGCGCCTGGTGGTGGCCGCCGGCCCGCAACAGATCGACGTGCACTTCAAGGACGACGTGCGCCCCGGCGCGGTGACCTACCACCGCCAGGCCAGTGTCAATCTGGTGCCCGGACAGGTGCTGGTGGTGGACTTTGACGCCGAGAAAGGCGGCATCACGCTGCAATGAACCCCGATACCGCATGGACCCCGAAGAATCTGCGCCTGCCGTCACCCACCGTGCGCGCCGAGCGCGTGACGGCTTCGACGCCGGCGCGCTTCGAGCTGCCGGCCGTCACCGCGGCCGGGCGCTCGCTGGCGCGTGGCTGGCTGTGGCTGGCGCTGGGCGCGCTGCTTGGATCTGGTCTGTTTTCGGTGCTGCTGGTGCTGGCGCGCACGCCCGGCATCAATGCCTGGCTGCCGGCCGGAGACTTCTTTCGTGTGGCGCTGGTGGTTCACGTCGACCTGTCGGTGCTGGTCTGGTTCGTGGCCATCGCCGGCCTGCTGTGGAGCCTGAACCAGAGGCCGCCCGGCTCGCCGCGCAGCCGCCTGCTGCTGCGCGCGCCGCTGTGGCTGTGCGGTCTGGGCGCGCTGGGCATGGGGCTGGCCGCGTTCGTGGACCCCGGCGAAGCGGTCATGGCCAACTACATCCCGATGCTGGACAGCGCCGGGTTTCGCGCCGCGCTGTGGGTGTTCGCCGCCGGCGCGCTGTGGCTGGTGCTGCTGACCATGGCGCGCCCGGTGCCGATCGGTCCGGCGGTCGATGGCACGGGCGCCTTGCGCTTCGGGCTGCATGCCGGCGCGGTGGCCGCGGGCGTCGCCCTGCTGGCGTTTGCCTGGTCGCTGGTGGTGGTGCCGACCACGCTGCCGGCCAAGGCTTATTACGAGATTCTGTTCTGGGGCGGTGGTCACGCACTGCAGTTCACCTGGACGCTGCTGATGCTGGTGGCCTGGCTGGTGCTGGTGCAGTCCTGCGGCGGGCGGGTGCCGCTCAGTCCGCGCATCGTGGTGGTGCTGTTCCTGATCGCCCTGGTGAGCGTGTTCGTCACGCCGCTGGCGTATCTGATGCATGACGTGAGCAGCGTCGAGCATCGCGACATGCATACCTGGGGCATGCGCTTCGGTGGTGGCGTGGCCATCGCGCCGCTGGTGCTGGCGGTGCTGCTGGCGCTGCTGCCGATGCGCGGGCTGGCGCCGGTGCAGCGCCCGTTGCGCGCGGCGGTGCTGGCGTCCATGCTGTTGTTCATCGCCGGCGGCGTGATCGGGCTGACGATTCAGGGCAGCAACGTCAAGATTCCGGCCCACTACCACGGCTGCATCGTGGGCGTCACGCTGGCGCTGATGGGCCTGGTGTACCGGCTGCTGCCGGAGCTGGGCTACGCCGCGCCCCGGGGGCGGCTGGCCGTCGCCCAGCCCTGGCTGTACGGGGTGGGGCAGTTGCTGCACATCGTCGGCCTGATGTGGTCGGGCGGCTATGGCGTGCAGCGCAAGGTGGCGGGTGCCGAGCAGGTGCTGCGCAGCACCGGCGAGATCGCCGGCATGGGGCTGATGGGGCTGGGCGGGCTGCTGGCGATCGTCGGCGGCCTGCTGTTTGCCCTGGTGGTGGTGCGGGCGATGCGGGCCGAACCCACGGCCGGTCTGGACAGGAGGGCCGCGCCATGATCGGCATCGTGCAACGCGTGCTGCGAGCCGGCTTCATGGGCGCCGAAGCGGTGTTCAACCGCGCCTTCGGTGACCGCATGAACCCCTTCTACCACCTCGGCAAGATTTCGTTCTTCCTGTTCTGGATCATCGGCGCCACGGGCCTGATCCTGTATGCCTTCTTCGACACCAGCGTGGAAGGCGCCTACCAGTCGGTGGAGACCATCACCCACAGCCTGTGGGGACTGGGCGGCGTGCTGCGTTCGCTGCACCGCTACGCCTCGGATGCGATGGTGCTGACCATGCTGCTGCACATGTTGCGCTACTTTGCCTTCGACCGGCTGCGCGGGTTCCGGGCCTTTTCCTGGGTCACAGGGGTCGGTCTGCTGTGGCTGACCTACGTGGCCGGGGTGAACGGCTTCATGCTGCCCTGGGACCGGATGGCCCAGTTCGTCACCCAGGCCAGCTTCGAGTGGATGGACTGGCTGCCGGGCTTCAAGGGGCGCCTGATCCGCAACTTCATCCTGCCCGAGCATGTCAGCAATCGCCTGTTCTCGCTGCTGGTGTTCATCCACATCGGCGTGTCCCTGCTGCTGCTGCTAGTGATGTGGATCCATGTGCAGCGGGTGCCCAAGGCGGCCATGCATCCGCCCCGGCCGATCACCGTGGCCCTGTCGGTCACGCTGCTGGTGCTGTCGCTGGCGGTGCCGGTGTTCAGCCAGGGGCCGGCCGATCTGCACACCATGCCGCTCAGGCTCAGCTTCGACTGGTTCCTGCTGACGGTGTTTCCGCTGATTCAGTCCGGTGCCATGGGCGCGGTCTGGGTGCTGCTGGTCGGCAGCACCGCGTTTGGTGTGATGCTGCCGTGGCTGACCCTGCGGCGCAGCGCCCATGCGCCGCGGCAATTGACCATCCACCCCGGCCCGGCGCGCGTGATGGCGCGCGCCGGCGAAACCCTGCTGGACGCCGGCCTGCGCGCCGAGCTCGCCTTGCCCTACGACTGCCGCGCAGGCGGCTGCGGCGTGTGTGTCTGCACCGTGCTCAACGGCAAGGTGGACCTGGGTGCATACCAGGACGCGGTGCTGACCCCGGCCATGCGGGCGCGCGGCCAGGCCCTGATGTGCTGCGCCGTGGCGCTGGAAGACGTGGAGATCGAGGTCGAAGGTGTGGCCACGCTGGCGCGCGACGAAGCCAGCGAACTGCGCCACCTGCAGGCAAGGGTGCAGCGGCTGGAGCGCATTTCACCCACGGTGATGCGGGTGGTCCTGGCGCTGCCGGCCGGCCAGACGCTGCCTTTCACCGCCGGGCAGTACATCAACATCATCCTGGAAGACGGTGCCAAGCGGGCGTTTTCGTTCGCCAACGCGCCGGCCGATCCGGCGCAACCCTTTCCGCTGCCGACCGACAACCTGATCGAGCTGCACGTGCGGTTGATCGAGGGCGGGCGCTTCACCACCCACGTGTTCGAAGCCATGAAGGAAGGCGACGTGGTCGACTTCGAAGGGCCGATCGGCCGCTTCACCCTGCGCGACAGCGAGCGCCCGATCCTGATGATCGCCGGGGCGACCGGGTTCGCACCCATCAAGAGCATTCTGGAAGACGCCTTCCGCCGCGGCATTCGCCGCCCGATCGAGCTGTACTGGGGCGTGCGTTCGCAGGAGGATCTGTACCTGCAGGACCTGCTGGCGCAGTGGCAGGAGCGCCATGCGAACTTCCGCTACGTGCCGGTGCTGTCCGATCTGGCGCCGGACGACCCCTGGCCGGGCCGGCGCGGGTTCGTGCACCAGGCGCTGCTGGCCGATCACCCCGATCTGACCGGCTACGAGGTCTATGCCTGCGGCTCCACCCGGATGGTCGAGGCGGCGGTGCCCGACTTCATCGCGCATGGCCTGGGCGAGCAGTTCTGCTTCTCGGATGCCTTCCTGCCCACGGCGGGGCAGGGGAGCTGAGCGGCGCGTGGCAAGCGCCAGTAGCTATGAAAAAAATAGCGGCAGCGATCGGGCTGCCGCTCTCGTCGGGGTCTGGCGGATCGTGGATCGGCTCAGTGCGGGCCGACGCGGCCGCTGCCGTCGTGCATCCAGCGGGCGTGGGTGGGGGCCTTCTTGGTGCGGTCCCATTCCTCCAGCATGTCCCACTTCACGTCGTCGAGCGCCTTGTCCATTTCGGGCGTGGCGGTGTTGACGGCCAGCTCCAGCCGGTGGCCCGATGGGTCGCGGAAGTAGATCGACTTGAAGATGGTGTGGTCGGTCGGGCCGATCACCTCGATGCCGTCGGCTTCCAGTCGCGCCTTGGCCTTCATCATGGTGTCCAGGCTGTCGACCTTGATCGCCAGGTGCTGGGTCCAGGACGGGGTGTTGGCGTCCGAGGGCGCGATCATCGGCGCCCGGGTGGGCAGCTCGAAGAAGGCCAGGATGTTGCCGCCGCCCAGGTCGATGAAGATGTGCATGTAGGGGTCGGGCTCCTTGGTCGAAGGCACTTCGTTTTCGGCGATGGCCAGCACGAACTCGGCGTCCAGGTACTTCTTGTACCACTCGACGGTTTCCTTGGCGTTCTTGCAGCGATAGGCCACGTGGTGGACGCCTTTCAGCATGCTCATGGGAGTCTCCTTGCTTGGGTCAATGGTTGGGGGTGGCGCGGTTATACGCCTTCGCGCGCGATCTGCATGGCCTGGCGCAGGATGCCGATGTCGCCGATGTGGTTGGCCAGCAGCAGGATCAGGCGCGCGTTGACCATGGCGCTCTGCTCGTCGCTCAGGTCGCGGTGGGTGTCGATCAGCGCTTCGTAGAAGTCGTCGCCAGGCGAGTAGGCCTGAAAGTAGCGGCGGCCGGCTTCGCTGAAGTTGGGTTGGGTGTTCAGGGGCATGGTGCGTGTCTCCTGGGGTTCGGGGCTCAGGTGTTGCCGGTGGCGCGTGCCAAGGCGGCCTTGACGCTGGCGGCGTTCAGGGTGCGCCAGCGCGCGGCCACATGCTGGTCGGGGCGCAGCAGGTAGGTGGTGCCGGGTTGGAGGTCGTAACGCTGGGCCATGCAGCCCTTGCCATCGATCAGGGTCCGGATGCCGGCCGGTGCCTGGCCCCGGCGAGCCACCACGATGGGTTCGACGTCGATGCCGTGGCTGGCCAGCTGACTCAGCGCCCGGGTGGTGTCCGTGTCGAGCGCGGCGGCGTCGTCCACGTAGTGCAGCGCCTGGAAGCGGTTGCCGACCTGGTGCAGCAGCCAGCCGTCGCCGCCGGCGGTCCGCACGGGGGCGTCGGCCATCGGCGCGCCGGGGATCATCTGGCCCTGGAAAGCGTCGGTGTCGGGCGTGTTCAAGCTGGAGCTGGCCAGCCAGCTGGGCACCGACAGCCGCCCCGAATTGACCAGCGCCCGGGCGAACGGGTGCTGCGCTGCCAGCTCCAGCACCGCGTTGCGGAAGGTGCGGCTGGTGTTGCTCTTGGGTGTGATGAAGTCGGTCGAACGGGTCGAGTTCATGATGTTCTCGTCCGCCGCGAAGCCGCGCTCTTCGGTGTAGCTGTCCAGCAGGGTGGGCGGCGCCTTGCCGTCCATCACCAGCTTGAGCTTCCAGACCAGGTTGTCGGTGTCCTGGATGCCGCTGTTGGCGCCGCGGGCGCCGAAGGGCGACACCTGGTGCGCGGCGTCGCCGACGAACAGCACGCGCCCGTGGTTGAAGCTGTTCATGCGCCGGCACTGGAAGGTGTAGATGCTGACCCATTCGAGCTCGAATTCGCGTTCGTCGCCCAGCATGGCCTTGATGCGCGGGATCACGTTCTCGGGCTTGCGCTCTTCCACCGGGTCGGCCTGCCAGCCGAGCTGGAAGTCGATGCGCCAGACGTTGTCGGCCTGTTTGTGCAGCAGCACGCTCTGGTTGGGGTGGAAGGGCGGGTCGAACCAGAACCAGCGTTCGGCCGGGAAGTCGGCCTTCATCACCACGTCGGCGATCAGGAAGCGGTCCATGAAGATCTTGCCCTCGATGTCCAGCCCCATCATGGTGCGGATCGGGCTGCGCGCGCCGTCGGCCACCACCAGCCAGTCGGTGGTGAGCGAGTAGGGGCCGTCGGGCGTTTCCACACGCACGGTGACCTTGTCGGCGCCCGGCACCACCGAGATCACGTTGTTCTTGAAGCGCATCTGCAACTGCGGCAGCTGGCGGGCGCGCTCGATCAGGTATTCCTCAAGGTAGTACTGCTGCAGGTTGATCATGCCCGGGCGGTGGTGGTCGGCCTCGGGGCGCAGGTTGAAGTTGAACACTTCGCCTTCGCGCAGGAAGGTGCGGCCGACGTCCCAGCTCACGCCCTTGTCGACGAACTTGTCGCCGCAGCCCATGCGGTCGAGCACCTCCAGCGCGCGCTTGGCATAGCACACGCCGCGCGAGCCGATGGAGACGGTGTCGTCGTTGTCCAGCAGCAGCACGTCCTGGCCGAGCTGGGCCAGGTCGATGGCGGCGCTCAGGCCCACCGGGCCGGCACCGACCACGACGATCGGGTAGTGACCCGGCTTGCCGTCGGCCAGCTCGGGCGGGCGCACGAAGTCGAACTTGGGGTAGGTGAAGGTCTTTTGCACCGTCTGTCTCCTCGGTGGATGGTCTTCGATGAAGTGATAAATCAGCCGCTGGCGCTTGTATGGCGTGCGCCAGCAGCTATCAGAACGATAGTATTTGGGCGATCAATCCTGCAGCGCGTGCCACATCTGCCGGTCGCGCTCGGCGGTCCAGATGCGCGGATCGCGGATGCCGCTGGCTTCGTCGTGGGCGCGCGTGACGTTGAACGGCAGGCAGTGCTCGTAGATGAAGACGTGGCCGAACTTCGGGTCCATCAGCTGGCGCGCGTGCGCCATGGTGGCCTTCAGGTCCTTGCCCTGGGCCACGGCCTGTTGCGCCGCCTGGTACAGGGTGCCGACGTAGTCGCGCGTGTAGGCCAGGCCTTTCTGCACCGCCTCGGACGTCATCAGGGTGGGGCCACGGCCGGGCACCAGCTTGTCGAACTTCATGGCGGCCAGCCGCTCCAGCGTCTGCGGCCACTCCGACAGGTAGGCGTCGCCCGAGTAGCAGGCGGCGTCGGCTTCGACCAGATCGCCCGAGAAGCAGATGTTCTGGCTCGGCAGGTAGACGATGGTGTCGCCCTTGGTGTGGCCGCGGCCGATCTGCTGGATCTTGACTTCCAGCTTGCCCAGCCACACGGTCATCTGGCCGGTGAAGGTCATGGTCGGCCAGGTCAGGCCGGGCACGCTTTCCACCGCCTGGAACAGGCGCGGAAAGCGCCCGATCTCGGAATCCATGTCCTGCTGGCCGCGCTCGACGATCAGGTCCCAGGTGTCCTGGCTGGCGATGATCTGCTCCAGCCCTTCGTTCTTGTAGCCCGACGCGCCCAGCACGCGCACCGCGTGGTAGTGCGTCAGCACCACGTACTTGATGGGCTTGTCGGTGATCTCGCGGATCTTCCTGATGACGCCCTGCGCCGCCACGGGGGTGGCGGTGGCGTCGATGATCATCACGCCGTCGTCGCCGATGATGACGCCGGTGTTGGGGTCGCCTTCGGCGGTGTAGGCGTAGGCGTTGTCGCTCAGCTTGTCCCAACTGATCTGCTTTTCTTCGACGTCGGCGTGGGAGGCGAATTTCTTCTCGGACATGGGGTGGTCTCCGGTCTGTGAAACGATGGCGCGATTTTAGCTAAAGATAATGGATTTATCAATATCTAATTTGTCCGCAAGACAACCGGTGTTGGCGGGCGCACCGGCGCGGCGTCGGGCCAGGCGCGCGCGGCCGGCTCGACCCGGCCTGAGGGACGGGTCTGTGCAAGACTGATGCAGGCTCGCCACCCCGCCTGCCGGGGTGCGTAGCGGTCCTGACGCAGGGCCGGGGCGCCGCCGCGGCCAAGGCCGGTGCCGCCTCAGGCGCGGCTGTGCCCGGCGCGCGCGCCCAGGCGCTCCGACACGCGCGCGGCCGACGCGCGCAACAGGGCCGCAATGGGGCCGTGCGGATCGGGGTCGAACACGCCATGCGGCCCGATCACCGAAATCGCCAGCACCATGGTGCCGTCGCCGTCGAACACCGGTGCGCTCAGGGTGTTGACGCCCGGCAGCGGCAGCCCCACGCCGCTGCCGACGCCGAGCGTGCGGATGTCGGCCAGCGTGCGCTGGATCTCCGGGCTGTCCAGCCAGCCCAGCCCGCCCTGCGGCCGCGCCACACCGGCGCCGCTGCGGCCGCCGATCACGCGTTCCTGTTCGCCCGCCACCATGGCGCGCACCATCGCGTCGGGCAGAAAGGCGGCAAACACGCGCCCGGTGACGGTGCCCAGCATGGACATCACGGTGCCCACGCGCAGGTTCATGTGCAGCGGGTAGCGCGGCTCGTCCAGCCGCACCACCGTGGGTCCCAGGTTGCCGCGCACCACCAGCGCCACCGACAGGCCGGAGTCGGCGGCCAGCTGCGCCGCTTCGCCGCTGGCTTCGGTCAGCGGGTCGAGCTGCTCCAGCGCCGCCAGGCCGAGCTGCAGCGCCTTCGGCCCCAGCTCGTACAGGCCGGTCAGCGGGTGCTGCTTGACCAGCCCGACGTTCATGAAGCTGACCAGGTACGGGTGCGCCTTGCCCGGCGGCATGGCGGCACGCTGCGCCACTTCCTTGAGCGGCAGGGCCTGGCCGGCCTCGGTCAGCACGTCCAGCACGCGCATGCCGACCTCGATCGACTGGATGCTGCGCTGGCGCCGCGGCGTGTCGGTGCTGTCTTCGGGCCGGTGGGCGGGGGGCGTGACTTCGGACATGGCGCCATTATCCGGATCGCGCATGCGGCGCCGAGCTTGTGGATAAAATGGGCCCCAGGCGCTTTATGGGCAAGCGCGAGCAGCTATGAAAATCATAGTTGTCTGCGGCCTGCCGAGGCCCGGCCCGGGCGCCGCTGCGGAACTTGTGGCGGGCTGGCGCACTCCAGCCCAGGGCCCGTACTGGTTCAGCCCTCTCTTCCCGTTCCCCATCGTGATCGATTCTCTGTTTGCCCGTCCCCGGCTGGTGTTTGCCACCATCGCCGCCCTCTGCGCCGCCATGCTGGCGTTCGGCATCCTTTACCTGCAGAACGTCGTGGGGCTGGACCCTTGCCCGATGTGCATCGTGCAGCGCTACGCCCTGATCATCGTCGGCGTCTGCTGCGCGCTGGCGGCGCTGTCGGGTCGGCGGGCGCTGCAGCGCCTGTGGGGCCTGCTGGCGGTGGGCATGGCGGGATTTGGCGCCTTCACCGCAGCGCGCCAGAGCTGGCTGCAGTGGAACCCGCCCGAGCTGGCCACCTGCGGGCGCGACCTGTACGGCATGATCGAATCCTTTCCGCTCAAGCGCGCCATCCCGATGATCTTCAAGGGCAGCGGCGACTGCAGTGCGGTGGACTGGACGTTTCTGGGCGGCACCATCGCCAACTGGTCGTTCGTCTGGTTCGTGATTTTTGCGCTG
>JADLIA010000108.1 GCA_020848515.1 Rubrivivax sp. | reverse complement strand
GGCACGTACACGGCCTGGATCGAGGTGATCGAGCCCACCTTGGTGGAGGTGATGCGCTCCTGCAGGCGACCCATTTCCTCGGCCCGCGTCGGCTGGTAGCCCACGGCGGAGGGCATGCGGCCCAGCAGGGCGGACACCTCGGTACCGGCCAGCGTGTAGCGATAGATGTTGTCCACGAAGAACAACACGTCACGGCCTTCGTCACGGAACGATTCCGCAATGGTCAGACCGGTCAGGGCCACGCGCAGACGGTTGCCCGGGGGCTCGTTCATCTGGCCGTAGACCATGGCCACCTTGGACTGGCTCAGATCTTCCTGCACCACGACCTTGGAGTCGCTCATCTCGTGGTAGAAGTCGTTGCCCTCACGGGTACGCTCGCCCACGCCAGCGAACACGGACAGACCCGAGTGCGCCTTGGCGATGTTGTTGATGAGCTCCATCATGTTCACGGTCTTGCCCACACCGGCGCCGCCGAACAGACCCACCTTGCCGCCCTTGGCGAACGGGCAGATCAGGTCGATCACCTTGATGCCGGTTTCCAGCAATTCCTGCGACGGGCTGAGCTCGTCGTAGCTCGGGGCCTTGCGGTGGATGGGGGCGGTCTGCGCCTGGCTGACCGGGCCGCGCTCGTCGATCGGGTTGCCCAGCACGTCCATGATGCGGCCCAGCGTGGCCGGCCCCACGGGCACCGTGATCGGCTGGTCGGTGTTGGTCACCATCATGCCGCGGCGCAGGCCGTCGGAGGAGCCCAGCGCGATGGTGCGCACCACGCCGTCGCCCAGCTGCTGCTGCACTTCCAGCGTCAGCGCCGAGCCTTCCATCTTGAGCGCGTCGTACACCTTGGGCATCTGGTCGCGCGGAAACTCCACGTCGACCACGGCGCCGATGCACTGAACGATTTTTCCTTGAACTTGAGCCATGTCTTGCTCCAATGATTTGATTCGTGTGTGAACGGGGTCAGACGGCGGCGGCACCGGCGACGATCTCGGTCAGCTCCGTGGTGATCGCCGCCTGGCGGGTCTTGTTGTAGACCAGCTTGAGCTCGTTGATCACGTTGCCCGCGTTGTCGGTGGCAGCCTTCATGGCCACCATGCGGGCCGACTGCTCGGAGGCCATGTTGTCGGCCACGGCCTGGTACACCAGCGCCTCGACGTAGCGCACCAGCAGGTCGTCGATGACCGTCTGCGCATCAGGCTCGTACAGGTAGTCCCAGGCCAGCTGCTTGCCGCTGTCGTGGGTTTCCTGTTGCATCTTCTCGGCCGACAGCGGCAGCAACTGCTCGATGACCGACTCCTGCTTCATGGTGTTGATGAAGCGGGTGTAGGCCAGATAGACCGCGTTCAGCTCACCCTTTTCGTACTGGTCGAGCAGCACCTTGACCGGGCCGATCAGCTTTTCCAGGTGGGGCGTGTCGCCCAGCTGGGTGACCTGCGACACCACCTTGGCGCCGATGCGCGTCAGAAAGCCCAGGCCCTTGCTGCCGATGGCCACGGCCTGCGCCTGCGTGCCGGCGTCCTGCAGCTCGCGCAGCTTGCCGGTGACGGCGCGCAGCACGTTGGTGTTCATGCCGCCGCACAGACCCTTGTCGGTGGTCACCACGATCAGGCCGGCCTGCTTCGCGTCATGGCTGCGCATGAAGGGGTGCACGTACTCGGGGTTGGCCTCGCCCAGATGGCTCGCGATGTTGCGGACCTTCTCGGCATAGGGACGAGCCGCGCGCATGCGGTCCTGCGCCTTGCGCATCTTGCTCGCGGCCACCATTTCCATGGCCTTGGTGATCTTCTTGGTGTTTTCCACCGATTTGATCTTGCCGCGAATTTCCTTACCGACTGCCATTGTTTCAGCCTCCTTGAGTCAGGGCTTCAGGCGAAGGTCTTCTTGAAGGCCTGGATGGCGGAGGTCAGCTCGGCTTCGGCGTCGATGCACAGCTTCTTGAAGGCCTTCTTGTCGTCGCTGTCGGAATCCTTGGCGGGCTTGGGGTCCCACTTGGCACCGTGCTTTTCGAGGGTGTCGAGCAGCGCCGCGTGCTTGTCCTTCAGGTAGCCGTGCAGGCCGGACTCGAACGACAGGATCTTCTTGACGTCCACGTCGTCCATGAAGCCCTTGTTGACGGCGAACAGCGAAGCGCCCATCAGGCTGATCGGCAGCGGGCTGTACTGGGGCTGCTTGAGCAGTTCGGTCACGCGCGCGCCGCGGTCGAGCTGCTTGCGGGTGGCTTCGTCGAGGTCGGAGGCAAACTGCGCGAAGGCCGCCAGTTCGCGGTACTGCGCCAGGTCGGTACGGATACCGCCGGACAGGCCCTTGATCCAGTTGGTCTGCGCCGCCGAACCCACGCGCGACACCGAGATACCGGCGTTGATGGCGGGGCGGATGCCGGCGTTGAACAGGTTGGTTTCCAGGAAGATCTGGCCGTCGGTGATCGAAATCACGTTGGTCGGCACGAAGGCGGACACGTCGCCGGCCTGCGTCTCGATGATGGGCAGGGCGGTGAGCGAGCCGGTCTTGCCCTTGACCTCACCCTTGGTGAAGGCTTCGACGTAGTCGGCGTTGACGCGCGCGGCGCGCTCCAGCAGGCGCGAGTGCAGGTAGAACACGTCGCCCGGGTAGGCTTCGCGGCCCGGCGGACGGCGCAGCAGCAGCGACATCTGGCGGTAGGCGACGGCCTGCTTGG
>JADLIA010000107.1 GCA_020848515.1 Rubrivivax sp. | reverse complement strand
GCCTTCATGCTCTTGATGACCATCTCCATCGCCTCGATCTCGTCCATGTTGTACATGAACTGGCGCAGGATGCGGGTCTTTTGCAGCACCTCGGGCGCCAGCAGCAGCTCCTCGCGCCGCGTGCCCGAGCGGTTGAGCTGGATGCTGGGGAACACGCGCTTTTCGTACAGGCGGCGGTCCAGGTGGATTTCGCTGTTGCCGGTGCCCTTGAATTCCTCGAAGATCACCTCGTCCATGCGGCTGCCGGTATCGATCAGGGCGGTGGCGATGATGGTCAGGCTGCCGCCTTCCTCGACGTTGCGCGCCGCGCCCAGAAAGCGCTTGGGGCGGTGCAGGGCGTTGGCGTCGACGCCGCCGGTCAGCACCTTGCCGCTGGAGGGCACCACGTTGTTGTAGGCGCGTGCCAGGCGGGTGATGGAGTCGAGCAGGATCACCACGTCTTTCTTGAGCTCGACCAGGCGCTTGGCGCGCTCGATCACCATCTCGGCCACATGCACGTGGCGCGCCGCCGGCTCGTCGAAGGTGGAGGCAATCACCTCGCCCTTGACCGAGCGCTGCATGTCGGTCACTTCCTCGGGGCGTTCGTCGACCAGCAGCACCATCATGTGGCTGTCCGGGTAGTTGGCGCTGATGGCGTGCGCGATGGTCTGCATCATCACCGTCTTGCCGCTCTTGGGCGGCGCCACGATCAACGCACGCTGGCCCTTGCCGATGGGCGCGATGACGTCGATGATGCGGCCGGTGATGTTTTCGTCGCCTTTGAAGTTGTCACGCTCCAGCCGCATCTGCTCGCGCGGGAACAGCGGGGTGAGGTTCTCGAACATCACCTTGTGCTTGTTCTTCTCGGGCGCGTCGCCGTTGACGGCGTCCAGCTTGGTCAGGGCGAAATAGCGCTCGCCATCCTTGGGAATGCGCACCTCGCCCTCGATCATGTCGCCGGTGTGCAGGTTGAAGCGGCGCACCTGGCTGGGGCTGATGTAGATGTCGTCGGTGCTGGCGGTGTAGCTGGTGTCGGGGCTGCGCAGAAAGCCGAAGCCGTCGGGCAGGATCTCCAGCACGCCGTCGGCAAACACCTGCTCGCCGCCCTTGGCGCGCTTTTTGATGATGGCGAACATCAGCTCCTGCTTGCGCATGCGGCTGGCGTTGTCGATCTCCAGCGCCTCGGCCTGCTTGAGCAGTTCGGACACGTGCAGTACTTTGAGTTCGTTCAGGTGCATGGCAATCGGCGTCTTGCGGTGGACATCGATCCTGGAATGTGGATCGGCCAGACCAAGGGGGGCTGAAAAATGGCGAGGAAGCTGGGGAGGCTGTCGGAGCCAGCAGAAACGAGGCTCCGGAACGGGCGCCCCGTGACCGGGGCACCGGCGAACCCTTACCTGTGGGTCCGCTTTCGAGGAGGGATTATGGCAGGAAAAATCGCGCCGTCGGCCGGGGCGTGGGCGCCGCCGGCTGCCGACGGCCGCTCAGGCCAGTTGCTGGTCGATGAACTGCGTCAGTTGCGCCTTGGTCAGCGCGCCCACCTTGGTGGCCGCCAGCTGGCCGTTCTTGAACACCATCAGCGTGGGAATGCCGCGGATGCCGAACTTGGCCGGCACGGCGCGGTTGTCGTCGACGTTGATCTTGGCGATCTGCAGCTTGCCGTCGTAGGCGCCGGCCAGCTCGTCCAGCGTGGGGGCGATGGCGCGGCAGGGGCCGCACCATTCGGCCCAGAAGTCCACCAGCACCGGCTTGTCGGACTTCAGGACGTCGGCTTCGAAGGAGCTGTCGCTCACGTGTTTGATCAGGTCACTGGCCATCGGGCATCCTTGAGAAACGGGGTGATCCAAGCGGATAAAGTAGCCCGGATTGTGACAGAAAGCCCCATGCCCCCGTTTGCCGCGCGGCATCGCCGATCGCTATGAATGCCATAGCTGTTGGCGATGAACCCCTGGGCGCCGCTGCCGCGCCGGCGCCCTGGCGCGCGCTGCTGGCCGAGGTGCGCCAGCAATTGCACCAGCTGGCGGCGCACCCGGCGCGCAGCGTGGTGCTGCTGCCCTATGCCCAGCTGCTGCCGCTGGCCGCGCGCCTGTGGGCGGCGCAGTTTCCGGACAGTTTCGCGCCGCGCTTCGAGACCACGCGCAGCTGGGCCGAGCGTGCCGGCCTGTTCGTGCCCGGCCCGCACGATCTGGTGTTCGACCCCGCGCGCGATTTGCTCACCGCCGCCACCTTGCTGGAAGGCGCCGGCCTGGCCAGCCAGCGCACCGCCCTGGCCGGCCCGCTGCTGGAGCAGGCCAGCCTGCTGGGCCGGCTGGCCGCCAGCCTGCCGCCGGCGCTGCGCCCCGACTGGGCCGAGCGCGCCCGCGCCGCGTTGCCGGCGGCCGCCAGCGGGCCGCTGGCGCTGGAGAGCCGGCTGGCGCACATCGCCATCGCCTGGGCCGCGCATTCGGACTACGCCAGCGACGTGTTGTTTGCCCCGCGCACCACCGCCGCGCTGGACGCGCTGGTGATCGTGCCGGGCCTGCAGACCGATGCGCTGACCACCCACCTGGCCGAGCACCTGAGCGAAAAAGCCGTGCTGCTGGCGTTTGACGCGCCCGCGCCGGGCGCGGCCGTTGCGCTGCACCGCTGCCTGGACGCCGAAGACGAGGCCGAGCGCGCCGCCGCCTGCGTGCTGCGCCACCTGCACGCCGGCCGCACGCCGGTTGCGCTGGTGGCCACCGACCGCGGCCTGACGCGCCGCATCAACGCCCTGCTGGCCGCGCGCGGCGTGCAGGCGGGCGCGGCGCTGCACGACGAAACCGGCTGGCGCCTGTCCACCACCCACGCCGGCGCCGCGCTGATGGCCGCGCTGCGCGCCTGCGCGCCGGCCGCCAGCACCGATGCCGTGCTGGACTGGCTCAAGCTGGCGCCGGCCTTTGACGGCGGCGCCGTCGCCGCGCTGGAGCACGCCTTGCGCCAGCGCGCCGTGCGCGGCTGGGCGCAGGCCGCGCAGATCACCCAGGGCCAGCCGCTCACCACGCAGATCGAGGCGCTGCGCGCGCCGCTGGCCGCGCCGCGCCCGCTGACGCGCTGGCTGGCCGATGTGCGCGCGCTGCTGCAGGGCTGCGGCCTGTGGCCGCTGCTGGCGCAGGACGCCGCTGGCAGCGCCCTGATCGAGGCGCTGGCGCTGGACGACGCGCACGGCTCGGCCTGGCGCGACTGGCCACCGGCGCAGCGCCGCATGGGGCTGGGCGAGTTCACGCGCTGGGTCAGCGAGGCGCTGGAAGCCGCCAGCTACCGTGCCCCACAGATTGGCGCGCCCGCCGTGGTGGTGCTGCCGCTGGCGCAGCTGCTGGCACGCCCGTTTGCCGCCGTGGTGCTGCCCGGCGCCGACGAGCAGCGCCTGCCCGCCGCGCCCGAGCCGCCCGGCCCCTGGAGCGACGCGCAGCGCGCCGCCCTGCACCTGCCCACCCGCGCCGATCTGCAGCGCGAACAGGCCGCGGCCTGGGTGCTGGCGCTGGGCGCGCCACAGCTCGACGTGCTGTGGCGCCACGGCGACGACAGCGGCCAGTCGCTGCTGGCCTCGCCGCTGGTGCTGGCGCTGGACTTCGCGCTGAATCCAGGCGCTTCGGCCGGCGTGGTCGATGCGCCCGATCCGCGCACGCCCCGCAGCGTGGCCGCCGCGCCCACCGAACGCCCGCGGCCCAGCGGCGCGCCGCTGCCCACGCAGCCGCTCAGCGCCAGCCGCTATCAGCAGCTGCGCGAATGCCCGTACCGCTTCTTCGCGCTGCGCCAGCTGGGGTTGCAGGGCGATGACGAGCTGGACCTGGACGTGGACAAGCGCGACTGGGGGATCTGGCTGCACGCGGTGCTGGCCGCCTTTCACACCGCGCTGGCCGCCAGCCCCGGCGCCGACCGCGTGGCGCTGATCGAGCAGGCCGCCCAGCAGGTGACGGCGCAGACGCTGGACGGCTCCTTCGAGCCCAGCGAATTCATGCCCTTTGCCGCCGCCTGGCCGGCGCTGCGCGATGCCTATCTGAACTGGCTGGCCGACCACGAGGCCGACGGCTTTGCCTTTGCCGCCGCCGAGGTGGAGCGCAGCGGCCCCTGCGGCACGCTACAGCTGCGCGGGCGCATCGACCGCATCGACCGCGACGCCCACGGGGCGCCGCTGCTGATCGACTACAAGACCGAGCGGGGTGAAAAAACCAGCGCCCGTGTCAAAGCGGGCAGCGAAGACACGCAGCTGCCCTTCTATGCCCTGCTGTCGGGCCTGGACGCGCCGCGCGCCGCCTACCTCAACCTGCCCGAACGCGGCGAGCCCAAGCTGCACGAACTGCCCGATCTGGCCGAGCGCGCCGCCCAGCTGTACGAAGGCATAGAGCGCGACATGACGCAGATCGCCGCCGGCGCGCCCCTGCCCGCGTTGGGCGAGGGCAGCGTGTGCGACTGGTGCGAGGTGCGCGGCCTGTGTCGCAAGGATTTCTGGGGATGACGCCCACCCCCGTGGCTTCACGCGCTGCGCGCTGTTGCGCCTCCCCCCTCGAGGGGGCGCAGCCAGTGGCCAGGGAAACCCCGGCCACGGCTGCTGCTGGCATGGCCTGCTCCGCGGCCTCTGGTCACGCTGCATGCCGGATCCCGTCTGCAACTTGTACCGTCAGGCCAAGATGAACGCACCCGCCTACGAACACAACGGCCAGCCCTGCACGCGCGAGCAGTTTTATGCGGTGGCCTGCGATCCGCGCCGCAGCGTGGCGGTGGAGGCCTGCGCCGGCGCGGGCAAGACCTGGGTGCTGGTCTCGCGCATCCTGCGCGCGCTGCTGGCGGGCAGCGCGTCGCACGAAATTCTGGCCATCACCTTCACCAAGAAGGCGGCAGGCGAGATGCGCGAGCGCCTGCAGCAGTGGCTGGCCGACTTTGCTCGGCCGCGTGCAGACGAGTCGCCCGCGCAGTGGCAGGCGCGCCTAGACGCCGAACTGATTGCAAGAGGAATCGAGCCCCAACGCTTGCCAGATCAGCGCAAACAGCTATCAAATTTGTATCAAAACCTACTCGCCCAGGGCCGCCCGGTGCAGATCCGCACCTTTCACAGCTGGTTTGCCGCGCTGCTGCAAAGCGTGCCGCTGGCGCTGCTGGATGACCTGGGCCTGCCCCTGCGCTACGAGCTGCTGGAAGACGACGAAGACGCCGTGGCCGAGGTCTGGCGGCCCTTTCTGCGGGCGGTCGATGGCGACGCCGCCCTGCGTGCCGACTACCTGGCGCTGGTGGCCGAGCTGGGCCGCCACAACGCGCATCAGGCGCTGGAAGGCGCGCTGGCGCGGCGCGTGGAATTTGCGCTGGCCGATGCGGCGGGGGCTGTGGATGAGGCGGTGGCCAGCGCCGCCAGCCTATATCCGCAGTTTGCGGGTTTTGACGATCCGACCGACAACCTGCTGACCGACGCGGCCCATGCGCGCTGGCATGCCTGGTCCAGCGCGCTGGGGGTGGAGAAAAACAAGACGCCCCGGAACGCGGCCGACGCGGTGGTGCAGGCCTTTTTGCTTGAGAGTGATGGCGCGGCGCGCCTGGCCCGGCTGCGCAAGGCGTTTTTTGTGGCCGACGAGGACCGCCTGACCCAGCACCTGAAGGCATACCCGGCCGCGCAGCAGGCCGAAGAGGAACTGCTCGCGCTGCTGGCTGCCGAGCAGCAGCACAATGCCCGCCAGCACCACCAGCGCATGGTGCGCCTGACGCGCGCGCTGATCGACTGCTTTGCCGAGCTCAAGCGCGCACGCGGCTGGATCGACATACCCGACATCGAGCGCGCCGCCTTGCAACTGCTGGCCAATCACGAGCTGTCGGCCTGGGTGCAGCAGCGGCTGGATGCGCGCATCCGCCACCTGCTGATCGACGAGTTTCAGGACACCAACCCGCTGCAATGGCAGGCGCTGCACGCCTGGCTGTCGGGCTATGGCGGCGCCGGCGGCGGGCAGGCCGCGCCCAGCGTGTTCATCGTGGGCGACCCCAAGCAAAGCATCTACCGCTTTCGCCGCGCCGACCCGCAGGTGTTTGCCGCCGCGCAAGACTTCATCGTGCAGGCGCTGGGCGGCGAGCGCCTGGCCACCGACCACACGCGCCGCAACGCCCCCGCCGTGCTCGGCGCCGTCAACACCGTCATGCAGCAGGCGCAGGACGCGGGCCAGATCAGCGGCTTTCGCCGCCACAGCACCCAATCCGATGACAGCGGCCAGATGGCGGCGCTGCCGGCCATCCCGCGCCCGCCCGCATCGCCCAAGGGCAGCGCGGCCAAAGCCCCCGATCTGCCCTGGCGCGACAGCCTGACCACCCCCGCCGTCGAGCCCGAAGAATCCCTGCGCCAGCTTGAATGCCAGCAGGCCGCGCGCTGGATCGCCGCGCGCATCGCCGCCGGCGTGCCACCGCAGCAGTTGATGGTGCTGGCCCGTACCCGCGAGCCGCTGGGCCTGTTGCAGCGCGAACTGCGCCGCCTGGGCCTACCCAGCGAGCAGCCCGAAAAGCAGAAACTGGCCGAGCAGCCCGCCGTGCTGGACGTGCTGGCGCTGGTCGATGCGCTGCTCTCGCCCGGCCACGACCTGATGCTGGCGCGCGCCCTCAAGTCGCCGCTGTTCGGCCTGGGCGACGACGATCTCACGCGCCTGGCGCTGGCCGCCCAGGCCGCGCAAGCCGCCGGCCAGCCGCGCCCCAGCTGGCTTGAATTGCTATCAAAAACAGAGTTTGTAGCACTTGATGGACGGGCGCTGCACGCCGATTTGATGCAGTGCCGCCAGTGGCTGCTGACGCTGCCGCCGCACGACGCGCTACAAGCCATCTACCACCAGCGCGACGTGCTGGCGCGTTTTGCCGCCGCCGCCCCCGTGCCCGAGCGCGCACACGTGCTGGCCCAGCTGCGCGCCCTGCTGGCCGCCGCGCTGCAGGTGCAGGGCGGGCGCTTTGTCACCGCCTATCAGTGGCTGCGCGCCCTGCGCCGGCGCAGCCCCGATGCGCCGCGCAGTGCCGCACCCGCGGCGGTGCAACTGCTCACCGTGCACGGCGCCAAGGGGCTGGAAGCCGATGAGGTGCTGCTGCTCGACGCCGCCTCGGCCCGCAAGCCCAAGAGCGAACCCGCCGTGCTGATGGACTGGCCCGGCTCGGCAAGCGCGCCCGAGCGCCTGGTGTTTCTGGCCAGCAGCACGCACCCACCGCCCGGCGTGGCCGATCTGGCCACCACCGAGCGCGCCGCCGACGAGCGCGAAGAACTGCACGTGCTGTACGTCGCCATGACCCGCGCGCGCCAGCGCCTGGTGCTGTCGTCCTTCGTGCCCCATCAGAAACCCGCCAGCAGCTGGTGGCAGCGCGTGCAGCCGCTGGCCGATGCGCTGGACGCGCCGGCCGAATCGCCCAGCGCCACCGCGCCCGCTTCCGCGTCTGCCCCATTTGACCTGCTTGAACTGCCGCCGGCGCTTGACTGGACAGCGCGAGCAGCTATCGAAACAGAAGCAACCGAGGCGCCGGAGAAGGACGAAGCCGCCCGCATCGGCCAGGCCATGCACTGGCTGCTGGAGCACGCCGAGAGCAGCGCCGGCTGGCGCCCCGAGCGCGCCGCCCAGGCCGCCCGCCGCTGGGCCCTTGGCCCCGATCAGACCCAGCGCGCCGAGGCTCTGGCCCGCCGCATCCTGACGGGCGAAGCCGCCTGGGCTTGGGGCGTCGACGAAGTGCTCGAAGCCTTCAACGAAGTCGAGCTGGTGCACCAGGGCCAGCGCCTGCGCATCGACCGCCTGCTGCGCCGCCGCGCCGGCCCCCACGGCCCCGAAGCCTGGTGGGTGCTGGACTACAAGAGCGCCGCGCACCCGGAGCGCGACGAGGCGCTGCAAGAGCAACTCGCTCGCTACCGCGCTGCGGTCGCGCGCCTGTACCCGGGGCAGGCGGTGCGGGTGGCGTTTTTGAGTGGGGAGGGGCGGGTGATGGCCGGTTGACCGGGGAAATTGGCGTCTGACTGCAACGGGGTCCTTCGCCTTTCTTTGCTGGGGAGAGGCTGGGTGAGGGGCTGCGGCGCACGATGGAGCCTGAAGTCCGCCAGGTTCTCTATGATCCTAGAAACGACAGTTGGACGCGCTCGCCAGTGCCGTGATCGGCGTGCCAGGCAAGACGCGACGACGCGGCGCACTACTGTGCGCAAGGAGGGGCAACGCCGCATGGCGCGGCGAGCGCGGTGCTGGCGAGCGCGTAGCGCGTTCACCCCACGGGTGAGCGTCAACGAAGCAGCGAAAGTCAGTGTTTCTGCGGCTCTCGTGAAGATGACAAGCGGTCAACTGCCGTTTCCAGGATAATTGCCTTACTTTTAGGTAAGGAGCGTTCCGCAATGACCACCGCCACCATCAGCTCCAAAGGGCAGATCACCATCCCCGTAGGTGTGCGCAACGACCTGCAGGTCGATGCGGGTGACCGGGTGGAGTTCGTGCCCATCGCGCCGGGGCGCTACGAATTCGTTGCCGTCACGCGCGAAGTGACCGAACTCAAGGGAATGTTCGGCAAGGCTGGCAAGGCCGTCTCTATCGAAGCGATGAACGCCGCCATCGCCGCCCAGGGAGCGCGAGCGCGGTGACCGGCCTCGACACCAACGTGCTGGTGCGCTACATCATGCAGGACGAACCGGCCCAGTCCGCCAAGGCCACCGCGCTGATCGAATCGCTGACCGCCGCCGACCCCGGCTTCATCCCCCTGGTGTGCGTCGTCGAGCTATACTGGGTGCTGACGTCCTGCTACGCCCTCTCCGACGCGCAGGTGGCCAGCGCCCTGGACGCGCTGGTGCGTACCAAGCAGTTCGTGGTGGAGCGGGTGGACGTGGTGGTTCGCGCGCTGCGCGTGTTCCAGGCCGGCAAGGCCGACTGGCCTGACTGCCTGATCGAGCGCTCGGCGGCGCATGCGGGCTGCCGCCAGACCGTGACGTTTGACAAGGGTGCTGCCAAGTACGCGGGGATGGTGCTGCTGTGAAGCGCGGGGCCGCTTGGGCGTAGTCACCAGAGCACATGCTGGAAGCCTTCAACGTGGTTTCGCGGCTCCGTTGTCATGCGGTTTGCAATGACCTCATCGCTCTGGTGCCCCCCAGCCAGCAACTGCCCAATTTCCGGCTAACGAATGGAGCCCTTGGCGCGCGTCTTTCATCAGGGTTTGCTGCCAGACAAAGACAGCGTCAATAACCGTTTGTAGTCACGCCGTCCGCACCGTTTGTCAAAAAGTATTGGCGCACTGCACGCACAAGGCGGGGAACTGATTGCTGGCCAAAAAGAAAACCGTTCCTGGATTGATCGCTGCGCGATCAACCCAAGCAGAGGTATTGCTTGCGAAGGTGAGTAAGCCCTTGTAGCTTGAGCTAACTGGCGCGAAAGCGTTCGGTTGAGCAAATTGTTAGCCGCCGTTACGCGTGGCTGGGGACGCGTGGCTTGAGACGAGCGCAATTCCATCGTGATTTTCTACGATCTTTGTAACATGCGCTGCCTCCCCAAGCGTTTGCATGAACGCATGATGAACAGTGAGAACGAGATCTTGAAATTGCTGGTCTGCCTCTAGATCCGTCACTTTCAGGCCAAGTTTCTTGCACTGGTCGATGTGGACGTGACGGCCGTGATTCTTCATGCCTGAATAGTTAGAAAGCTCACGAACGATCTTCTTTGCTTTCGCCTTTGCTTTCGGATCACCGCCGAACATCCCTGACTCAAGCCACTCGGTTACAACGCTTTTTGACCAAGCGATTGCGTTGGAACATTCCTGCAAAAATGAGGGGTGATATTTCCCGATGATTGGCTGCCATACAGCAATACGAGATGGATCACTTCTAACTTCCTTGGCAGCCCGCTCAAACTCCAAGAGCACACCATTAGCAGGCATGCCGTTCATCTGGGGGTCAATGGGGCCAATATTAGACTGCTTTCCCATCACGATTTCTTTGCACGCGCAGGAGATCATAGTCCCTGCAGACATAGCCAACTGTGGAACAATTGCCCGAACATCTGTTCCGAACATTCTGCGTAGATAATCAACGATTGATTCAGCCGCAGCGATTGAGCCACCAGGTGTATGAATAATTAGATCAAGACCCAAATTACGATCCATGCCATGAACCGTTGCCATGAAAGCATTCTTATCGGAGTCGTTGATTGAAAGGTTCGGAGTGTTTGGGCCGCGTTGCAACCAAGCCGAGTAGTAAGCAATGACATTTCGCTTACTATAATCAGACAACCGCTTTATGTATTTACGCCGAACTAGATCTAACGCACTGGTGCTAGCAATTTCAATCTTTGCGGCATTAATTTCGTTTAGTACGGAGTTCCAGTTTGGCATATTATTTTAGGGGCTTAAGAAGCAAACATGTGTCTTGCACATGCTAACTTCTTGAAATGATTGGGAAAAACAGGTACTACCGTCGCACAAAAATCAGCGAAGCCAAGTTCCGTCAGCTGCTGCGCTTGTTTGCCCTTGACTTGACCGCCAGCGATGCGGCCCGGTTGTGCGGCCTGTCGGTGCGCAGCACCAATGACATCTACCAGCGCATCCGCCTGCGCCTGGCTCAGCACTGCGCTGCCCGCTCGCCCTTTGCCGGTGAACTCGAGGCCGATGAGTCCTACTTTGGC